>CALYTB010000122.1 GCA_945486035.1 uncultured Clostridia bacterium
GCGTTTTTGATCATTCTGAAATAATACCAAAATTGTCAACTGTCAATTGTCAATTCGCCGAAGCCGCTAAACAACAATTTATTGTTCGGAATTCTGCTGCCTGGCGGAGAGGGCTTCTGCGCCGTAACGGCACAGAACGGACACCACCAGGAAGCCTACGCCCAGAGCCACTGAGGAATAGTCATCCAGACGGAGCTCCGCGATGCCGGGGAGGAAAATGGTGAGGATCTTGCAGACGATGCTGGCAACAATCATGGTCACCAGGGGCAGGACGATGGTCCAGATGCCCAGGCGCTTCAGCTCATCCGCACCCTGGGTGGTGAAGGGCGTTCCCACTTCCAGCACATGACGGAAGTAGTTCCCGGCAATTTCTGCCAGGAATGCTTCTGCTGTGCACAGAATGAGTCCCGCGGCCATGGAAGCGTACATGGTGCCCAGAGTCACACCGGCGTTTTGCTCGATCAAACCGTGAATGGTGACACCGCCAATCTTCAGCGCGCCGGTAATTCCCAGTGCCAGGGAACAGATGCCCAGCAGGCATCCGACGGCACCGACAATACAAAAGACAAAGGCGATTTTACACAGAACCTTCGCAATTTTGGCCAGGGTCTGAATGGTTTGCAGGCTGGATTTCATATAGATCTACCTCTTTTCTTCGTTCTGTCGGAATTATACACCAACACGAGGCCCTTTGACTAGGTGTTGTTTTGGGTTGGATGTGTCAATTTTATAGATGCAGCCCTGCCCGAATGGAGCTGTGTCGAAAAACGTCGAAGAATCTATGGCGTTTGGATTGCGCCCAGAAGGATTCTGTGATATTCTGTATGCGGGAATCCTTGGTGCGAAAACCGGGCATAAAGGCGGGGAATTGTATGCGGAAGCTGTTGGTCGTGGACCCGGGCGGGGAGTACAGCCGGATTCTGCTGCGGGCGCTGGGAAACCGGCATCGGGTAGAATGCTGCGGCACCGGCAATGAGGCCCTGGAACTGGCGGAACGCTTTCAGCCCGACGGAATTGTCCTGGATTTGAATATGCCGGAGGTGGACGGCATCTCCCTGCTGAGCGGAATCCGAAATCTGGGCTGCTCCGCGGCGGTGCTGGCTGTGACCACGCTGTTTACGCCCTATATCCAGCAAGGGCTTCAGCAGCTGGCGGTGTCCTATGTGATGATGAAGCCCTGCAATCCCCGTGCGCTGGCGGCGCGGACGGAGGATCTGCTTCGTTTTCCCATGGAAAGCCGGTCCACGGAGCCCTATGTCCGAATCACAAGCGCACTGCTTTCTCTGGGGATGCGCTCCGGGCATGAGGGCTTTTCCTTCCTGCTGCCGGCGATTCTCTACAGGGCCAGGCATCCCCGGGCTGCGATCACCAAGCAGATTTATCCCGCGGTGGCGGAGGCTTGCGGGGTGAGCCCCCAACAGGTGGAGCGGGATATCCGGCTGGCCATTGCCTCCGGGTGGAAGCATGGAGACCGGCGGACCTGGGAACGGTTTTTCCCCGGGGAAACAAAAGTCCCCTCCAATGACCGGTTCCTCCGCCGGATGGCGGACGCACTCAGATTATAAAGAATTACGGGCACCTGTGTATCCGTCCCGCGCGTGAAACCGCCGGGGTGTACGCAGGTGCCCGTTTCTGCGCCGCGGAGGCGCGAATAATGGGAATGGAGGGGAGGGATGACAAATTGGTGTTTGTATGTCTTTGCTGTCATTGCGAGCCAGTGCGTACACTGGCGTGGCAATCCCCCGGTTAGAAGGAACCCGGTAATGATTACCACCAAAAACGTGAATTCTCCCGCACTTGTGGATACTTATCGCAACATTGTACGTCTAACCGGGGGATTGCCACACCAGTCTGCGGACTGGTTCGCAATGACAGCGTTTATTCAATAAACATCAATTTATCTATCTGCCGGGATGAGGGGTGGAGGTTGAATGGATATTTTTGTATCGGTACAAATGGACCAATATTGTACGGATTTTACAAATGTTTTTGGGATATATGTAGAAAAAGCGCATAGAAAAGTTTCTGAAATCTGATATAATAATAAAATCGTTTACCCATCCTGAAAACCGCCTGTTACCCGATAGGCACAAGGAGGTACACTTTTCTATGCTGGATGAATCCTATTACCGCAAAACGGACGAGATTCTCTCCCGTTATGTGCGGGAAGCCAGATCCCTGATCCCCATTATGCAGGATATTCAGGCGGAGTTCCGGTATCTTCCCGGGGAACTGCTGACGTATGTTGCAGAGCAGATCGGCATTACCGAGGCCAAGGCCTACTCGGTTGCCACCTTCTATGAGAACTTCTCCTTTGAAGCCAAGGGAAAGTACATCATCAAGGTCTGCGACGGCACGGCCTGCCATGTCCGCCACTCCACCCCTGTGCTGGAGGCGCTGTGGAAGGAGCTGGGCCTGAGCAAAAAGAAGCACACCACCGACGATATGCTCTTCACCGTGGAAACGGTATCCTGTCTGGGCGCCTGCGGACTTGCCCCGACCATGATGGTCAACGACCAGGTCCATCCCTCCATGACCCCCGAGAAGGCATTGGCACTCATTGAAGAATTGAGAGGTAAAGGCTGATGATGAAGACGGTTGAAGATTTGGTGCAGGCCGGCCTGGATGCCTGCCAGGAGATCAAGCGCTATGACTGCCGGATTCTGGTCTGCTCCGGCACCGGCTGTATTGCCACCGGCTCCAAAGGGATTCATGAAACCTTTGAGAAGCTGGTTCGGGAGGCACCCGGGGTTCAGCTGGTATTCTCCCCCTGCGGCGGAAACCACGACGAGAAGGTTGTAGGCGTGAAGAAGACGGGCTGTCAGGGCTTCTGTGAGCTGGGACCCCTGGTCCGGATTCAGAAGGGGGACCGGGTCGTTCAGTACATCAGGGTTCAGCCCCAGGACTGCGCCGAGATTTTTGAAAAGACGGTGCTGGGCGACGAGGTGCTGGAGCGGCTGCTGTACAAGAAGGGCCAGCAGATCTATGTCCAGCCCGACGAGATTCCCTTTATTGCCAAGCAGACCCGGATTGTTCTGGAAAACTGCGGAAAATTTGACGCCGAATCCCTGGATGAATATCTGGCCGCCGGCGGCTTTGCTGCCCTGAGGAAGGCCATGTTCGAGATGACCCGGGAACAGGTGATTGAGGAAGTGGACGCGTCCGGTCTCCGGGGCCGGGGCGGCGGCGGCTTCCCCACCGGCAGGAAGTGGAAGCAGGTGGCCCGGCAGAAGGAGCGGGAGCGGTATGTGGTCTGCAACGGCGACGAGGGCGACCCCGGCGCGTTCATGGACGGCTCCGTCATGGAGGGCGATCCCTTCAAGCTCATCGAGGGTATGATGATCGCGGGCTACGCGGTTCGTGCGGATCACGGCTACATCTATGTCCGGGCGGAGTATCCCATGTCCGTGGCACGGCTGAGGAACGCGATCTCCCAACTGGAGGAGCGGGGACTGCTGGGGGACAACATCCTGGGCTCCGATTTCAGCTTCCATCTGCACATCAACAAGGGCGCGGGTGCCTTCGTCTGCGGTGAGGGTTCGGCACTGACCGCCTCCATCGAAGGGAACCGGGGTATGCCCAGAACCAAGCCCCCCAGAACCGTGGAAAAGGGCCTGTGGGAAAAGCCTACGGTGCTCAACAACGTGGAAACCTATGCCAACGTGCCGAAGATTATTCTTCAGGGCGCCCAGTGGTTCCGCTCCATCGGCACTCCCGGCAGCCCCGGCTGCAAGACCTTCTCCCTCACCGGCGCCATCGAGAATACGGGCCTCATCGAGGTACCTATGGGCTCCACCTTGCGGCAGATTATTTTCGACATCGGCGGCGGCCTGAAAAACGGGGCGGAGTTCAAGGCGGTTCAGATCGGCGGTCCTTCCGGCGGCTGCCTGACGGAGAAGCATCTGGACGAGCCTCTGGACTTTGACTCCGTGAAGAAATTCAACGCCATTGTGGGCTCCGGCGGCATGGTGGTTATGGGCAAGGACACCTGTATGGTGGAGGTGGCCCGGTTCTTCATGAGCTTTACCCAGCGGGAATCCTGCGGCAAGTGCACCCCCTGCCGGGAGGGCACCAAGCGGATGCTGGAGATTCTGGAGCGTATCGTGAGCGGCCAGGGCAAGCTGGAGGACCTGGACACCCTGGAGGAGCTGGCGACAATGGTTCAGACCATGGCCCTGTGCGGCCTGGGTAAGTCCGCCCCGCTGCCGGTGCTGTCCACCCTGAGCGCCTTCCGGGACGAGTACATCGAGCATATTGTGGACAAGAAGTGCCGGGCCAAGGCCTGTACGGCCCTGCGCCGCTATGTGATCAACCCCGCGTTCTGCAAGGGCTGCTCCAAGTGCGCCCGGAACTGCCCGGTCAACGCCATTTCCGGCGTGGTGAAGAAGCCCTATACCATCGATTCCAATAAGTGCATCAAGTGCGGCGCCTGTAAGGAAAACTGCGCCTTCGATGCCATTTATGTGGAAGCATAAGGAGGGGACATCATGGGAACCATTACGATTAACGGAAAAAAGGTGGAATTCACCAACGAAAAGAATCTGCTGACCATTATCCGCAAGGCCGGAATTGAGATCCCCACACTGTGCTATCAGCCGGAGCTGTCCGTGTTCGGCGCCTGCCGGCTGTGTACCGTGGAGGATGACCGGGGCCGCTGCTTCGCCTCCTGCTCCGAGGAGCCCCGGGACGGCATGGTGATCTATACCCATACCGAGCGTCTGCGCAAGCACCGCAAGCTGATTATTGAGCTGCTGCTGGCGGCCCACTGCCGGGACTGCACCACCTGCGACAAGCACGGAAAGTGTACCCTGCAGCGGCTTGCTTACCAGCACGGCATCAACAACGTCCGGTTCGCCAACCATCGGGAGCCCATGCATGTGGACTTCTCGTCTCCCTCCATCGTCCGGGACCCCAATAAGTGCATCCTGTGCGGCTGCTGTGTCCGGGTCTGCAATGAGATTCAGAGCGTGGGTGTGCTGGGCTTTGCCCATCGGGGCACGGATGCCACGGTGGTGCCGGCCTTCAACCGGGATCTGGCGGATACCAACTGTGTCGGCTGCGGCCAATGCCGGGCGGTGTGTCCCACCGGCGCGCTGACCATCCATCACAACATGACGGATGTGTGGCAGGCTCTGGGCGATCCCAATACCCGGGTGGTGGCCCAGATTGCCCCCGCTGTCCGGGTGGCGGTGGGTGAGGCCTTCGGACTGCCCAAGGGGGAGAGCTCCATGGGCAAGATCGTGGCGGCGCTGCACCGGATGGGCTTTGACCAGGTGTTTGACACCACTTATTCCGCGGACCTGACGATTATGGAAGAGAGTGCGGAATTCCTGGAGCGGGTGGGCAAGGGCGAAAAGCTGCCGTTGCTGACCTCCTGCTGCCCCGCCTGGGTGAAGTTCGTGGAGAATGAGTATCCGGAATTCAGGGAGAATATCTCCACCTGCCGCTCCCCCCAGGGAATGTTCTCCGCTGTGCTGAAGGAATACTACCGGGACGAGGCCAACGCGGGAGGGAAGAAAACCTTCGTGGTTTCCATCATGCCCTGCACCGCCAAGAAGATGGAGGCCCAGCGGCCCAATTCCTACACCCACGGTCAGAAGGATACGGACGCGGTGCTTACCACCGCGGAGCTGATCCGGATGATCGATGCCCACGGCATCAGCTTCGAGAATCTGCCCAGCGAGGCCTGCGACATGCCCTTCGGCATCGGCTCCGGCGGCGGTGTGATCTTCGGAACCACCGGCGGTGTTACGGAGGCTGTGCTTCGCCGCCTGACCCAGGGCAGCGATATCGCTTCGCTGAATGCCATTGCCGACTGCGGTGTCCGGGGAGACCAGGGCATCCGGGAGTTCACCGTGCCCTATAACGGGCTGGAGGTACGCATCTGCGTGGCCTCGGGTTTGGCCAACGCCCGCAAGGTGCTGGAAGCTGTGAAATCCGGGGAAAAGGCGTACCACTTTATCGAGGTTATGGCCTGCTCCGGCGGGTGTGTCATGGGCGGCGGACAGCCTGCCGACGGTGCACGGTCTGTTCGGAAGGAGACCAGAACCAGAGGCCTTTACGCGGCGGATGGGGATATGGCCATCAAGAAATCCAACGACAATCCGCTGATGGATGTATTCTACAACGGCTACTTCAAGGGCAAAGCCCACGAACTGCTGCATAATCCCCACGAATAAGTTTTTTGCACGGCAGTGCGGTAAATTGGTGTTTAGCGGCATCGCCGAATTGACAATTGACAATTGACAGTTTTGGTATCATTTCAGAATGATCAA
>CALYTB010000123.1 GCA_945486035.1 uncultured Clostridia bacterium
GCGAAAACGTACTGCCCCACGGGAGCCATGAATGGCTCCCCTACAGTGTTATTCCTGCATTTTCAAAACAAATAGGCAAACATCAATTTGTCAACCTGCTTATTTTTCAACATCTGCATTTCCCCTTTTGAAAGGAGGCCGTCTATGAAAACTCTGATTGCCGGGGGGCGGGTGATTGATCCTGCCAACCGGGTGGACGCGAAGCTGAATCTGCTCCTGGAAAACGGAAAAATCGCCTGGGTGGGCGTGGGCACTCCCGGGGCGGACATGACCCTGGATGCCTCCGGGAAAATCGTCACCCCGGGCTTCATTGACATCCACATGCACGAGGACCCTGTTGTTAACGGCTGCATCCGGCCCAGCATCTTCCCCATGATGCTGCGCATGGGTGTCACCACCGCCGTGGGCGGCAACTGCGGCATCAATGTATATGATCCCGGGGACTACCTGGAGCTGGTGGACCGCCGGGGCGCTCCCGTGAACGTGGCCCTCTTTGCAGGTCACGAATACTACCGCAAGGCCGCGGGAGCCGCGGATATCTACGCCGCGGCCTCGGAAAGCGAAAAGCAGGGCATGGAGGCGGGTATCCGTGCCGCTCTGGACCGGGGCTGCGTGGGGGTGTCCTTCGGCCTTCGGTATGTACCCGGGGCGGACAGGGACGAATTCTACCGGGCGGCCAAATGCTGCGCCCCCTCGGGTAAGCTCATTGCCTCCCACCTGCGCGACGATGCCGACGGGATTTTCGATGCCATTGACGAATTCTGCGCGGCGGGAGTGGAATACAAGCTCCCCGTCCAGATTTCCCACATCGGCTCCATGGGCGGCTTCGGCCAGATGGAGGGGGTGCTGCGGCAGCTGGATGCCTACCGCTTAAACGGGCTGGACGTGGCCATGGACTGCTACCCCTACTTCGCCTTCTCCACCCGCATCGGCACTCCCACCTACGACCCGGGCTGGCTGGAGCGGTATCACTGCGATTACAGCGTGCTGGAATTCTGCGAGGGGAAATACAAGGGTCAGCGGGCCACCAAGGAGACCTTCGACGAAATCCGACGGGATTTCCCGGAGTGCATCACCGTTTGCCATGTGATGCAGGAGGCGGACATCCGGGGGGCCTTCCGCCACAAGGCCGTGATGCTGGGCAGCGACGGTCTGGTGAACAACGGCCAGGGCCACCCCCGGGCGGCGGGCTCCTTCCCCAGATTTCTCGCGGAATTTTCCCGGAAGGGGGACTTAAGCCTCTACGATGCGGTGGAGAAGATGACCTCCCAGAGCGCCCAGCGCCTGGGCTTTGCGAACAAGGGCCGCCTGAACGTGGGCGCGGACGCGGACATCACCGTCTTCGACTATGAAACAGTTCAGGACAAGGCCACCTTCGAACACCCGGCAGCGGCCCCGGAGGGCATCGAATACGTGCTCATCGGCGGCGAACTCGCCCTGGAACACGGAGAAATCATCCGAAACGACTGCGGCAAAGCCGTTCGTAAATAACCGGGCCGGAGAATACCGGGCGGTTACGAATTGACAATTGCCCAAAACGATAAATTGGTGTTTGGCTGGTAATTATCTGAAATGTATGTTTTTTGCTGTAGGGGAGCCATTCATGGCTCCCGGCGGTAAAATGTTCCGTTTTTACTCCGCATTGCGGCGAAAACGTACTGTGTCACGGGAGCCATGAATGGCTCCCCTACAGTAAGAACGCAGTGTGTACAAAACCATCGAACACCAATTTGTCGGGCATACCATAATTGACAATTCGTTTCCCGGCGATTCCCGCCCCAAACCATGCTTTAGGAGGTAACATTATGCAATACGGTTTCCTATCCCTGGTACCCCCGCTGCTGACCATCGTGCTGGCGCTGGTCACGAAGAACGTATTTATTTCCCTGTTCATCGGCATTCTCACCGGCTCCTTTGTGCTGAACGCCTTCGCGCCGCTGGTCAGCATCAACGCCGGGCTCTATGCCATCGTGGATTCCATGTCCGGCAGCAATGTGATCATCATCGCTTCCTGCCTGATTGTGGGCGCGGTGATCCACCTGATGGAGCGCTCCGGCGGCATTGAGGGCTTCGTCAATGTGGTGGTGAAGAACAAGGGTGTCATCCGCACCAAGCGGGGAGCAAACCTGTTCACCTGGCTTCTTGGCCTCGCGGTATTCACCTCCGGCTCCCTTAGCTGCATGGTCACCGGTGCGGTGTCCCGGCCCGTCAATGACGCGCTGAAGGTGCCCCACGAGAAGTCCGCCTTCCTGGTCCATACCACCTCCACCCCCTGGTGCGTGCTGTTCCCCTTCAGCGGGTGGCTGGCCTCCATGGCGGGCTATCTGGTCTCCGGCGGTGTCAGCGAGGGGGAGAGCGTTGCCATGCTGTTTAAGTCCCTGCCCTTCAACTTCTACTGCATCCTGGCCATTCTCATGGCGCTGTTCGTGAGCCTGACCCAGAAGGACTTCGGCCCCATGGCCGCCGCGGAGAAGCGGGCCGCGAAAACGGAGCAGCTGGATGAACCCGGCCACGGAAGCGTGGAAAACGTGCAGGCGGCTTCCTCCAACGTCAAACCCCGGGCCTGCAATCTGCTGGTTCCCGTAGGCGTGCTGATCGTCACGATTTTCGCCACCCTCATTGGCACCGGCTGGGCCCAGGCCGAGACCGCCGTTCAGATTCCCGTAATCCGGGAGATCTGCCGGGCCGGTGTGGCCATCACCAAGGGCGCCGGTATGCAGGCGCTGCTGTGGGCGGTGGTTCTGAGCCTGCTCACCATCCTGATCATGACAATCTTCCAGAAGGTGTTCACCGTGGACCAGGCCATCAGTGAGATGTTCAAGGGCATGAGCCACATGCTGCCCATCGCCTTTATCCTGCTGTTCGGCTTCACCATGGGCACCGTGGTCAAAGGCCTGGACACCGGCTCGTACTTAAGCTACCTGTTCCAGAAGCTGCTGTCCCCGGCGCTGCTGCCGGCCCTGACCTTCCTGATTGCCATGCTGATCTCCTTCGCCACCGGAACTTCCATGGGCACCATGGCCATCATGGCGGTGATCTCCCTGCCCATGGCAACCCAGATGGGTGTCAGCATCCCGCTGGTGGCCGGAGCCATGTATGGCGGCTCCATTTTCGGCGACCACTGCTCTCCCATCTCCGACACCACCATCATGACCTGCTCCACCACCGGCTGCGACATCATCGACCATGTGAAAACCCAGGCGCCCTACTGCGTTTCCATCGCGGTGGTCAGCTTCGTGATGTACGTCATCTTCGGCTTCGTCCTCTAACCCCCCAATGCCGCGCCTCCCGGCGCGGCATTTGCAGGCGAATGTAACTCTGCGACAAATTGGTGTTTGTCGCTTCGCCTCCATGTTTCCTGTCATTGCGAGACCAGTCCGCAGACTGGTCGTGGCAATCCCCCGGTTAGAGAGAAAATGTACCGAAAAGCACCCTAAAGAGTGGGAGATGTTGCGATTTATGGCGGTAATCGCTACCTGGTTTCATGGGACCGGGGGATTGCCACGCCAGTGTGCGCACTGGCTCGCAATGACAGCGAATATTTGACAAACACCAATTTTCCTTCCCCTCTGTATTATCCTATTCCCGGAGAGAACACAATGAAAAACTATCGGAAAACCCTGCTTGCCTGCTACTTAGGCTTCATCACCCAGGCCATTTGCGCCAACTTCGCGCCGCTGCTGTTTCTGAAATTCCACAGCGATTATGCCATCCCCCTGGGGCGCATCGCCCTGATTCCCACCGCGTTTTTCCTAACCCAGCTGATTGTGGACTTCCTGTGCGCCCGGTTCGTGGACGGCATCGGCTACCGCAGGTGCATCGTGGCCTCGGAGGTCTGCTCCGCGGCAGGGCTTCTGGGGCTGGCGCTGCTGCCGGAGGTTTTCCCCGACCCCTTCACGGGAATATTGCTCAGTGTCCTTCTCTACGCCATCGGCAGCGGCCTCATTGAGGTGCTGGGCAGCCCCATTGTGGAGGCCTGCCCCTTCGAGCACAAGGAGGCCGTCATGAGCCTGCTCCACTCCTTCTACTGCTGGGGAAGCGTGGGGGTGGTGGTGCTGTCCACCCTCTTCTTCGCGGTGTTCGGCATCGACCGCTGGAAGTGGCTGGCCTGCATCTGGGCGCTGCTGCCCCTTTACAACATCTATCACTTCGCCACCTGTCCCATCGAGCATCTGGTGGAGGAGGGCAGGGGACTGGGCATCCGGGGCCTGCTGCGAAAGCCCCTGTTCTGGGCGGCCATCGTGCTGATGGTCTGCGCCGGGGCCTCGGAGCTGGCCATGGCCCAGTGGGCTTCCGCCTTTGCCGAAGCCGCCATCGGCCTGAGCAAAACATGGGGCGATCTCACGGGGCCCTGCCTGTTCGCCGTGTCCATGGGCATCTGCAGGGTGATTTTCGGCAAGTACGGCCACCGGCTGAACCTGACCGGATTCATGCTGGCCTCCGGGGCGCTGTGCCTGGTGTGCTATCTGCTGGCCTCCCTGTCGGCAAGTCCCGTTCTGGGGCTCATGGGCTGCATCCTCTGCGGCTTCTCCGTGGGCATCCTGTGGCCCGGCACCATCAGCATCTGCTCAGGGCGCTTCCCCACCGGCGGTACCGCCATGTTCGCCCTGCTTGCTATGGCGGGAGATCTGGGCGGCGCCCTGGGCCCGGGCATGGTGGGCAGCATCACCCAGCACGCCGCAGACAACCTTCGCGCCGGCCTTCTTGCCGGCTGTGTCTTCCCCCTGATCCTGATGGCCGCCCTGCTGGCCTTCCTGCCCAAACGCCAACACCCATAAAATTCCTCCCGGGGCCCTCCCCGGGAGAAAACTTTCCCCTTGCATTTTCCGAAAGAATATACTATACTATCCTTACCCTGCCGGTGTGTTGGAATGGTAGACGAGGCGGACTCAAAAACCTCTTCGCCATCTGTCGCCGGTGTTGGGAAAAGTCTTAGATAATCAAGCATTTTTCAGATTCTGTTTTTCATTTTTCTTTCACATCCCTCCTGCATATCCCTCCAAATTCCGGGGGATGCTTGTCTGGGTGTAAAGAAATATATCTGCCGGTGTGTTGGAATTGGTAGACGAGGCGGACTCAAAATCCGTTGGGCTAATAACTCGTGCGGGTTCGACCCCCGCCACCGGCACCATATTTGCTCCGAAGTGTTATGCTTCGGAGCATTTTTTACTGCTCAGAAGCAAAATATTGAACATTTTTGGGAAACGCCGGAAGAATTGCATTTGCAGACGAAACCTTACTGGAAAAATCCAAATGTGTGTAGATGTTGGATGTGGTGCTGATATCGCTGTGTCCCAGCCATTCCTGAATCTCCTTCAGGCTCACACCATTGGCATAGAGTAAACTGGCACAGCTATGTCTCAAATCATGAAAACGTATCTTTTTCAGCTTGTTCTTTGCCAAGAGAATGTCAAAATGCTGGGTGATGAAATTGGGTTTCATCAGTTCTCCAATGGCATTCACATTCACGTATTCCAAATAGTCGTTGCAGTAGCAGCTGCCGCAAACCTGACGGTTGATTTCCTGCTGTTGTTTTACTTTCCGCAATAGTCTTTCAAAGGGTGCAACCAGGGGAAGCGTTCTGCAGCTGGACTTTGTTTTTGTTGTGTCTCTTTGAAAAACAGTCGCTTTGCCATCAACACACATTTCTGTTACTGTATGCCTAATTGAAATCGTCTTCTTTTCAAAGTCAATGGCATCCCATTTCAGGCCCAGTACCTCACTTCGCCGCAAGCCATAAAATGCGCCAAGAATAATGGGAAGTTCCAGCGGGTCACCTCGCGCTACTTTGAAAAGAACATTCAATTCCTCCTGGTTATAAATCGTCGCCTTATATTGCGCTTTCCTTGGTTTCTCAACACGATCCGCTGGATTGGATTTGATAATGCCAAGCTGGAACGCATACTGAAGGCATTTGCGTACATTTGCATGACGACGGATAACTGTAGTCGGGGACAATCCCGCTTCCAACAGGCTTTGGTAATAGTCCTGGATGATTTTAGGATGCCGTTCCAAATCCTGAACCGTACAATTCCTTGCCTTGAAGAAAGGAATGATACTTTTCTCAACGTTCATAGCGTAAGCTGCATAAGTGGTTTCCCCTACTTTGCTTCGCATCATTTCCAACCATTCCCGAAGGAAGTCCGCAAAAAGAATGAGAGTCTGGTCGCAGCAAGGGTTCGCCGCTTCTGCCGGATTTGTAGCGATCCAGCGAAGATCAACTGCAT
>CALYTB010000124.1 GCA_945486035.1 uncultured Clostridia bacterium
ATGAATGGCTCCCCTACAGAGTAATTCCAGGATTTCCAAAACATCTCGCCAAACAACAATTTGTCGGCTTGCTGACTTAAGCTGATAAGCACAATTGTCAATTGTCAATTGTCAATTGATTAAAACGGGTGGTCGAGTCTTGCGGCGGTGAGGAGCTCTGCCATGGTGTTGGTGCAGCTGACGGAATTGTCCTCCCGGCGCTTGAGGAGGAAGGTCTCCCCGGAGAGCTCGGGAATGTCGTCAATCTCCCCCCGGCTGTAGGCTGCCAGCCGGTCAGCGGCGGTTTTGAGCCGGGCGATGATGCCGCCCATGCGGAAGTCGAGAACCTCGAAGCCGAAGGGCTTGTTGGTGGACTCCCAGAGCCTGCGCCACACCTGCCGCAGAGCCTCCACCGCATCGGTAACGCTGGGCAGGTCCTCCGCGAGCCTTCCGCAGCCCTCCCGGTCCCCGGCCCGGAGTACCTCCGCCGCCTGGGCATGATACCTGGCTTTCAGGGCCACGGCGTGGGCCAGGGCGGTATAGAAGTCGAAGAGCAGAGCATATTCCGGGTTCTCCCGGGCAGCCAGGGCGTATTTGGCAACCAACCCCTCGAAATGCTCCGCGCAGGGGAAGCCCTCCAGATCCTTCTCAAACAGCTGCACCAGCGGGTCCTGGTACAGAAGGATCTTGCACACATTGGTGGGATCGTTGGGCTTTGACCGCATGCCGGGAACGGTGTTCAGCTCCGACAGCCCCAGGAACGCCCCGGCATCGGCATGGCAGCACCGCCGGAACCGGTCGTAAAGCCACTGTTCGTCATATTCCCCGTGGAAGGTCATTTCTCCGTAGAGCTGCATGCCCAGCAGTGCGGTGAGCATATTGCACTCCTGGCCGTCGTCGCCCCAGCAGGTGGCAACCACCAGGGGGATTCCCGCCCGGCGGCAGGAGGCCAGGGCGGCCCGGGTGTTGGCAATGGTGGTGGGATAGGCGGGTGCCGGCCCGATCCAGGTCCAAATGCCGCCGGCGAAGACCGTTTTCGCCGGGAACATGGCGTGCTTGCGCAGGGCATCGTCGTACATATCCTCCCGGCTCTGGTAGTAGTCCCAGTACACCAGGCTCACCCGCTTGTCCACCGCGGCGATGGCCTCGGGAGAGGGGTCTTTCTCGGAGTGGTAGTGCATTCCGTCAATCTGGAAGTACATATCGCTCCAGATCATGGCCGAGAGCCCCAAATCCTCGCAGATGTCCAGCAGCCGCTTCAGATGCCGGCCCATGATGTTCTGGGGATTCTCGTAGCCATGGTGATGGAGGTGGGCCCCCAGTCCCATGCCGTAGGCCTCGTCCATGCCCAGGTGAATCCGCTTGGAGCGGTAGGGGGCGGAGGCCGCCCGGATCATCTGGGTGAGGATTTCGTAGGTCTCCTCCCGGTCCGGCTCGATGACGGACTCATTCTCCCGGACGTGGTGGTAATCAGGCCACTTCATCACCCGGTCCAGGTGGCCCAGGGTCTGGATGCAGGGGATCAGCTCAATCCCCAGCATATCCGCGTAATCATCCAGCGCCTTCAGCTCGTCATAGGTATAGCGGCCCCGCTTATAGCCGAAGAAGGGCTGCTCGGGGACCTCGTAGGTGTCCTCGGTGTACATCATGCCCAGGTTCAGACCCATGAGGGCCATTTTCCGCAGGAAGCCCTTCAGCGCCTCCACGGTGAGCACCGCGTTGCGGGAGCAGTCGAACATCACGCCCCTGGATTCGAAAGCGGCCTCCTCCCGGATGTCGCAGGGGGTAAGCTCCTGAGGGATCAGGCTCAGGGCCCGGTAAAACTGGATGGGCTCGGCCCAGGTGACGGTGACGGAGCTGCCGTCGCAGCACACCCCAAGATGATCCCCCTTCACCGCGGTAACCTGCACGCCCCGGCGGCCAAGGCCGAAGCCGAGCTCGCCTTTCAGCGCCTCCAGCGCGGCCTCATAGCCCCGGGGAGGCTGACCGGCAACAGTCACGGACGAAATCATAAAGTTCCTCCTTGTGTTGAAAATGATAAAGAAAGCATTGATTCCTGCACCCCCTGCCGATACCGGTATACAGGGAAGTTGCTGCAAGCATTATCGCCCAAACCTGAGCCGATTGGAAGAGGGAATTTGCGAAAAAAGGAAATTTGGAGGAATCACCAGAAAAATTGTTAAAACTTTGGTAAGTATCCACAAAACGGAAAAATCTGTCAGAAATGCACAAAAAGAATAGATTGAAAAAGTGTTCCTTTATATACTATAAAGTATCCTTTTTAGACTTTCCTAAATTCGTTAATAAAAATATAATATATGTGCACACGCCTGGGAGCGCCGCTCCGGGGCAGGACCGAAGAAAGGACTGATAATCTCATGGCTGAACTCAAGACCAAAGCCAAGCCCGTGAAGCTGGGTCAGCGTCGTAACAAGTGGACCAGAGACGATACGGAACTGACCGTTTTGGCTGTTCCCACCATGGTGTGGTATGCGCTGTTTTGCTACCTGCCCATGTTCGGTATCATCCTGGCCTTCAAGGACTACAAGATCGTAGATGCCACAAAGAGCTTCCTGTACAACCTGATCCAAAGTGATTGGGCAGGCTTCAAGAACTTCCAGTACTTCCTGAGCCTGAAGGATTTCCCCATGATCCTGCGCAACACCATTCTCTATAATGTGGTGTTCATCGTGCTGGACATCGTGCTCCCCGTGGGTCTGGCCATCATGATCAGCAACATTTACTCCAAGCGCAAGTCCAAGGTCTATCAGACCCTGATGTTCATGCCCCACTTCATGAGCTGGGTTGTGGTCAGCTACTTTGTCTACGCCTTCCTGGACGGCGACAAGGGTCTGCTGAACAACATCATCCAGCACTTCGGCGGCGACCGGATCAAGTGGTACACCGAGCCGAAATACTGGCCCTACATCCTGACCTTCATGCATATCTGGAAGGTGCTGGGCTACTCCATGGTGGTCTACCTTGCCTCCATCACCGGCATCGACACCAGCCTGTATGAGGCCGCCGTGCTGGACGGCGCGTCCAAGGCCCAGCAGGCCCGCTACATCACCCTGCCCTCGCTGCAGCCTATCATTATTATGATGTTCATCCTGGCCGTGGGCCGGATCTTCTCCAGTGACTTCGGCCTTTTCTACCAGGTCACCCGTGGCGCCAACGTGAAAATCGCCGAGGTGGTCACCACCTTCGATGTGAAGATCTACCAGATGGTCTCCACCAGCAGCCGTCTGGGTCAGAACGCCGCGGCTTCCATGTTCCAGTCCATCGTGGGCTGTGTCACCATCCTCACCGCCAATGCGATCGTCAGCAAGATCGACCGCAACAGTGCGCTGATTTAAGGAGGCGGTCTGCATGAGTAAGAAAAAAGCTGCCACCACCAACGACAACATGAACCGCCTGAACCGGATCAGCCCCACGTCCAATGTGCTGTTCAACATTCTGTTCCTGGTTCTCGCGCTGATGTGCTTTTTGCCCATCATCTTCATTTTCATCATCTCCATCACCAAGAATGATGTACTGCGTACCCAGGGCTACCAGCTCTACGTCACAGCCGAGACCGCGTCCTTCGATGCCTACACCTTCCTGTGGAACCAGAAGCATGTGATCCTCAACGCTCTGGTGGTGTCCGTGAAGGTTACCGTCATCGGCACCGTGCTGGGTGTCATGCTCACCTGCCTCATGGGCTACGTCCTGTCCCGCAAAGAGCACAAGCTCAACGGATTCCTCACCATGCTGGTGTTCATCCCCATGGTATTCGGCGGCGGCCTTGCCTCCAGCTATGTGGTGAATACCCAGATCCTGGGCCTGCGCGACAACCTGTGGGTGCTGATTCTGCCCCTGGCGGTATCCAGCTTCAATGTCACCATCGCCCGTACCTTCTTCCGAACCACGGTTCCCGATTCCATCATCGAATCGGCCAAGATTGACGGCGCTTCCCAGTGGACGGTGTTCTTCCGGATCGTGCTGCCCATCTCCAAGCCGGTTCTGGCCACCATCGCTCTGTTCCTGGCCTTCGGCTACTGGAACGACTGGTATCAGTCCATGCTGTACATCAACGATTCCAGCCTCAAGTCCCTGCAGGCAACCCTGGACTCCATGCAGAAGAGCCTGGAGTACCTGACCAAGAACCCCTCCGCCGGTATGACCAGCGCCGACCTGAAGAAGGCCATGCCCGAAGAGGCCGTCCGTATGGCCATCGCCTTCGTGGTGGCCGTGCCCATCGCCTGCATCTACCCCTTCTTCCAGAAGTACTTCATCTCCGGCCTCACCGTGGGCGCCGTGAAGGGCTGATAAGTCCCCTTGGAATTCGGGTGGGTGCGGTATCGAATTGACAATTGACAATTGACAGTTGACAATTGTTCTGGTTCAACAGTTACCGGCCCCAACGCAAATCGTGCAAGACCGAAAACGCGACAATCTGTCCGGTTGCCCCAATACGCGTTTTCAAATCAAATCCCGCAGGGATACCATAATTGTCAATTGTCAATTAACCCCTTCCGTATTGTGGCGGGCATCGTCCCGTTTCAATAGAATATTTTTAGGAGGAAAACACAAATGAAGAAGATTCTCGCACTGCTGCTGGCCGTCCTGATGGTCGCTTCCCTGTTCGCGGGCTGCGGCTCCAAGACGGAAGCGCCCGCCAGCTCCGGCAACCAGCCTGCAGCCAATCAGCCCGCCGACAGCCAGGGTGCTGCGCCCGCTGAGATCCCCACCCTGAAGTGGGTCACCGTCGGCTCCGGTATGCCCAGCAACTACGATGCCTGGAAGGCCAATATGGACAAGTATCTGGAAGAGAAGATCGGTATCCATCTGGACATCGAGGTTGTTGGCTGGGGCGACTGGGATACCCGCCGCAACATGATCGTCTCCACCAACGAGCCCTACGACATTATGTTCACCAACAACGGCACCTTCTACAATGACGTAGCCATCGGCGCTTTTGCCGATATCTCCGGCATTCTGGAAGCCAATGCCCCCAAGCTGATTGACCTGATCCCCGCCGACTACTGGGATGCCTGCAAGGTGAACGGCGGCCTGTACGCCGTGCCCACCTACAAGGACTCCTCCGCTACTCAGTACTTTGTGTACGACAAGGCTGTTGTGGAAGCCACCGGCCTGGACTACGCCAGCGCCCACACCATGGCTGACGTGACCCCCATCGTCAAGGCTATGTACGAGAACATGGGCTCCGCTCCTGTGGTCATGGCCATGGGCGGCTGGGATGCCATCTACAGCTCCAAGTATGACGATCTGTCCGCCGGCCTGGCTGCCATCGGCGTTTCCTACACCGGCGGCGAGCCCAAGGTTGTCTCCGTGTTCGAGCAGGACGACGTCCTGGCTGACCTGGACATCCTGCATCAGTGGTATGAGGCCGGCTACATCAACTCCGATGCCGCCACTCTGAGCGAGGCTCCCTCCTACCGCGCCGCTTTCGTGGCGCAGGGCTGGTCCCTGGCCGCCGTCACCACCTGGGGTCCCCAGATGGGCGTTGACGCCGTGGCCATCCAGTACGGCAACACCGTGCTGTCCAACGCCACCGTTCAGGGCTCCATGAACTGCATCAGCGCCTCCTGCAAGTACCCCGAGAAGGCTCTGCAGCTGCTGGAGCTGGTCAACACCGACTCCTTCGTCCGTGACTCCCTGTACTTCGGCCTGGAGGGCGAGAACTTCCAGTATGTGGACGGCAAGGTCGAGCGTCTGAACACCGACTGGACCATGGCCGGCTACACCCAGGGCACCTTCTTCCAGGTTACCCAGCAGGTCACCGAGGAGTTCAACCAGTGGGATGAGGTCAAGGCTCTGAACGAGCAGGCCATCGGCTCTCCCACCCTGGGCTTCGCCTTCGATACCGCTCCCGTGGCTGACCAGCTGCAGGCCTGTATCGCCATCTATGCTCAGTACCGTCCCGTCCTGATGACCGGCACCGAGGAGCCCAGAGCTCTGATCGCCGATATGCTGGATGAGATGCGTGCTTCCGGTCTGGACGAAATCCTGGCCGAGGCTCAGCGTCAGATCGACGAGTGGGCAAAGTAATTCATAACTGAAGATACTTCCTGCTTAGCGTTACACGCCGGTGGGGCTATTGCAGCAGCAATAGCCCCACTTTTTTAAAGACTCAGTTGGAAGATAAATTGTTGTTTAGCGGGCCGTGCCCCGATTACCTGTCATTGCGAACCAGCGCGCACGCTGGTGTGGC
>CALYTB010000125.1 GCA_945486035.1 uncultured Clostridia bacterium
TCGCCGCAGTAGAAGCGATGATTGTCATTTTAAAAGAGGCTTGCTGGCTCTATGAGAAGTTCGGCGAGGGCGAGTATCGGGACATCCCCGGCCTGTGCAAGGTGGCAACCCGGGAGGAAATCAAGGAGAAGAACTATTCCCTGACCCCCGGTGCCTATGTGGGCGTCGCCGCTGTGGAAGATGACAGCGTGGACTTTGCCCAGCGGATGACGGAGATTCACCGGGAATTGCTCAGGTTGCAGGCTGAGTCCAATGAACTGATGAATACCATCTCGAAGAATATGAAGGAGATGGGGCTATGAGTTGGGGAAAGGTTACACTGGGCAATATTTCGTCTATTATTCAAACTGGCCCCTTTGGGTCCCAACTTCACCAATCTGATTATTCTGAAGAAGGAACCCCGGTTGTTATGCCAAAAGATTTGGTCAATGGCTATATCTCAGAAGCATCCATTGCGCGAGTTTCTGAGGACCATGTAAATCGGCTGAGCCGCCATAAGATTGAAGTAGGTGATATTCTCTATTCCCGTAGAGGAGATGTGGGGCGGTGTGCTTTTGCCACAGAACTGGAACAAGGATGGCTGTGTGGTACTGGTTGTCTGCGTGTTACCATAGACAAAAGCAAGGCTATTCCCAAATTTGTGTTTTACCAGTTACAAAAAGCAGAAACCGTCGGTTGGGTGGAAAAACATGCAGTCGGTGCAACAATGCTTAATTTGAACACTTCTATTTTGAGTAGTGTTCCTATTGATATGCCGTCCCTTGCAGAACAGCAGACTGTTGTGGATGTTCTTTCTGCCTATGATGACCTGACTGAAAACAACCAAAAGCAAATCAAACTGTTGGAAGAAGCGGCGCAGCGGCTGTATAAAGAATGGTTTGTGGATCTGCGTTTCCCTGGCCATGAAACCACCCCTATCATCGACGGCATCCCTCAAGGGTGGGAAGAGAGAAATATTGATGATGTATTTTCTGTTCAATACGGAAAGATGCTTCCCACCAGTCTGCTGGTTCCCAATGGTGAGTATCCAGTCTATGGCGCAAATGGTGTAATAGGTTATTATACCAAAGCAAATTGTTTTGATTATGTAACGCTTATTACAAGTCGAGGCAACGGTAGTGGTGATGTTTTAAGAACACATCACAAGGCTTCATTTGTAACAAACAACTCTTTTGTTGTTCTTCCAAAAGAAACCTATGGGCACTTTGAGTTACCATTTGCGTATCATCTTATTAAGACACTGGACTTTAAAAGCATCTGCACAGGTTCTGCCCAACCGCAGTTGACTAATAAATCAATAAGTATGTTGAATGTAATAGTTCCTACACCTGCGGTTGTAAAAGCGTTTTGCAATATAGCAAATCCCATGTTTGCAAAAATAGAATTGCTATATAAACAGATTCAAGCTACAGCAGAAGCCCGTGACCGCCTACTCCCCAAACTGATGAACGGAGAAATCGAGGTGTGATTATGGAAATGCCAAAACTACAGCAACCGAGTAGAGTTGCTTATGAGGCTTCGTTGAAAAAAGAAAAAGAGCGAGAAGTTCGCAAAGAAATTCAAAAAATTGAACCGTAGATATAACCGATGAAAAAGCGGTGGAAGAATTACATCGCTATTTGGATGGTAAATACCAAGGGTGTATTGCTGAGTGGGGAAAAAGCATGTGGAACTACTCAAAAGACAATGGTTTTGATTACTATCTTAAGGGGAACGACGCAATGATAGATAATTTGAATCAAATGAAACCCAAGCTTGAAGCTTATGCTTTAGGCTGGAATATGTCGAAAAAGAGTTCTCCATCTAGTTCTACTACTACACCTAATGTTAATGTTACGGTGAACAATGAAATTAACATCAGTATTACTTTTGAGCAGGTACGCGAGAAAATTGAAGATATGACATCCCTCACCGATGAACAGACCAAGGAAGCCTTGGAAAAGGTTTCGGAAATCGAATCGGTTGTCAATGGCGAAGGCAGTAAGAAAACCAAGTGGGAAAAGATTAAGCCAATCCTCACATGGCTGGCAGATAAGAGTTTTGATTTGGCTATGACGATTTTGCCATTGCTGCTTCAGGTACAGGGATAGTATAGGGAATGCTCTAGGGTTTTTGATTGCCTTATATAGAGAGATTGGGGAGCGCATATGAAAATAAAAGCATGGATTAATAAGCATGCAAAAGAAATTCTGATTGGTGTAATAGTTTCTATAATTACAGCCGGCATAATGAAAGGATTTGAGTGGATTGCAGAAATAGCTCCAACCGCAGGAAATTCTGTGTGGAGATTTTTCTCAAACACATTCTATACCTCTGCAGCTAAGATGACAGAAACATCACTGATTACGTTCTTGTTTTCAGCATTAATTGGCATAGGTATAGTGTATATGTACATTCTTCTAAGCAAAGCACTTGATACAACCAAGAAAGCTATTACCAATGCGGGAGAATTGCTAGACGATATTAATAACCCAAAGCCAAAGGTACACACCGAAAGTAAAGAAATAACAGAAGATGAGCTAAAAATCGAGGTTGAGGGTATCATTAAAGATGCTAAAAGGGGCAGAAAAGCAACGATTATTGGAGTAATCTTTTTTGTGTTATATTTTGGTCGTATTTTGGTGTTTGACTATTTGCCACATGGTTTGTGGACAGACTACCAAAGAGATTTGTTGAAAATTGCCCCATACATAGAACAGCAAGAATTAGATCAAATTAAATCTGATTGGGTATGTATGCAGACCAAGGAAGACTACGAAGAGATATACAAGCAAATTGATGAAATTAAGAACAAGCATAGTCTGCCATAATTATGTTTTTTCATTAATAAGGAAGTGTTTTTATGAGCTACGAATATTCCGAAAATACATTGGTCCAGGAGAGCGCAGGACATTTGCTGCACGATGAACTGGGCTGGGACGTTTACTATGCCTATAATACGGAGAAACTGGGCGTAAACGGTACCTTTGGTCGGAAAAGCTATCGGGAAATCGTGCTCTGGCGTTACTTCCGGCGGGCTGTGATGAAGCTGAATCCCTGGCTGACGGAAGCCCTCTATCAGGACGCGGTGAAGAAGCTGGAGTATCACCTGACCTCGTCCTCTCTGATCCAGATCAATGAGGAGAAGTACGGTTATCTCCGGGATGGCATTCCAATTTCGGTCAAGAAGCCCGATGGAAAGCCAGAAATCCGGCGTGTCCGGGTATTTGACTTTGATGACCCGCTGAACAACCACTTTCTGGCCATCAAGGAACTGAAAATCCACGGCGAACTGTACCGCCGCCGGACGGATATCGTTGGCTTTGTCAACGGCATCCCCCTGCTGTTCGTGGAGCTGAAGAATTTCAATGTGGATGTGCAGGATGCCTACACCAAGAATTACACCGATTATCTGGACACCGTCCCGCACTTGTTTTATTACAATGCCTTCCTGATCCTGTCCAACGGGGAGGAAGCCAGGGTCGGCACTTTGGGCAGCAAGTATGCTTTCTTCCATGAGTGGAAGCGCCTGAAGGAGGACGAAGAAGGCTCTGTTGCCCTGGAAACCATGCTGCGGGGCATCTGCAACAAACGCAATCTCATGGATTTGTTTGAGAACTTTATTCTCTTTGACCACTCCGGCGGGCATACCGCCAAAATTCTGGCCCGGAACCACCAGTATCTCGGCGTCAACGAAGCAGTGGAGGTCTACAGGCAGCGCAAGCTCAGAGACGGCAAACTGGGCGTGTTCTGGCACACCCAGGGAAGCGGCAAGAGCTATTCCATGCTGTTCCTGGCCCAGAAGATCCGCCGGAAATTTGACGGCTCTCCCACTTTTGTGGTGCTCACCGACCGGGAGGAGCTGAACACACAGATCAGCGATACCTTTGAAAACTGTGGAATGCTGGGCAACGTGAAAGCATCCAAGTACATAGCCCAGAGCGGCGAGGATCTGATCCAAAAACTGAAAAGCAATCCCAGCTTCATCTTCACGCTGATTCAGAAATTCAATCAGAAGGGTTTGCCGCCGATTACGCCGAACTATGACATTATCATCATGTCCGATGAGGCCCACCGGAGCCAGAACGGTATTTTCGCAGAAAATATGATGGCCTTGCTGCCTACCGCTTCCAGAATTGGTTTCACCGGCACGCCCCTGTTCTCCAATGATTCCATCACGGAACGCACCTTTGGCGGCTATATCTCCATCTATGACTTTAAGCGCGCCGTAGAGGACGGCGCAACGGTCCCGCTGTACTATGAGAATCGCGGCGAAAAGCTTGGCACTATCCAGAATCCGGAAATCACGCAGGAGATCATGGATGCCATCGAAGCGGCGGATCTGGATGTCAGCCAGCAGGAAAAGCTGGAACGGGAATTTGCAAAGGAAATCCATCTTCTGACTGCCCAGCCCCGTCTGGATGCGATTGCCAGAGATTTCGTGGAGCACTACACCAACGTGTGGACTTCCGGGAAAGCCATGTTTGTCTGCCTGAACAAGGTGACCTGTGTACGGATGTACAATCTGGCGCAGAAATACTGGGCGGAAAAAATCGTGGAAACGGAAGCGGCTCTGAAAAAGACAACGTCCCAGCAATCCTTTCAGGAGCTGGAGCGGAAGCTGCAATGGCTGAAGGAGACGGAAATGGCCGTGGTCATCAGTCAGGAGCAGAATGAGATTCAGACATTCAAAAAGTGGGGCCTGGACATTCTGCCTCACCGGGCGAAGATGGAAAAACGGGAACTGGACAAGGAGTTCAAAGACGCGGAGAACCCCTTCCGGGTCGTGTTCGTGTGCGCCATGTGGCTCACCGGTTTCGATGTGAAAAGCCTGTCCTGCCTGTATTTGGACAAGCCCCTGAAAGCCCACACGCTGATGCAGACCATTGCCCGGGCAAACCGTGTTTCCGAGGGCAAGAGCAACGGCTTGATCGTCGATTATATCGGTATCGTGAAGGCGCTGCGGAAGGCCCTTGCCGACTACACGGCCAATTCTTCCGGGCAGGGCGGCGCGGATCCTACCATTGACAAAGAGGCACTGATAGCCAGAGTCGTGGAACTGATCGGACAGGCAGATGCTTTTCTGCGGGAAAAAGGATTCTCCCTGGCTGCCCTGGTCGAGGCGCAAGGCTTCGCGAAACAGGCGCTCATCAGAGCAGGCGCGGATGCCGTCTGTGGATCCATGGAGGAGAAAAAGGAATTTCAAACCTACGCCTCTGAGCTTGTCCGGGTCATGAAATACTTGCAGCGTGATGATCTGACAGAGCAGCAGCTTACCTGCAGGGACGCCATAGTGGCAATTTACAAGGAACTGCAGGCAAAACGGAAGCACGCGGACAATACGGACCTGATGGTAGAGATCAACAGGATCGTCAGTGAAAGCCTTGCCCTGGAACCAACATCGGAAGGGCTGATGGAGTCGAAGCGCTTTGACATCTCCAAGATTGACTTTGATTTGCTGCATCGGGAGTTTGCGAAAGCCGCAAATAAGGGACTGATCATCAAAGACCTGTCAGAGCTTGTGGAGGAACGGCTCAAACAGATGCTCCGAAACAACCCTGCCCGCATTGACTATTATGAACGTTATCAGAGCATTATTGAGCAGTACAACGCTGAGAAGGACCGCTCGGAGATTGAACGCATTTTTGATGAGCTTACAAAGCTTGCCCAGGATCTTACCCAAGAAGAAAAGCGGTATGTCCGTGAGGGCTTTTCCAGTGACGAGGAGCTTTCTGTATTTGATCTACTGTTTAAGGAGGATCTGAACAAGAAGGAAATCGAAATGATCAAGAAGGTAGCGGTGGATCTGCTGGCGAAAGTGAAAGCAAAGATTTCTGAATTGGATCACTGGACAGATAAGACGGAGACCAAAGCGATTATTGATAATCTGATTCGTGACACCCTGTGGGCGGAGCTTCCTGAGAGCTATGATGAATTGAGCATTTCTGCTCATCGTCAGGAAATATATCAGTATATCTATATGCGGTACAAAGATGTGGCATAATAAACCCGAAAACATGACTGTTTTCCATTGACCAATACATCCATACAGCGGTATAATCTATAATTATCAAAGAATGCCCTCTCGAAAGGTTTTGATCCTATGCTGAACATTTTTTCGGCGATATGCCGGAGGCAATTTACAACACAGAAGTCTATTTTAAGAAT
>CALYTB010000126.1 GCA_945486035.1 uncultured Clostridia bacterium
ACCAGCATTCCGGCGTAGCCCGCCTGCTTGAGGAAGGCGGCGAACAGCTTCAGGTATTCGTACCAGTCGTCGTCTGTGATGACGATGTTCACCCCCAGCTCCTGCCGGGCTTCGGATTTGGTGGGGTACTCGTCCCGGAACCATTTGAGTACCTTGGCCTTCAGGGTGTCATCCCCTTGAATATGGGCCTCATAATAGAGGGTCAGAAGTCTTGCGAAGTCGAACCCGTGAACCATCTCGCTCAGGGAGTAGATCACCGCGGAAATTCGCTTCTCTACCAGCTTCGGAAGGCCGGGATCGGTGGCGCTGAGGCCGGAGGAGACCATGACCTCCTGCTGTACGGAGCTGATCCAGCGGTCCAGGATCAGCGACAACGCACCGCCCTCGGGTTTGGTCTTGGTGGACATGTTTCGGATCAGTTCCTTGTAGGTGGCAAGGCCCTGGCCCCGGGTGCCCTGGAGCCGCCGCTCCGGGGACAGGTCCGCATCCACCACCACGAAGTTTTTCGCCATGACATAATTGCGGATGGTCTGCAGCAGAAAGCTCTTACCGCTGCCATACTGTCCTACGATGAAGCGGAAGGAGGCCCCGCCATCGGCTACGATTTCCACATCCCGCAGCAGGGCATCAATTTCATCCTTGCGCCCCACGGCAACATACTGAAGCCCCACCCGGGGCACAACGCCGCCTTTCAGGGAGTTCATCAGGGCCTGGGCGATTCGTTTGGGTATTTTCATGGACGTACCATCTCTTTCAGTTCATCAATATAGTCTTCCACAATCTCCGGGCGGTCATTCAGTTCCAGCACGGAGTCCGCGAAGGAATCGTAGAGCTTCTCGTTGATGCCGTCCACCAGAACAGACAGCAGGTGCCCTTCGGACGAAACCCAACCCAGGTCCCCGCCATAGAGCAGGCATCGGAGCAGACGGTACTGCGCACTGTCCAGGGGCGTATCCGGGGCCTGGGATTCTTCCGGCTTCCGGGGTTCCTCCGGCTTCACGGGCTCCTCCGGCTCAAGCTCGTCCTCTACCGTCAGCTTGTCCCGGGTCAGAGCGGCATCGGAGCGGATGGCGGAGAGCCGGGAATAGTCAATGGTAATGACCTTTGCTTTGGCGGCTTCCTTCTCGGCCGATAGCCCCCGGATTTCCTCGCCGATCAGCTTCAGGAGCCATTTGGTGTCCGTTTCACATTTGACCGGATGGCCGTAGCCGTATTCCTGGCGCATGAGGGAGTCGATGGTTTTTATCAGCTGGTTGATCCTGGTGTTGGGGCGCTGGTGGATGTCCAGGCGGTATAGGGTCCAGAAGCCGTTGCGGCACCGATAGAGGGTATACCGGCTCAGACGGTACTCCCGGTCCCGGGACTTTTCCCGGTGGCAGAATACGGCGGTGGAGAAGGGGGCGGAAAACAGCTCCAGGGGCTTGCCGAAATACTGCTGAATCATCGTGTTTTTGCAGTGGGCATAGTGATCGGAAACCTTCCGCAGTACCCGGACAATTACCTGGTCCATATCCTCCCGGTGTTCCGCGTAAAACCTGGAGCGGTCCAGCCATTTGGTGAAATATTTGACGGCTGCCACGATGTTTCCGGGCTCCTGGGTCTGCACATCCTCCAAAACGGCCACATGATTGTCGAAGATGACCTGGGGTGTGGCGCAGAGCAATCCGGGTTCCAGCTCGTAGTAGGCAGCGTATTCGTAAAGCCACTGGTTCAGGTAGGGGAGGATTTTGCCGTCCAGAGCACCATAGTCCTTGTGAAAGCGCAGAAGCTTCTCGTAGCCGTCCAGGGGGTCCGTCACGCCGATCTGGTTGAGGAGCTCGTAGATATACAGGAAGGCGAAGGACAGAGAGGTTTTCTGAAGGTCCCCGGAGCGAAGCTTCGTCCGCCAGGAAAAATACCCCCGCAGCTCGGTATCCGAGAGGGCCTGGTAGGTGGGGTAATAACAAACCACGCTTTTGTCAAAGGGATAGTCATCGGAGTAGAACTCCAGGAGCTTCGCCTGTTTGAGAAACAGAGAACTGCGGGAATCCCGGGCGCCCAGGCCGCTCTCCAGAGAACGGGCCGCCAGAAGCGCGGCGGGAAGGCGCTCCCTGGGCTGCTCGGCCCGGGGACGGATGGACTCCTCCCGGAACACGGTGGAGTAGAACCACTCGGCGGCTTTCTTCATTCGGTTGGTGTCCGTAGTGCTCACTCCCTCGGTCAAATGTTTGGTATAATCATACACGATTGGAAGGAAACAGTCAAGGGGCGGTTGGAGAATCCTGGAAAGTTCCTCTTGGGGAGAAAGGGAAAGCCCCGAAATCTTCCGATTTCGGGGCTTTGCGGATTCTGTAAAGGGGAAGAATGGTGTATGGAATAGCATTATCATGTGTACACCTGTTATTTCTCCTTTGAACAACGCAATATTCCATACTCAAGATGATACTGCAAATCGGTCCTTTCTGCGAGAATCCGGTCATGGGTAACAAGAATTACAGTCTTTCCCTGGTTATGTGCCAAATCGGTTAAGATATTCATGACCTCCCGGGAGTTCTCTTCATCCAGATTTCCGGTGGGTTCATCCGCTGCAATGATTTGCGAATGGGCAGCCAGACACCGTGCGATGGCAACACGCTGCTGCTCACCGCCTGAGAGTTTGGAGGGGAGGCGATCGTGCAGCTCTTTCTGAATGCCAACGGCGAGAAGATGCTCCGTTGCTTCCTTGACCGCTTCCTGCTAAGTCATCTTCGCAAGCTGCATGGGATATAGGACGTTTTCCAGCGCGGTTCGCGTGGGAAACAGCAGGTAGGATTGACTGATGGTTGCCACAACGCTGCGTCGGTAAGCGCCTAAATCTCGTGCCAGCAGTTCTTTTCCATCTAACAGAATTCGTCCCGACGTAGCAGTGTCCAGTCCAGAGACCAAATACAGCAACGTGCTTTTTCCTGCGCCCGATTGACCGACTATTGAAGAGATAGTACCGGCAGGAAATACCGCATCCACCCCTTTCAGCGTTTCTTTCCTGGCTTTCGGGTACTGATAATGCACTTGATCCAACATAAGCTCTGCCATCGTTAATCCTCCTTGGATTGATAAAACGCCACCAAATTTCTTCCGCAATAAATATACTGCTGAATAGCTGCCGCACCAACACACAGGCACATGGTCAGAAGCAGATAGCCTACTGCCCAGCTGATCCATTTGGTTCCGCTGACAAGCCACGCAATCAGGATCGTTACAGCTCCTTCCGCGGCAATCAGCAAGATGAGAGCTCCCATCATGCTCAACCAAACTCGCCGACGCTTTTCACCCCAGAGCAGCCGCAGGAATACCTCTTCCGAAAAACTCGCACAAAGGAATACGGTCATCAAAGAGGATGCCAGACACAGAAGAATACTAAGCGGGGTTACCAGCATCTGCTGAATCCGAATCTTCTGCTCAATGGGTCTGATCGCCTGATCCAGGATTCTGACATTGCTGTAAAGAAGAAAATCACCCTCTTTTTTCAGCACGGAATTGATATTTTCCTTAAGCGTCTGGAAATCACGGTTACGCGCGGGATCCGTATGAAAGTGAAAGGCCCGATAGTAGTAAAAGGCTCCCATCATATCACTGGTGTACAGGAAGCCGGAACGTCCCGGAAAAGTGTCGGCGGAAACAACAATGCTATACAGATCCACGAGTCCCGTCTCGTCCGCGAATGTTCCCGCAACTACCATGGTCAGGGAGGGGGCCGATCCGGGGTCTGTATCTTTCCTGGCATTGGGAGCAATTACAAAGGAATCCCCTGCTTCTACATCCAATACCTCCGCCAGATTTGTGTCCAGCAGACAGGGGATCGTGCCGTTTTCACCCGGAGACAAAACGGATTGTTCATCCCATCCATCTGCATAAGTGATCGATACGCCCTGTTCCTTCGAAAAAAAGGCCAGATCATTTGTGCCGTAGACAGTAGAGCAGTTTGCCAGCTGTACCGGCTCACGCAAAGAATAAGGGCATTGCAGATAATAGAAGCAATCTGTGACACCCTCCACTGCATGAAGTGCCGTTACGGTTTTGTTTCTCAGCTTCAGCACACCATCGGAACCGACACCCGGAAGCACCTGAAAGGTCAGCTGAACGCTGTTGTACATTTCGTCCACAGCTAGTTGATTGTCCAGGATGCTTTGCTGGAACAGCGTCATAAAGCACACGCCGAAGGCCAGCAGAACAAGCAGAACACAGGGGAGCAGCGGTTTGCGAATAAAGAGCTTCATAGCTTTTTCCCCCTATTTCAGCAGCCGAATCAGGCTTTGCTTATTCGTTATCACAGACAATACCATCAGTCCTGCAAAGGCCGCGAGAAATTCCGCGCAAGACCATCCTGCAAGATTCGCCAGAATGGTTCCGTCTGAAGGCAAAGCCACAGGCAGTGCAGCGGCGGCAAGTTCCCTTAGCCACAGGCGATACACCCCGAAACTGCATCCGACAGACACAAGCGCGGAAGGAAGGACAGTGACCAGAAATCCGAAAGTATAGACTTCCCTTGCTTCTTTCGGATAAGCGCCCAGGAGCCGCCGCAGCGCGAACTCGTGGCGGAAGTGGTTGGACAGCAGGACATCATAGGACAATACCGCTGCGAGAAACGAAACAACCGCGCATACTGCCATCAGGGTTCTGCGGTCGTTCATGGCATAGAAACTGCTGCTCATGGCTTCCCAACCGGTATCGATGGTGCGAAAGCTGTAGCCCTGGTCATTGAGGGAAACTTCAAATTCATTCATGAAATCCTCATATTCCGGGCCGGGAACCCGGAATGTCACACAGCGGGCCTGAGCGCCGGCGGCAGAATCAGGCAGCAATCCGCTGGGAACGAATATGTCGTTGCAGGAATGGTGGACATAATCCGCGCCGCCTATATTGCGGCTGATTTCGGAGTAAAGACCCACAATCTCAAACTCGCCGTGGGCCTTGTATGAAAGCAGAGTGTCCCCTTCAAAGGGATATCCGCTTTTCTCCCCAAGATACTCCTCAAAGTCGGAATCGTAAGTATAACAGCCATCCGCGATGGATAACGAAATCCTATCCCCCACAGTCAGACTGTTTTGCGTGGCCACAGCTTCATGGATGACACACACCCGGCGACCGGTGTCCTTTGCCTGAAGCTCCCGGCCTTGGGTGATAAAGGTGGTTCCATCCGCTACTGTCAGCAGCATGGACATATCTTCTACCTGGTGGACGGTAAACATATCCTTGATTTGGCCCATCAAAGTACAGGACTCTACTAAACCGGTTTCTTGCAGATACAGCTGAATCTGCGCATGGGATTCCTCTTCGCTGAGATTCTCTGGCAGTACCAGGATCGAATGATTCCAAATCGCGCTGTCGGTACGCAGTCCCAGAGAATCCAACATTTCCGGATCGAACAGAAGCATTCCGTTCACATCCCCGTTGGGATTGCTGTTGTAACGTCCCACTAAGAAAACATGATCCCCTTCCTTCAGGGAAGGTGCTTTTGTGCCTGCATCACGAAGAATCCTTACCTCAATGCCATTAGCTGACCAACAGCCACCCCAGTTGACGCTGATTCTCAAATGAAAGGTCTCAATCATTCCAAAACCACCAGGGGAAATCGAAGGCTTGCTATCGACAGTGCCTTCTAAAAAGAGTTTAACATTCAGGTTTTCCAAATTGCCAAACCCATCTGCCACATGAGTAAGCCCTTCTGCTATCGCAGAGTAAACAGGCGCAATCATGATCTTATCCACTGTGTCGGAATGCTCCAACTGCTGGAGAATATTTGCGGGGATCTCCTTCAGCATCGGATATGCCTGCCTCCGGCTGTAGAGTGTTCCCACGTAGGCGGTGCTGTTCATGGAGTGTTCCATCACCATTCCGTCAAAATAGGCTTGCAGACAAAACACCAGCATTGCCGTGGAAAGGAGTGCCGCCAGCAGAGCAACGAAAACCAGTTTCAGGGGTTTGCGAAGAAAAGCAAATTTGATCATACGTTTTGCTCCCTCTTTTCCTTTAAGTTTGCGTGTTTGGGAACTTCGGATGCACAAACACCTAAGTTGTTTGATGGGGCCTTCCGTAGGGGGGCGGTCATTGTCAAGAGTAACATGGTATACACCAGTGCAAGGACATGGTATACAACTTACAGC
>CALYTB010000127.1 GCA_945486035.1 uncultured Clostridia bacterium
GCGCCCACGCCCTTGGGGCCGTGGAACTTGTGGCCGGAGAGGCTGAGCATATCGATGTTCTGTTCCTTCACGTTGATGTGCAGGTGACCCACAGCCTGTACCGCATCGGTGTGGAAGGGCACACCCGCTTCCTTGCAGATGGCGCCGATCTCCGGGATGGGAAGGATGGAGCCGATCTCGTTGTTGGCGTACATGGTGGTCACCAGGCAGGTATCCTCCCGGATGGCATCCTTCACCTGCCGGGCAGTGATGTTGTGGTTTGTCCGCACATCCAGGTAGGTCACCTCGAAGCCTTCCTTCTCCAGCTTCTGCAGGGTGTGGAGCACTGCGTGATGCTCAAAGGCCGTGGAGATGATGTGCTTCTTTCCCTTCCGTTCCCCCAGCCGGGCGGCGGAGAGAATGGCCTGATTGTCGGCCTCACTGCCGCCGGAGGTGAAAATGATCTCCCTGGGCTCACAGCCCAGGCACTCCGCCACGGTGGCCCGGGCAGCATCCAGCGCTTCCTTGGCCTCCTGGCCCACGGAGTGCAGCGACGAGGGGTTGCCGTAAATATCCCGGAAATAGGGCATCATGGCATCCACCGCGGTCTGGCTCATCCGGGTGGTTGCCGCGTTGTCCGCGTAAACTTGCATAGGAAAACCTCCAATGGGTATTCACCCAGTAATTTCGTAGGTAATCATACCACGATTCGCCTACTATGTCAATAGGTGAACAGCGTATAACACCCTTAGAAAGGTTAATTGGTGATTGTTGATTTGTTCTTGAGAATCTTGGAATTACTCTGTAGGGGAGCCATTCATGGCTCCCGGCGGTGAAACGTACAGATTATATGAACATTTCGGCGAAAACGCACTGCGTCACGGGAGCCATGAATGGCTCCCCTACAGTAAGAACACAGTGTGTCCGAAATCATCAAACGCCAATTTGTCATTCCGCTGTACGCAGAATCTTCTCCTCAATCACCCGGGCGATGCGTTCCAGGCCTTTCTGATCCGCTTCGGAGAATCTTCCCACAAGGGGGCTGTCAATATCCAGCACGCCCCAGACCTCCCCATCCCGGTGCAGCGGCACCACGATTTCCGAGTTGGAGGCACAGTCGCAGGCGATGTGACCGGGGAAGGTGTGGACATCCTCCACCCGCTGTACCCGATCCTCCCGGGCCGCCGCGCCGCAGACCCCCCGGTCCAGCGTAATCCGTATGCAGGCTGGCTTCCCCTGGAAGGGATAGAGCACCAGCGCCCCGTCGGTCATCTTATAGAAGCCCACCCAGTTGATGTCCGGGAGGCCTTCCCACAGCAGCGCCGAAGCGTTGCTTAAGTTCGCGATCTCATAAGGCACTCCCTCCGCCAACGCCTCCAGCTGCCGGGCCAGCGCTTCATAATCTGCCATATAGCTTTCCACCTTTTCCCAAAATGATTCCCCATTATACCACACCCCCACCCAATTCCGCAACCACGGAGGCAGTGAAAGACAAATTGGTGTTTGTAAAGATATGCTGTCATTGCGAGCCAGTGCGTACACTGGCGTGGCAATCCCCCGGTTGAAAGGAATCAGGTAACGATTACCACCAAAATCGCCACATTATCCTACTCTGTAGGGCAATCGTCGAACATTTTACCTCTAACCGGGGGATTGCCACACCAGTGTGCGCACTGGTTCGCAATGACAGCATTTTTTTCGCGGGCACTTTCAAACACGAATTTATCGTTCCGTTCCCAGAAAATTCGCCGCGGCAGAATCTGCCGCGGCGGAAACCTATGTACTTAGTCCCCGGGGAACAGGGCCTCCTGGCAATACTGGATGATGGCCCGGCGGGTGATGATGCCGATAAAGGCATTCTTGTCGTCCACCACCGGAACGAAATTCTGATGGGAGGCCCGCTCCACCAGGTCGTGCATGGAGGTGGTGACCCGGACGGGCACATTATCCTTCCGCCGGGAAATCTCCATAATCCGCCTGGCCTCCGCCTGGCGCATATCCATGTAGCACATATTCTTGATGCCCCACAGCAGGTCCCCTTCGGTAAGGGTGCCCCGGTACTCGCCCCGGCGGTTCAGGATGGGCAGCGCCGCGAAGCCGGTGGCCTCCATCTTCTCCAGAGCCTGGCGCATGGTATAGTCATCGTACAGGTACGAACACATGGCTTTGGGGGTGAGAAAAAACAATATATTATTCATAGATACTCCTTTTCGGTCAGGACTCAGGCTGTCACGCCTTGCCGTCATGGATATTATACCACATTCCGGTCCGAAAAGTATGAAAATTTATTGTAATTCTGCCAGCAGAATGCCAAAATTATTCCATCCAAATTGGTGAATCTGCCAAGATCAGTTGTGGAACGTAAACTCCGTGCAGTCCAGGGTTGCAAAATAGTCCATGGGTGTCTCCGCCCGGCGGATGAGCTGAAAGCTGCCGTCGGTTTTCAGCAGCACCTCGGCGCTGCGCAGCTTCCCGTTGTAGTTGTAGCCCATGGAGTGGCCGTGGGCCCCGGTATCGTGAATCACCAGGATATCCCCCACATCGATCCGGGGCAGGCTCCGCTCGATGGCGAACTTGTCGTTGTTCTCGCACTGCCCCCCCGTCACGTCGTAGACATGATCCAGAATGGCATCCTCCTTGCCCAGCACGGTGATGTGGTGATAAGCCCCGTACATGGCCGGGCGCATCAGGTCAGCGGCGCAGGCATCCAGGCCCACGTACTCCCGGTAAATATGCTTCTGATGCAGCACCGTGGAGACCAGGTGGCCGTAGGGTGCCATCATGAACCGGCCCAGCTCGGCGAAAATCGCCACATCCCCCATGCCGTTGGGGGGGAGAATCCGCTCATACCGCTCCCGGACACCCCGGCCGATGGCCTGGATGTCGCATTTGGGCTGCTCGGGCCGGTAGTCCACGCCAATACCCCCGGACAGGTTCACGAAGGCGATGTGGGCCCCGGTGGCGTTGCGCAGCCGCACCGCCAGCAGGAACAGCTTGGAGGCCAGCTCCGGGTAGTATTCGTTGGTGGTGGTGTTGGAAGCCAGGAAGGCATGGATGCCGAAATGCCTGGTACCCAGCTTCTGCAGCCGGGCAATGGCCCCGGCCATCTGATCCTCGGTCATACCGTACTTGGCATCCCGGGGCATATCCATAATGGTGTTGCCCAGGCTGAAGGAGCCGCCGGGGTTAAAGCGCAGACACACGGTCTCCGGCACCGGGCCCATGGAGGCCAGGAAATCCACATAGGTGGCATCGTCCAGGTTGATATAGGCCCCCAGCTCCCGGGCCTTAAGCAGATCCTTCTCCGGGGTGACGTTGGAGGAGAACATGATGTCGTGGCCCGTGATGCCCACCGCCTCGCAAAGCAGCAGCTCTGCGTAGCTGGCGCAGTCACAGCCACAGCCCTCCTCATGGAAAAGCTTCAGAATATAGGGATTGGGGGTGGCCTTCACGGCAAAATACTCCCGGAAGCCGGGATTCCAGGCAAAGGCGGCTTTCAGCTGCCGCACATTCTCCCGGATGCCCGCCTCGTCATAGATGTGGAAGGGGGTGGGAATCTGCGCCGCGATTTGACGGGCCTTCTCCAGGGTCAAAAAGGGGGTTTTCTTCATATACGGGTCCTCTTTCGCGAAATATCTTTAGAATTGTATTCCATAAACCATCCTTTGTCAACCCCGTTCCACCGCTCTCCTCCCGGTAGAACCCGTCTCTCCCACCGGAAGAGCGGTGGAACCACCCCTTTCGGTTTTCTTTCCCGGGAAATGTGATACAATGATCCCATCCCCTTAGGCAGGACGATAAATTGTTGTTTAGCGCACAACCTCAAACAACAGTAAACCTTGTCATCCTGAGCGAAGCGCAGCGTAGTCGAAGGATCTTGGCACTGAATTTACCCGAAAGCGTAACGAAATGCGTAGATCCCTCGACTCGCTGCGCTCGCTCGGGATGACAGCCTTCTTTGTGTAAACAACAATTTATCGTTCCATCCCCATCTCCTGAAAGGAACGCATCATCATGAAACGAACCAAATTATCCGCCCGTGTGCTCCCCAACTATTCCCGGGGGGAGGAATGTATGAACACCGTCACCCATATCGTGGGCGGCGGGCTTTCCGTTGCCGCGCTGGTTTTGTGCGTGGTTCGTGCCGCCCTCCGGGGGAATCCCTGGGGGGTGGCCGCATCCGCCATCTACGGTGTCAGCTTAATTGCCCTGTATACCGTGTCCAGTGTCTACCACGGCCTGCGCCCGGGCATGGGCAAGAAGGTGATGCAGGTGGTGGACCACTGTACCATCTACTTCCTCATCGCCGGCACCTACACCCCCGTGGTGCTCAGCGCCCTGCGGCCCGTCTACCCCGGCCTTGCCTGGGGGCTCTTCGCCTTCGAGTGGGCCCTGGCGGCCCTGGCCTGTACCCTTACCGCCATTGACCTGAAGCGCTACAATGTGTTCTCCATGATCTGCTACATCGGCATGGGCTGGGCGTTAATTCCCTTTGCCCGGCAGGCCCTGGCCGTCATGACCGTCCCCGGCTTCTGGCTCCTGCTCACCGGCGGCATCGCCTATACCATAGGCGCGGTTCTCTACGGCCTGGGCAGCAAGCGCAAATGGATGCATTCCGTATTCCACATCTTCGTAGTCCTGGGCAGCATCCTCCAGTTCCTCGCCGTATTCCTCTTCGCCCTGTGACCAGGAATCCTCCCTCAACCCCCAGAACGATAAATTAGTGTTTAGCGGCTTCGCCGAATTGACAATTGACAATTGACAATTTCGGCATCCTTTCAGAATGATCAAAAACGCCTAAATCCTACTGTAGGGGAGCCATTCATTTGAATTATGGAATGATTGCCACCGGCAATCATTGTAATTCTGATTCGCTGCGCGGAGCACCACTCCCGGCGGTACATTGTTCCGATTTGCTCCACATTTCGGCGAAAACGTACTGCGTCACGGGAGCCATGAATGGCTCCCCTACAGTAAGAACGAAGTGCGTTTAAAATCTTCAAGCACCAATTTATCGTTTCTTTCTTCCCGGCAGAAAAATCCCCCACCGGACTAACCGGTGGGGGATCGGTTTTGTTTGCTTCAGCGCTCAAGCGGTTATCCGCTTACACTCTGCGCTTCTTGCCAACCACGTAGACAGCGGCGGCAGCCAGGCCGGAGATGACCATCAGGGTCATCGCGGTATCCAGGATGTAGTCACCGGTCTTGGGGTTGGTGGAGTCGGCGTTGCTGGAAGAGCTGCCGGAGGTCAGGACCACATGGATCTTCACGGTGCCGTTGGAATCCACGGTGACGGACTTCGCCTGCATGGGCTTCTTGCCGTCCAGCAGATCCTGGAACGCATCCTCGGAGTACAGGCCCTCATACTTGGGGGACTTGTAGTACTTCTTCAGCAGGGTGGTCACATCGGTATCGGTGACGGTGTCGCCCTTCTTGAAGCCGTCCATCTCGTAGATCACGGGAGTGGCGGTAGCCTTCTTGCTGTGGACGCACAGCAGAACGTCAGCCTTGGTAGCGCTCTTGACCTTCACAACGATGCTCTGGGAGCCGTTGGCAACCAAGTTCTGCTCGGTCAGCAGCTCCTTGCCGGTGTGGTTGTAGTAGTAGCGGGGATTCCAGACATAGTCATCGCCGTAGGCCTTCTGGATCAGGGCATCCACGCGGTCCTTGTTGTTGTACAGCCAGTCAAAGGCGTTGGCGCCGGTGGGCAGAGCGATGGAGTCGATCTCCTTGGTCTCTCTCAGCACGCCGCCGACATAGTACTTGACGAACACACGGACAGTATCGGTGTCAATGGGATCCTCGGTGATGTAGGCGTAGTAGGTATCCTGATACTTAGCGCTGATCCAAGACAGGCCGCTGTAGATCCGCTCGCCCTTGCCGTTGGGCTCGGAATACCAGCCCTTGAAGTACTGGCCCTTGCTGACCTCGGGAGTGGGCAGCTCGATGGCCTTGCCTTCCTCAACAGGAACAACGGAGAACACCTTGTCGCCCTTCATCAGAGTAATCTTGGTGATCAGAACAGGCTCAGTCTCAGTGGGCTCGGTGGGCTTGGGCTCGGTGGGCTTGGGCTCGGTGGGCTTGGGCTCGGTGGGCTTGGGCTCGGT
>CALYTB010000128.1 GCA_945486035.1 uncultured Clostridia bacterium
GAATGGCTCCCCTACAGTAAGGACGAAGTGCTTTTGAAATGTTCAAACAACAATTCATTGTTTTGCGGAGGGGAAGCCGATATGCATTTTGAAATATGATTGGATTGCTGCTTGCATCCTATAACGGTCAACTATATAATACAAAGGAAAGCAGGGCATGAATATCAAAAAAGAAGCCGTCTCTTTTGAATTCTTTCAGAGTACGACAAGCTGTTTCGGGAAATGTTTGTATTTTTGATAGCACAGGTGATTTTTTCGAAAGCATTTGGACTGCTGTGTTTGCTTTAATAGGGGCAAGGGAGAAATCCCATTCTGAAATGGAGGCTTGTGAAAAAGATGAAAAAGTTGATTGCGCTTGCCCTGGCTCTGGTCATGGTTCTTTCCCTGGCAGCCTGCGGCGGAAGCAGCGCTCCCGCGGCGGAAACCCAGAAGACCGATGCTCCCGCTGCCAATACCGGCTCCGAAACCCCCAAGGAAGTATACCATGTGAAGCTGGAGATGGCTTCCCTGATGACCGTTCCCAACCTGGAAGCCACCAAGGTGGTTGAAAACGCGGTGAATGATTATCTGCGCAATACTCTGGGCGAAACCGAGTATGTGGTGGATCTGACCATCGTGAACATCGCCGACTTCCTGACCAACATCCCCATGGAACTGGCCGGCGGCCAGGGTCCGGATCTGGTCATGATGCTGGGCAATATGCCCACCTTCGTGGACAACGGCTACCTGCTGCCCCTGGATGCGTATCTGGAAAACGAGCTGAAGCCCACCGCTGACCTCATCGGCAACATCATGAACAACGGCAAGATCAACGGCTCCGTGTACATGATTCCCCGGTATTTCGGCACCGTGCTGGACTGGAAGTTCATCTACAACAACGACCTGGTGAACGGCAAGTACGACATGTCCAAGGTTCACGATATGGACTCCCTGGAGGAGTGCCTGGCTGCCCTGAAGGAAGCTTATCCCGAGGAGCACTTCCTGGTCTACTGCAACGAGTTCCCCAGAATCTACAGCTATGAGATGAACGTCTCTCAGGTGGGTACCTATGCGGCTACCGTAGGCGAGGGCACCGAGCTGATTAACTACTACGCTTCCGATGCCTTTAAGACCGCCATCTACAAGGCCTACGAGTTCCGTCAGAAGGGCTATGCCGACCCCGAAGGCTCCGCCAACACCCTGTCCCACGACGAGGCGGTTATGTCCGGCTCCTCCAAGGGCGTTATCATGGGCCACAGCGCTGACTGCGCCGGTATCGGCGACATGTTCGACAAGATGAACTACTACGGCGCGGACTTCGAGGCGGTCACGATCGCCAAGTCCGACCTGTACACCGACGACGTGGGCATCGGCATCTCCTACACCAGCAAGAACCCCAGCGCCGCTGCCCGGTTCATCAACCTGCTCTACACCGATGAGTTCGTATGGGATACCCTGATTTACGGCGCCGAGGGTCAGGACTATGTGTGGAATGCCGACCACACCGCCGTTGACTATCCCGAGGGACTGGATGCCAACACCATCCCCTACAACTGCATGTACAGCTGCGGCATCATCGGCAACGGCTTCCAGGGCCTGCCCTTCACCAATTCCAACAGCGGCTCCAACAGTGAGTACGGCATGCAGCTGATGAAGGAAGCCTGGGCGCCCCCGCTGTACGGCTTCACCCCCAGCAACGCCAATGTGCTCAATGAAATCGCCGCCGTTTCCAACGTGGTGAACCAGTACAACGACGTGCTGGCCTACGGCGATGTGAATCCCGATGACTTCTATCCCCAGTTCCTGGCGGATCTGGAAACCGCGGGCATCAACATCATCATTGCCGACTATCAGGCACAGGCGGATGCCTGGCTGGCTGCCAACAAATAAGCAATCCTGTTTCAGTCCCAAGTGGGCAGGCGTTTTCGCCTGCCCACTGCTGGCTTGTCTGAAGGATTTTGAGAAAAGTAGGAGGTGCAAGATTCCGTGTTTCGTTCCTGGTGGAAAAAGGTGATTACACTGCTGATCGCGATTTTGTTTACGGTGGCAGTGTTTTTCGGCTGGACCAGCTATAATTTTTCCCGGCAGTACCGGGACACCATTGTTCAGGAAAACAGCGCCTCCCTGAAAATGTGGTCAAGCCAGCTGACCAGCCGGGTTAACGCCATCTATGAGCACATCTATGAGCTGCTGATCACCCTGTACAACAACACCGAGCTGCGCAGTGATACGCCCATCATGAATGCCCGCACCAAAATCAAAATAATTGACATGATGGATGAAAAGCTGTTGGTCAGCGAGGATATCGACGCATTCTTTGTATTTGATTCCCACAATGATTTCTTCCTGTTTTCCGCGAAAAGCTCCCTTTCCGGGCAGGAAATTCTTGGCCTGAAGGAATTTACCCGGGGAAACGCCGTGAAGCTTCGGGAGGAGTTCGGAAGCAAAACCTGGCGGATTGTCAGTGTCAGGGGGAGCGACTACCTCTTTAAAAGCGTCCAGCTGGGCAAATATACCGTGGGCGCCGTCAGCAACACGGAATACTATACCATCGAGGATTCCTACAGCGTTCTGGGCGGGAAACCCGACTGCGTGCTATCAACTCGGGACGGGGAGTTCTCCTTCAGCAAAAACAGCGCGGGGGAGGAACATGACAACAGCAATCTTGTGGCCGTCTCCGCCGCGGTGCCGGTTCTCCAGGGAGAGGTCACCCTTTCCGTTAGGCAGGATACCATGTTCGGGGGCGGAAATCTGCTCTCTGTGCTGCTGGTTCTGGACAGCGCTGTGTGCGTGGTGCTGGTGATTGTATTGCTGATCGTCTTGAACCGAGACGTGGCCAGGGCCACCCGGGAGCTGGTTGCTGCCAACCAGGCCCTGGCTTCGGGCCAGAAGGATTTCCGGCTGGATCCCAACACCGCGGGAAGCCAGGAGTTTGCCATCCTCTACCAGAGCTTCAACGATATGGCCGAACAGATCCTGCAGCTGCGGATCGAGGCCTACGATCTGGCCATCCGCGAGGAGGAAAACAAGCTGTCCATGCTGCGGGCGCAGATCAAGCCCCATTCCCTGCTCAATGCCATTACCACCATCAGCAACATGACCTATGTCAGCCCCCCGGAGGAAATCCGGGCGTATATCGCCAGCTTTGCCCGGTATGTCCGGTATATGCTGAACATGTCCTCCACTTGGACCACGGTGGCGGGGGAGCTGGATCACATCCGCAATTTCCTGAAAATGCAGGAAACCCGCTTCCCCGGGAGCATCACATGCACCCTGGAGTGTCCGCCGGAGGAGGAGAATCATCCGATTCCGTTCCTGCTGCTGTTTACCCTGGTGGAAAACTCCATCAAGCATGCCATGACCCTGTACGAGCCCCTGGGAATCACCCTCACCTGCCAGCGGGTGGAGGAGGAGAACTTCACCGGAATCCGGCTGACCGAGGAGGATACCGGCAGCGGCTTCACCCGGGAGGCGCTGGACAAGCTTTTCGAGAACAATCCCGACTCCCTGTTTGTCAAGGAGCATCTGGGCCTGACCAATGTCCGGTATACCCTGAAGCTGAATTACCACAGGAATGATCTGCTGCGCATCAGCAACCGGGAATGCGGCGGCGCGCATATAGAAATCTACATTCCCGACCAGGAGGAGAACTCATGAAGCTGCTTATCTGCGATGACGATATTCTGACGGTGGACGTGATCCAAAGCCAGCTCAACTACAGCGAATTGGGAATCACCCAGATTCTCAGGGCCTACAACGGCGCGGTGGCCAAGGAGATCATTGCCCGGGAACGGCCGGAGCTGGTTCTGTGCGATATCGGTATGCCCATCTGTGATGGACTTCAGGTGCTGAAGTTTGTCCATGAGCAGAAAATTGAAACCGAATTCTCCCTGCTGACCTGTCACGAGGATTTTACCTACGCCAAGACGGCGCTGCAGTACGGCGCGGCCAACTACCTGAACAAGCCGGTGGACTTTGACGAGCTGAGAATCGCGCTTCAGAGCATGGTGGCATCTGCCGCCAAAAAACAGGACAAGCGGCATTCCACCCAACAGGCCCGGAACGACTCGGTGCTCAACAGCGTCCTGCGGCAGATCAGCGACGGGCTGTACGGAAACAGCGAGGATGCCATCAATTCCGTACTCAAGCGCAACGGTCTGGAAATGACGGCGAAGGAAACCTGGCATTTGGTGCTGACCAAGACCGACATGACCGATGCGGTGAAGGAAATCTGGAGCAAGGAGCTGCTGATGTACACCATTGGAAGACTCTGTGACGAGACTCTGGTGGGCTACATCGGATCGGCCTACTCCCTCATCAATTCGGACGACCGGTATATCTGGTGCAGCTGCTTTGTGCCGGAGCGTGCCTGCGGCATGGAGGAGCTGCGTGCCCGGTGCCAGAGGCTGATGGGGCTGTTTACCGGCCAGCTGTCGCTGCGGCCTGTGGTGCTGCTGAGCCCGGCCTTCGCGCTGACGGAGGCTGCGGAGACGGAATGCAGGCTCTTTGCCATCGCCCGGAAGCTTTCCCTCCGGCCCGGGAAAATCTACACGGCGGAGGAGGCGGAGGCCGCCCGGGCAGACACGCCGGCGCTTCTGGATGAATCCCAGGTGCTGTGGTATCTCAAGCGCCATGACGTAAGCAGCTTCAGCGATTATGTCTCCGCCCGGATCGCCCGGCTGGCGGAATCGTCCGACTTCACCAGGGAGGCCATGGACAATCTGCGCTGTGAGCTGATTCACCTCTTCCTGTCCAGCCTGCGGGACAACAACATTCCCTCCAGCGTGATTTTTGAGGACAAAACCATTTCGGAGCTGAATCTGAAAGCCAGCCGCTCCGCGGAGAATATGCGCCAGTTTGCCATCCGGCTGTTTGCCGTGACGGATGAGCGGCTTCAGAATCTGGCTGACGAGGACGATGTGATTGCCAGGGTGGACAGCTATATCCGCGCGCACTTCCGGGAGAACATCACCCGGGACGATGTGGCGGCGGTGGCTTTCATCACCCCCAACTATCTGTCCAAGCAGTTCCGGAACAAAATGGGCATGAATATGCGGGAGTACATCAACCAGATTCGGATCGAGGAGGCCAAGCGGATGCTGCTGACCACCAACCTGTCGGTCAGCGAGGTGGCGGGGCTGGTGGGGTACGACAATATCTCCTATTTCTCCACGGTGTTCCGCAAGCACACCGGCATGACCCCGGTGGACTGGCGCAGCACCGGCAGCGAAAGCGGGGCAAACCAATGAAGTTCAGACAAAGATGGAAAAAAGACCGGGAGGCGCTGAAAATGCTGTCCGGCCGGGACAAGTGGTTATTTGTCTGGGATTATTACAGAATTCCGCTGATCGCGGCGGCCTGTGTGATGCTCCTGACGGCCATAACCCTGCTTACCAACGCGGGCAGGGAAGAGGTGGCGCTGTACGCGGTGTTCGTCAACACGGATGTCAGCCTGGAGGAGCCGGATGCCTCCGCGCTGAATGCCCTGGCGGAGTCTGCCGGGATCCCCATGGAGGGGAAAACCGTGGACCTGACCGCCAATCTGACCCTGGGACAGACCTACAGCGAAGCTGCAGATGCCCAGACGGTGCAGGTGCTGGCGGCGCTGTTCGGCATCAGCGACCTGGACCTGTTTGCCGCGGACCAGGCGGTTTTTGAACGGTATGCCCAACAGGATGCCTTCGCCGATCTGTCCGTCCTGATCGACCGGGAGCTTTTGGCGGGGGCCGACCTCTATACCTACAGCTTGGAGGGGAAAACCGTGACGGGGGGCATTGTACTGCATCCCGGCTCGGTGCTCCACCGGGCGGGGTACTACCACGGCGATGTGATTGTGGGCGCTGCCATCAACGCGGAGCACCTGGAGGAAGCGGTGGCTATGCTCCGAGCCATGATGGAGGCGCAAAACGGTTAGAAAATAGGAACCCCGGTGTACTTTTTTTAATGCCTGCTGACGGCAAAAGAATTACCATAGAGTACAGAAATGTGCTTATCGGTTTTCCTCAGCGGAGTGATAAATTGGAGTTCAGGCTATCGGTTTTAGTAAGCTAAACAAATTGGTGTTTGAATATTTCAAATG
>CALYTB010000129.1 GCA_945486035.1 uncultured Clostridia bacterium
TTAATAATGTCGGAATAACACTGTAGGGGAGCCATTCATGGCTCCCGGCGGTGAAATGTTCCGATATCCCCAGCATTTCGGCGAAAACGTACTGCCCCACGGGAGCCATGAATGGCTCCCCTACAGTAAGAACGAATTGCGTTTGAAATCTTCAAACACCAATTCGCCAACTTCCTCCGAGGGGCTAAGCGGAAGCTCCGGGAGGCGTTCCGTCATTTCTGGAAGGTTCTGATAAGCCAAAAAATTTTCAATAAACACTATATAACAGTTGACATCTGTTTCATTCTGTTATATACTGTTTATCACAAGGGAGGACAACGCCATGCAGATCATTTTGAACAACACGTCCATGGTGCCCATCTATGAGCAGCTGGTGGGCCAGATCAAGAACCAAATCCTTTCCGGGGAGCTGCCGGAAAATGAGCCGCTTCCCTCCGTGCGGGCCCTCTCCACCACCCTGAAGATCAGTGCCCTGACGGTGAAGAAGGCCTACGACAAGCTGGAGGAGGACGGCTTTGTGGTGACCGTCCACGGCAAGGGCACCTACGTTGCTCCCACCAACCGTTCTCTTGCCGTGGAGGCACGGCGGCGGGCCGTGGAGGAGGACTTCACCCAAGCCCTGGACAAGGCCAGAGCCGTGGGCATGACCCCGGACGAGATCCGGCAGCTTCTGGAATTGCTATTGGAGGAATAGCCATGATTACTGTTAAAAACCTGACCAAGCATTATGGAGACTTCTGCCTGAATGTCTCCCTGGAGATCCCCGAGGGCCGGATTACGGGCCTAGTAGGAAAGAACGGCGCAGGAAAGAGCACCGTCATCAAGTCCATCCTGGGTCTCATCCGCCCGGACGGCGGAACCGTCACCGTGCTGGGCAAGGATGCCGCCGACCTGACCCCCGGGGATAAGCAGCTGATCGGCGCGGCGCTGTCGGACTCCGGCTTCAGCAATTACCTGACGGTGCGCGACTGCGCCAAAATCCTGGAGAAGCTGTACGGCCGCTTTGATGCGAAAGCGTTCCTGGACACCTGCGCCCGGTACGGTCTGCCGGAAAACAAGCAGATTCAGAAATTCTCCACCGGCATGAAGGCAAAGCTGCGGGTGCTGGTAGCCCTGAGCCACCAGGCGAAGCTGCTGATTATGGACGAACCCACGGCGGGCATGGACGTGGAAGCCCGCAATGAGATTCTGGACATCATCCGCTCCTACCTGGCGGAGGCGGAGGACCGGTCGGTGCTCATCACCTCCCACATCGCCACGGATTTGGAGGGGCTGTGCGATGACATCTATCTGATCCATAACGGCAGCATCCTTCTTCACGAGGACACGGATGTGATTCTCTCGGACTACGCCGTGCTGAAGGTGCCGCAGCAGGATTACCCGCGGCTTGACAAAACCTACATCCTGGGCCAGCGGCAGGAGCCCTTCGGCTGCCTGTGCCTGACCAATCAGAAGCAGTTCTACATGGAAAATTACCCCGGAATGGTCATTGAAAAGTGCGGAATCGATGACCTGATCCTGGGAATGACGGGAGGAAAATGATATGCTTGGAATGATGCGGAAGGATCTGTGCCTGCTGCTCCAGCGGAGCCGGGCGATGCTTATGATGGCAGGCGTGGGGATCATCATCGGGTTTTCCACCGACGGCAGCTTCATGATCGGGTATCTGACCATGATCTCGGCCATATTGACCATCGGCACCATCTCCTACGATGAATTTGACAACGGCTACCTCTTCCTGCTGACCCTGCCGGTGACCCGGAGAAGCTATGTGACGGCAAAATACATCTTCTGTTTTCTGGGCGATCTGGTAGGCTGGGCGGCAGCCTCGGTGATCTACGCCGGGTGCTGCCTGGCCAAGGGAGCAGGCCTGGGCATGGAGCAGCTGGCGGCAGCTCTGGTCTTCCTCCCGGTGGTGGGACTGATGAGTGCGGTAATGCTGCCCCTGCAGCTGAAATACGGCGCGGAGAAGAGCCGGCTGGCTCTGGCCGTTCTGTTCGGCGGCATCGGCGTTCTGGGCGCTCTGGGCATGAAGCTGTTTCCGGGTCTGCCCGATACGCTGCGCGCTTTCCCGGAAATCAGCGGCGCCGCCCTCGGCGTGGCAGCCCTCGGCGCTGTCGTTGCCGCCGTGGCCCTCTCCTACTGGATCAGCCTCGGAATCATGGAGAAAAAGGAACTCTGACCCACATCACCGCCCGGCCCCCGCCGGGCGGAAAATTGTTGGCACCCTCTAAAAAAGGACTGCCTTCACGAAGAAAACCCGCACGCCGGTGTGGCAATCCCCCAACGATTCCGGGCACTCATACAGACAGGATCCCGGTTAACAGAACTTTTCGGAAAGTGCATATCGGATTAACTCAGCAAACAGGGAAATTGGTGTTTGTAGGGTTATTGGGGGAACGTCAAAAAACACTGTAGGGGAGCCATTTATGGCTCCCGGCGGTGAAATGTTCCGATTTTACTCTGCATTTCGGCGAGAACGTACCGCGTACCCGGGAGGCATGAATGCCTCCCCTACTGCAGAACCATAACATGTTCGGAAATCTACAAACACCAATATAGGCTATCGGCTTAGAACAGCATCCATGGAAACACCTCACGTTACTACCGTAGGGGCGGCTATCAGCCGCCCGAAAGGGCTCAATCATTGAGCGTTTCCGGCAAAACGGGGTGCTTTGGAAGCCGTAAGGTTTCGGGCGGCTGATAGCCGCCCCTACGGTGGCATCCCAGCAATCACTTGCTGGATGGTTTGCTGTTTTAACCCGATAACCTGAACACTAATTTGTCGAATGGGTGAGGAAAGCCGAAAAATTGGTGTTTGTCGTTTTGCTGTTTTTCCCGACTGCAGCGGAAGCCCCCGGGCAGCTGCCCGGGGGCTTTCGGCAATTAGTAGCCGGGGTTCTCGTTTTTCACGAAGATGTGGGCTTTTTCTTCCCCCCGCAGCACTCTCAGACCGCCCAGGGCCAGGGAGAGCATCTCGTCCTCGCCGGGGTAGATCACCACCGGCGCGATGAACTCCACCCGCCGGCGGATGTAGTCGGTGATGTATTGGGAATAGGCAATGCCGCCGGTCAGCAGAATGGCATCCACCCGGCCGCAGACATAGGGGGCGCATTTGGCGATGTTCTTGGCGATGTTCAATGCCATGGCATCGTAAATGAGCTTGGCGTGTTCATCCCCTTCGGCAATCCGCCGCTCCACCTCCCGGCCGTCGGTGGTGCCCAGATGGGCCACCAGGCCGCCCTTGCGTTTCACCAGCTTCATCATGGAATTGTAGTCGCTGCCCTCTTCATAGCACATCTTGATGATGTCAAACATGGGCAACCCCCCCGCCCGTTCGGGGGAGAAGGGCCCCTCCTCATCGTTGATGAAGTCCACAATTCTGCCCCCGTGGTGCAGGTTCACGGAGATTCCGCCGCCCATGTGGGCCACGATCACGGTGATGTCCCCGTAGGCCTTCCCCTGCTCCCTGGCGTAGCGCATGGCCGCGGCCCGGGTGTTCAGGTTGTGCCCCATGCCCTTGCGGCGCAGGATGGGCAGGCCCGTGATCTTGTTGATGGGGTCCATCTCGTCCACGGTGATACCGTCGTAGATGTAGGCAGGAATGCCATACTCCAGGCTGAGGGTCCGGGCGATCATGGCCCCCACGTTGGAGGCGTGCTCATTCTGGGGCCGGTTTTTCAGCTGCCAGACCATATCGTCGTTGACCTCGTAGGCCCCTGCCTGGATGGGGGTCAGCAGCCCTCCCCGGGATACGATGCCCGTCAGGCTGGAAAGCGGAATGCCGTGGCTTTCCAGGGCCTGCACAACCAGCTCCTTGCGGAATTCATACTGCTCGGCCACATGGTCAAAGGGGGCCAGTTCCTGGGGGGTGTGGACGATGGACTGGGCAAATACGCTGTTCTCGTCCTCGAACACCGCGATTTTCGTGGAGGTGGAGCCGGGATTGATAATCAGAAGTCTTTCCATGGCTCCCTCCTTACCCGGCAGTGGCAGCGGCAGTGGCCAGCACGATGGACAGGTACTTCTCCTCGGGACTGGAGCCCCGGCTGGTCATAACGATGGGACACTTCGCACCCACGATAAAGCCTGCCATTTTGGCCCCTGCGGTGACCGTGAGCATCTTGCCCATGATGTTGCCCGCGTGGATGTTGGGCGCCACCAGCACGTCCGCGTCCCCGGCCACGGGGCTGTCGTAGCCCTTGAAGTCGGCAATTTCCCGGCTCATGGCGCAGTCATAGGAAATGGGGCCCTCCACACAGCAGCCGGTAATCTCCCCCCGCCGGTTCATCTGCTTTAGCAGATCTGCCTCCACGGTTTCGGGCATCTTGGGATTGACCTTTTCGATGCAGGCCAGCACCCCCACCTTCACCTCGTCGTAGCCCATGGCCCGCAGTGCGCCCACGGTGTTGTCGATGATGGCCTTCTTCTGCTCCAGGGTGGGATAGGGCACCATGCCGCCGTCCACGGCGACCAGCAGCTTGTGGTAATTGGGAATCTGGAAGGCGGTGAAGTGACTCATGACCCCTCCCTTGCCCAGGCCGGTTTCCTTGTTGACCACAGGCCTCAGCAGTACACTGGTATCCAGCTTACCCTTCATCAACAGGTCTGCCTTGCCTTCCCGAACCAGGCTGACGGCGAATTTCGCGGCCTCGGCGATATCGGGCACATCGTAGATGTCCTCCGGAGGAACGGTTTGTCCGAAATGCTCCAGGGCCGCGTCAATGAGGGTCTTGTCCCCCACCAGGATGGGCCGGACAATGCCCTCGGCACGGGCATGGAGCACGGCCTCGATGGTGTGCTCGTCCCCGGCTGCGGCCACCGCCATACGGGCAGCATTGGGCCGGGCTTTCTGCTTGGCGATCAATTCGTCAAAATTTCTGTAAATCATGGCCTTTGCTCCTTTTTCCACCGTTGCAATTTTGCAAAAGGCGGTATATAATGATCTTGTAAATTATAAAATATCAAATCCAAGGCAGACAAATTGATGTTTGAATAATAAACGCTGTCATTGCGAACCAGCGCGCACGCTGGTGTGGCAATCCCCCGGTTAGAGGTAAAATGTTCGACGATTGCCCTACAGAGTAGGATAATGTGGCGATTTTGGTGGTAATCGTTACCTGGTTCCATTCAACGGGGGGATTGCCACGCCAGTGTGCGCACTGGCTCGCAATGACAGCAAAGACGTACAAACACAAATATATCGCTCTGTCGGTTTTATCCGGCGGAGGATATCTGCAAATCTTCGGGAAAAGAGGACACCCCATGGCAAAAATTAGGAAACAGTCTCTGGTGGATCAGATTTACTCCCTTCTGCGGGAGTCCATCCTGACCCTCCGGTATCCCCTGGGCAGCCGGATCAACGTCAACGAGATTCAGCAGGAGTACGGTGTCAGCAGCACCCCCCTCCGGGAGGCCCTGAACCGGCTCCAGCAGGAGGGTCTGGTGACCACGCAGACCAATGTGGGCGCCTCGGTGCTGCCTCTGACCCCCCACGATGTGGAGGAGATTGAGGAGGTGGCCTTTGCCCTGCAAACCGCCGCAGTGCACTTTGCCCTCTCCCGGGGCAACCGGGAGCTGATTTTGCAGAAGGTGGACGAGCAGGTGCAGCGCTACGCCTCCTCCCGGAATTCCCGGGAGAATCTCAGAGCTTTCCACGAGCTGATCGGCGTGTTCTACCACAACTGCGGCAACCGCCGCCTGGACAACAGTATGATCGCCATCCAGGGCCAGGTGCTGCTGCTGCGCTATATCTACGCCGAGTGCCCCGGCAGCCGGGACAATCTGGACCTGCTGGAAAAAATGCGCGACGGGGTTCGGGACAACGATCCCCAGGCCATTCTGGATGCCCTGCAATGCTACAGCCGCCGCAGCCGCCCCGCAATCCTTGCCTGGCTGGAAGCGCACAAGTGAAGATTCCCAATTCCCGCCCACCGCGCGCCCATGGCCCGCGGTGGGCGTTTTTGAATGGCAAGACGACAAATTGTTGTTTACAGTTTTCAAACGCACTTCGTCCTTGCTGTAGGGGAG
>CALYTB010000130.1 GCA_945486035.1 uncultured Clostridia bacterium
AAGCTCTGCTTGAACAGGCCGAACTTGTAGCGCAGGCCGTAGCCGGACAGGGGCAGGTTGCAGCTGGCGGCGCTGTCCAGGAAGCAGGCGGCCAGGCGGCCCAGACCGCCGTTGCCCAGGGCATCGTCCTCGATGTCCTCCAGGATGGCCAGATCCACACCCCGCTCGGCAAAGAGCTGCTTCATCTCGTCCAGGATGCCCAGGTTAAAGAGGTTGGAGTAGACCAGACGGCCGATGAGGTACTCGGCGGAGATATAGTAGGCCTTCCGGTTGTGCATCCGTTTCCGCTTGGAGTTGTTCCAGTTGTCGGAAATGGCCATCATCACCGCTTCGCCCAGCGCCTCGTGGAGCTCCTGGGCAGTGGCCTCCTGCAGGGATACGTCGTAGGTGTACTTCAGCTGGGCCTCGGTCCATTTGAGGATGTTCAGGCAATCGTAATTCATGAATTCAATTCTCCTTTATCACGGCGGGGGTTTCTTCGACTTGGGCCAGACGGCCGTAGAGCTTCGTCAGGCGATAGATTTTCTCGGCCAGGTCATCGGTCAGAGCATCGGCGCTGACCCGCCAGGTCCAGTTGGCATCGGTGAGGGTGCCGGGGAAATTCATTCTGGCCTGGGCGCCCAGATCCAGGTAGTCCTGAATGGGAACCACGGTCATGTCGGAAACGGTGGCCATGGCGGTACGGATGGTGCCCCAGACATCGCCCTCGGCTTCCGTCAGGCACATATACTCCCGGGCGTAGGCCACGGCCGTGGGGTCGGCGGTGTCAAACCACTGGCGGGTAGTCATATTGTCGTGGGTGCCGGTGTAGCACACGGAGTTTGCGGTATAGGTGTGGGGCAGATAATCGGAAGGCTCCCGGGAGTCGAAGGCGAAGCCCAGCACCTTCATGCCGGGATAGCCGGAATCATCCCGCAGATCCAGCACCTCCTGGGTCAGATAGCCCAGATCCTCGGCGATGAGGGAGAGGTCTGGCAGGGCCTTTTTCAGCGCGGAGACAAAGTCCATGCCGGGGCCCTTGACCCAGTGGCCGCCCCGGGCGTTGGGGGCGCCGTAGGGCACGGCCCAGTAGCTTTCAAAGCCCCGGAAATGATCCAGCCGCACGGTGTCGTACCACTTGCCGGCGGCGGCCAGGCGGCGAATCCACCAGGAGTAGCCGTCGCGCTCCATCTCGTCCCAGCGGTAGAGGGGGTTGCCCCAGAGCTGGCCGTCGGCGGTGAAGGCATCGGGGGGCACGCCCGCCACATCGGTGGGCCTTAAGGCTGCATCCAGCTGGAACAGCTCGGGGCTGGCCCAGACCTCCACGGAGTCATAGGGCACATAGATGGGCACATCTCCGATGATGGAGATGCCCGCCTTTTTCGCGTAGGCGCGCAGGGCGTTCCACTGGCGGTCAAACAGGAACTGAACGAAGCTGTAGAAGCGGATGTCGTCCTTAAGCTCGGTTCTGGCCTTCCAGATGGCATCGGGGTCCCGGAACTTAAGGCCGTCCTCCCAATCGTACCAGCTTTTGCCGGTGGAGTCCTTCAGGGCCATGAACAGTGCAAAGTCCGAAAGCCAGCTGCCGTTTTCCAGGCAGAAGCGGTCAAATTCCTCGCTGCCGGGGAACCGGTCATAGGCCTTGCGCAGAATCTTGCTTTTATTGTTGTATTGGATGCCGAAATCCACCTTGTCCTCCCGGCTGCACCAGGTGACGGAGTCGATCTCCTCCTGCTTCAGCAGGCCCTCCTGCGCAAGAAGGTTCAGGTCGATGAGGTAGGGATTTCCCGCGAAGGTGGAGCAGGACTGGTAGGGGGAATCGCCGTAGCCGGTGGGGGTCAGGGGCAGAAGCTGCCACTTGCTCTGTCCGGCCTTTTTCAGAAAATCCACAAAGGCAAAGGCTTCCTTGCCCATGGTGCCCACGCCGGTATTCCCGGGCAGGCTGGTAATATGCATCAAAATGCCGCTGCTGCGCATCGCATGTACTCCTTATCTTCAGATTCCGCCGTTCGCAACACAAACGGCACACGAGCATAGAGTAATACGTTTCCCTGAATTTGTCAAGTAAAACCCGCCGTATTTGGAAGTTTGATTCCAGATACAGCGGGTTTTCTTCCGAATTTTGTATGCAATCCCGATTCCGCAGCCAAGACGGAGCGGATGCATCCCAGGCGGCAAAGTGGTTAATTGGGGCTTGGCGATTTCGCTGTGGCGGAGGGTTGTATTTTGTCCTTCCTTCGCGCAAAAAAGTTCTTGACAAACGCACACACTTGGTGTTTAATAGGCATATCATATTTCAAACCGACGAAGCGGAAGTAAAGCTGCTTGTCGCCTCCACAGAGAGTTCCGGGTGCTGAGAGCGGAGCGTGCAGCGGGGCAGCAAATGGGCCGCAGAGGGCGGAGGGAACGGGCCGTGGGCCTTAGTATCTTCGACGCGTTGCCTGCGTTATGGGGCAGACGGTGTGTTGGCATCGTCATGAGCGGCCGCGCAGGCGGCAAGCAAGGTGGTACCGCAGAAAAGTGTTTTCTGTCCTTGCTCCCCCCAGGGGGAGCGAGGGCTTTTTCATTAGGAGGCGTTTTTATGACAAGACTGGATTTCCGATGGCGCAGCCCTACCGTTTCCTCAATTTCTCACCGCATTTGGTAAACTTTCAGGCGTATCCGTACAATAAATTGGTGTTTGAACATTTCAAACGCACTTTGTTTTTACTGTAGGGGAGCCATTCATGGCTCCCGTGACACAGTACGTTTTCGCCGCAATGCGGAGTAAAAACGGAACATTTCACCGCCGGGAGCCATGAATGGCTCCCCTACAGTGGTTTTCCGACATTTCCAAAACGGACCGCCAAACACCAATTTGCCGTAATTTCTCCCCGGTGTCCGGGGAATGTACAAAAATCCGTATCTCCCGGCCCGGATGCCGGGGTAACTGAAATGAAAAGGAGTATTCTTATGAAAAAGGTTATCTGTATCGCCCTCGCCATGATCCTGGTGCTTTCCTGCTTCGCGGGCTGTTCCAAAAAGAATTCCGGCTACCGCATCGCCATTGTCCAGCAGCTGGAGCACTCCTCCCTGGATGAAATCCGTCACTCCGTGGAAGCGCGGCTTCAGTACCAGGCGGAGAAAAAGGGCATCACCATCACCGTGGAATCCTTCAACGGCCAGAACGATGCCACCCTCTTAAACCAGATCGGCTCCCAGGTGGTTTCCGACAAGTATGATGCCATCATCCCCATCGCCACCCTGGCTGCCCAGTGCATGGTCAACGCTGCCGAGGGTACGGACATTCCCATCATCTACGCCGCTATCTCCGACCCCGAGTCCGCAGGTCTGACGGGCCTTTCCCGGGTAACCGGCACCTCCGACGCGCTGAATACCCCCTTCGTCCTGGACATGATGCTCGCCGTGCAGCCCGATATCAAGACCGTGGGTCTGCTCTACAGCACCTCCGAGGATAACTCCGCCGCCGCCATCGCCCAGGCCAAGCAGTACCTGGATTCCAAGGGCATCGCCTGCCTGGAGGCCACCGGCACCAAGTCCGATGAGATCATCGATGCCGCCCAGTCCCTGGTGGGCGCGGTGGACGCGGTGTTCACCCCCACCGATAACACGGTCATGGCCGTGGAGGGCCGGGTCGCGGAGATCCTCACCGAGGCCGGTATCCCCCACTACGCCGGAGCCGACTCCTTCGTCAAGTCCGGCGCCTTCGCCACCTGCGGTGTCAACTACACGGAGCTTGGCGGCGCCACCGCGGACATGGCGCTGGGCATTCTCCAGGGCGGCGAAGTTCCCGCCTACCGGCTGATGGACGGCGGCATCATCACCGTCAACACCGAAGCCGCCCAGGCCCTGGGCTTAAGCTACGGCGTGTATTCCTCCATGGCCAATACCGTGGTGGAGGTCACCACCCAAGGCTAATCCCGCCGGAAGGAAATCAGTGCCCATTAACGTTCCCCGGTGAACCGACAAATTGGTGTTTGTCGCGCAGCGATCTTGGCTCCCCCTTTGGGGGAGCTGTCACGGCACAGCCGTGACTGAGAGGGCCCTCTCCGCCCCCGTTGGGGGCACCTCTCCCATAGGGAGAGGCAAGGCTCTGCCCGCCAAACAACAATTTGTCCTTCTGTTTCGTGATAGATTCCGTAATCTCTCCGCAAAGGAGCTTTTCTCATGATTTCTTTCGCCGTGATCCTCAGCGCGCTGGAGCTGGGGTGCATCTATTCTCTGGTGGCGATGGCCCTGCTGCTGAGCTTCCGGGTTCTGAACATCGCCGATATGACCACCGACGGGTCGTTTACCCTGGGGTGCGCCGTGTCCGCCACCCTGGCGGTGGCGGGGCATCCGCTGCTGGCCATTCCGGCGGCCATGCTCTGCGGCGCTGCCGCGGGCTTTGTGACCGCCGCCCTGCAGACGAAACTGAAAATCCCCTCCATTCTGGCGGGAATTATCACCAACACAGGGCTGTATACCGTGAATCTGGCCGTCATGGGCTTTTCCTCCAATGTGACCATGCTGAAAACTGTGACCCTGTTCAGCATGCTGCAGCCTTCCCTGGGGGTTTTCTTCCGGCTGGTTCCCGCCCTCATTGCCGCCGTACTGGCCGCGGTGGGGCTGGTGCTGTTCCTGAAAACCCGGCTGGGCCTGTCCATCCGGGCCACCGGGGACAATCCGGACATGGTCCGGGCCTCCTCCATCAATACCGCCTTCACCATCACCGTGGGACTGTCCATTTCCAACGCCCTGACCGCCCTCAGCGGCTGCCTGCTGGCCCAGTACCAGAAGACCGCGGACATCAGTCTGGGCACGGGCATGGTGATCGTGGGCCTGGCCTCGCTGATCATCGGCGAAACCCTGATTCCCCGGGGCAAGCTGGGAGGAAAGGCACTGGGGGCCATCCTGGGTTCCATCCTGTACCGCTTCATCCTGGCCATTGCCCTTAGAATGCGGCTGCCCAGCGCCTGCCTGAAGCTGATCTCCGCCATCATCGTGGCCCTGGCCATCGGGCTTCCCAACCTGCGCTCTGCCCGGAAGGGAGGGGTGAAGAAATGCTGACGCTGCAAAACGTGACCAAAACCTTCAATCCCGGCACGGTGAACGAGAAAACCGCCCTCTCCGGCATCGACCTGCACCTGGAGCAGGGGGATTTCGTCACCATCCTGGGCTCCAACGGAGCGGGGAAATCCACCCTCTTCGGGGCCATCGCCGGGTCCTTCCCCGTAGACAGCGGAAAAATTCTCCTGGACGGGACGGATGTGACAGGCCTTCCGGACTACAAGAGAAGCAAGTACATCGGCCGTCTTTTCCAGGACCCGCTGAAGGGCACCGCGCCCAATATGACCATCCAGGAGAATCTGGCGCTGGCGTACCTGCGGGCCTCGGAGCGCCGCTCCCCCTTCTCCATGATTACCGCCGCCGACCGGCGGGAGTTCCGGGAAAGGCTTGCCCAGCTGGAGCTGGGGCTGGAGGACCGGATGGAGCAGCCGGTGGGCCTGCTGTCCGGCGGCCAGCGGCAGGCGCTGACATTGCTGATGGCCACCCTGGTGACCCCCAAGCTGCTGCTGCTGGACGAACACACCGCTGCCCTGGACCCTGCCACGGCGGAGAAGGTACTGTCTCTTACGGAGAAAATCGTGGCGGAGCACCGCATCACCTGCCTGATGATTACCCACAACATTCCCTCGGCCCTGAGTTTGGGCAACCGCACCATTATGATGCGTAACGGCCGCATTGCCCTGGAGCTGGAGCCGGAGCTTCGCAAGACCATCACCACCGGCGAGCTTCTGGACATCTTCCGCGCCCAGGGCCTGGAATCCGACCGGATTCTCTTCTCCGCGGAATAAAAAAGCTTATCCGGCGAAGCCGGCAAGTACGATAAATTGTTGTTTGCAGATCAGTTTTTAAAATGTCGGAATAACACTGTAGGGGAGCC
>CALYTB010000131.1 GCA_945486035.1 uncultured Clostridia bacterium
CCCATGATGGCGCTGGGACTTCCCAATGCCCTGAGCAGCATTCTGTCCGGTCTTGCCTCCACCTTTTCCAACCGGCTGCTGAGCGCCTACGGCACGAGCGCGATCGCCGCCATGGGCGCCGCGGGGAAAATCACCATGCTCGTCGGCCTTGTGCAGATGGGCATATGCATGGGTGTCCAGCCGATGATGGCTTACAACTATGGCGCGGGGAATCTCGCCCGACTGAAGGAGATCCTTTTGAAAACCGCCCTGCTCGCGGCGTTTGTGGGCGTTGTCACAACCGTCGGGTGCAGCCTTGCCAGACATACCCTGATTGGGCTTTTCCTGCGGCAGCAGGAAGCCGCGGCCATGGGCGAGAAGATCGCGGTATTTCTGCTTCTTGCGGGGCCGGTATTGGGTCTTTATTATCTAAGCGCGAATTTCCTTCAGGCCGCGGGAAACGCGCTATTGGCAACCGTAGCCTCCGTCCTGCGCCAGGGAGCTGTCCTGATCCCCCTGCTGTATCTGATGGCATATTTTTTGGGCTTTGCCGGTATCGCCTTGGCCCATACAGCCAGCGACGTGATTTCCGCCCTCATTGGCCTGCTTGCCTGTCTGTGGCAATTTGGCAGGCTGAAAACACAGCCGCTTTCTCCCGATCAGCATGGTTCCACTCAATAAAATGAGCTGTCAATCACACAATCAGCCCGGGTCCATTTTTTCGGATCCGGGCTGAGCTGAATTGGGGAGTATTTCGCTCTTATTCTACCACAATGTCAATCGTCTCATCTTCACAACCTTCACAGCTGACCGTGAAAGTCACCTTACCGTCTGCTGTGCCGGAGCGATGAAATGCCCAGTGTGTCAGGTGATGACTGCTGCAAGAAGCCCCGACTGTTCTGATTTTGCACTGTGAAACTGCATCATAATCGGTTTTTGAGTTTCGGGATGGCTGAGCGGTCAGCTGGAGGTACAACTGGAACATACATGGAACCAATACAGGCACTCACTGTGAATCATCTGCTGCCCGGACACCTCTTGTGAGTTCTGTAATCCGAATTGCAAGTTCATTCGGATTCTCCTGACAGTCCGTCATAATCCAGTAAACAATCAATCCGAAGCTCCCCAAAGCAGCGTAGGTATAATCCTGGAGCTGCTTTTGTGGGGGCTTTCTGCCGTTGCTGCCGGATGAGAGAATTCGCTCCGCAAAGAACGCCAGAATATCATATTCCAGATGGATATCCCCGTGCTTGCCCAGAAGCACCTGAAGCATATGCTTCCGCTCCCGGTAATAGTGGAGAAGGTTGTTGATAACATTGGTAAAGCTGGGGTCATCATTCCCACACGTTGCAGATGTCTGCATCTTAAGCAATTTTGTTTAGAAGATATTGTGCCTGCTGTTCTGATTATTTTGATTACCCATATTATCTTAGCTGACGATGGATGCTTATCAAAATCTTATCAGTGGTGATAAACCACCATGGGAGGGGCAACACAGTTGTTTCGGGTGGTTGTCACCCTAACAATAATATTATACGCAAAATCGACCGAAGAAATCAAGATGAGGTCTTACTCATTTTGTGATCCTAATTCTATATTCCATACACCAACATACCCGCTACTGCCGAAATGACAATCAGCAAGATTGGTGACAGTTTTTTCTTGACGAAGTGCTTATAGCAAAACATTGAAGCAACCAAAAGTGCAGTAATGATGATTGACTGCATATTTACTTTGATTGCAGAGATTGTATCGAAACAATTTCCTAATACCATATAAATGCCGGTTGCAAGTACAATGCCAATAACGCAGGGCTTCAAGCCACGCAGAACTGCTTGAACATATTTATTCTTCAAAGCAGTTTTTAGCAAAGCAGTTACCAATAGAATAATAAAGAAAGACGGCAAAACAACTGCCAGAGTTGCGACAAAAGCCCCTAAGAAGCCAGCCTGATTGCTGCCGATATAGGTTGCCAGATTGACCATGATCGGACCAGGGGTACTTTCACTGACTGCAATCATGTAGGTCAGCATTTCGTCGCTCAACCAACCATAAGACATGACCACATCACGAATCAAGGGAATTGCACCGTAAGCGCCCCCAAAGGCAAAGCAGCCGACTTTCAAAAATCCAAGAAACAACTCAAGATAAATCATTTGTTCGCACCGCCTTTCTGTTCAGGTGCGCCATTCAGAAGAAAGAACGTCAGACTTACAGCGGCTGCAATCAGCATCAGGCTGATGGAGGAGAAGTTCCAAGCAAAGATATTGATACAGAGCATGAGCACGCAAGAGGAGACCATAATCGATCTCGGCAGTATCTTCTTGTGCATCTTCTTAATCATAGTGATTGCCGCATCCAAAATTAAAATGCCCACTGCAATTTTTATGCCTTTGAACGCATTTGCAATAATAGTCAGTTCAAGAAAGTTATCCAAAAACATAGAGATCAGATAGATAACAACAAAAGACGGTACGACAATACCGAGAGTAGCTACAAGAGCACCTATAAATCCAGCTTTTTTATATCCGGTAAAGGTCGCACAGTTAATGGCAATCGGACCGGGGGTTGACTCCGCAATGACGGTCACATTTATCATTTCGTCATGGGTAATCCATTGTTTTCTTTCCACGCAGTTGTTTTCAATCATGGAAATCATGGCATATCCACCGCCAAAGGTGAACAAGCCAATCTTTGCAAAAGTAAGAAACAAATCAATCAAGATATTCATTCTTGTTCGCCCTCCTTCCGATATTCGCATTGGCAGATAGTCATATCTCGATCAACGGTAAGGAATGCAGTTTTCATCAATTTAAACTGTTCGGCAAGGTAATCTACGGCATCCTGCAAAGGGAGATAATGTGTGTGGTAGCCATATTTTTCTCCATAAACCAAGCCTGCGTCTTTCATCACCTTCATGTGCTGAGAAATCGCAGATTCTGAGATACCAAACTTTTTAGAAAGAGAATGCACACAATGCTTTCTTTCCAAGAGAGCTTGATATATTTTCAAACGCATTGGCTCACCCAATACTTTTAACATACGGTCAAGTTCCATACTGCTGCTCCTTTTGTTTTGGCGGATACTTAATTATAGAGTTATCATTTGTTTAAGTCAACACTAAATTAAAAACCGCAGGATTTCTCCCACGGGCGGCGTGCAAAAAATGCTTATCAAAACCTTATCACCGCTGATAAGAATACCATATGTCAAAGAAAATAAGTGGTCTGAAATCAAGCGATTTCAGACCACTTAGAATCAATATGCAATTATTCCCACTCGTTCCTGAAACTCATATCCTAAACGATTTTGCTTAGATAATATTTGCTCCTGTTCTCCTGATTGTTTTGATTATCCATATTATCATAGCTATATGATGGATGCTTATCAAAATCTTATCAGCAGTGATAAAATGCCATGGGGGATGCAAGGCAATCGTTCCGTGTGGTTATTGCCATGACAGAAATATGATACACAAAATCGACTGGAAAATCAAGATTTTCGTATTCAATGTTTTGAATTCGCCTGAAAGAAGGAAGTCCGCCACATGCATGGTTTTTATTCCTTCATAGTTGCCGCCGACGAATTCATCCGTTCTCAGAACATACTTGGGGTAGTTGTCCGGATATCCAGAAGCCGGTCATACTCCCGACGCTGCGTCTTTTCGGATAATCATTTTGAGAATGGTAGATTTTCCGCAGCGGCGCACGCCGGTGAGAATCCTCACAAAGGGTGTATCCGTGAATGCCATGATCTTGTCCACATAAATGGGTCTGTAAATCATCGTGACTACCTCCGCTTGTGAACAGTATACCGCAACTCAATGTAGTAAGCAAGAGTATTTGCGGATTAAAACCGCAAAAAACGACCGGCTTGAAAAGGGCAAGTTGGACTTGTGGCTATCAATCTTTATCCAGCTTGAATCGGATTGTCACACGGGTTTTCCCTCCCACAGTACATGTGAACAGTGTCAAATCCCAATCTCCATCTTCCATTTCCTCAATATCTGTGGGATTCAGTGTCTCCCGTTCCACCATTTTGTAGATGAACACATTTCCGGCCATATCCGTAAAAGTAGCAACATCTTCTTCCGAGAGGTTTTTCAATTTACCAAAATGGGAGGAATAGTTGTGAGCGCAAATAATCATATTATTCAGATAGGCCGAGCCGCTGTACCGGCAGGGAGCAGCTTTCAGATTGGGATAATTCCACTCACTGGCAATCGGTAGTTCCAATTCAAGTGATGGGATTTGTAATACGCCAATATAGTCCATGCCGTTGATCGTTTCCAACGGCATTTCCATTTCCGGGCAGAGAACATAGTCCGGAAGCGTCGTTTGGTCATAGATCGCCGGTGCTTCGCGCTCCCCGGAAGGTTCCGTGGCGGTTTCCTTCGGAGTCTCCGGGAGAAGAGAATCCCCCAACTGATCGATAGCCTGCATGACGGATTGTCCAGCCCGTTGCTCATCGTACATATTATAGGCCGTAAGGAAAAGGGCCGCTGCAATCAGCAGCAGCCCCAAAAAGATCAAACCAGTTCCCTTATTTCTCATCTATGGTACCTCTGCGGCGCACCAGGCCAATCACGACAAAGAGCAGTCCGGCGGCAATCAGCACCGGAACCGGCCACCAGAGCTGGCCCGTCTGGGGCAGTGTGGGCTTACCCGGCTGGGGCGGTGTCGTAGGCTTGCTGCAGGTGTTGGTGACGATGAAGGTGTTTCCTTCCTGCTGAATATCCGGGTCCTTGTAGCCCTGCTCCTTTTTTTCCATGACTGTCCATTGGTGGTTTGTATCCAGATCTTTCCAGGTATAGCTCCAGGCTCCGTTGTGGGGCAGTGTGATGGTATCGTAGACTTCTCCGTCACAAATCAGCGAAATGGCAATGGATTTGGGCCGCTGATCCTTGTGGCAATCGTCCTTCCAAACCTTGATGACCTCGTAATCCGCCTTGACGGGTTCCTGCCCGGGCTTCGCATTGGCCACCACATGATAGTTCCAGGTGTTGCTGCTCAAATCCTGCTCCGGCAGCATGACGAAGAAGGGCGAAGTGGAGTAGACATAACCATCCTTTTCCACACCGTTGCCCACGATGAGGTAAAGCCCCATAGAAATGTCCGCAAACTTAGCCACGCCATCCGCATCCGTCACGGCGGAGCGGCTGGGCTTCAAGTCCGGATCCAGCAGGATCTCCCGGGCCAGGGTCTGTGCCATGTTCTGCCATGCCGTGTCATTTTTACCCCGGATATCCAGTTCGTCCGCGAAGTCACGATAGCGGTCAATCACTGTCAGTTCTCCGCATTCGTCCACAGAGGAAATCCGATAGGCGTCGAACCGCATCCCGGAAATGGGCTTTTGGGCATAGACGGCAGTCACCGTCAGGCTGTGGGCGTGGCTCAAGTCAATGCTTCCCGCTGCCAAAGCCTGCATAGGCAGAAGCAGGAACATCGCCATCACGCCAATTACTACTGCGGAAATACGGTTAATCCTCTTCATCTGCGTCACCTCCGTGTTTCTTTCTTGGCTGCTTGGGCAGCAGCAGTAAAATCATAAGCAATAGCAATATTGGAATCGCCACAACAGGAGCCACAAGCAGCGGTTCAATCTGAATGGCATCCGCCGTCACACGGACGGTCTTTACTTCCTCGATATTGTCGATCCGGTGGCCCCGTACCAGCAGACGGTGGGTATTGATGCCATAGGGGGTACAGGTCACCAGGGTGCAGTAATCCTTTCCTTTCTCGATCCGAAGAGCTCCCGTCTCCTGGGGTTCCACGATCAGGATCTGATCCACCTCATAGGTCAATACCTCGTCCAGCACCCGGA
>CALYTB010000132.1 GCA_945486035.1 uncultured Clostridia bacterium
AACAACACCATTTACGGCACCAAGTTCTGGCAGCTGCCCAACACCAAGGGCAAGGATCTGGTGTCCGATGTGTCCAGCTGCTTCCTCAGTGAGCCCGTGGACGTGACCCGCTACGGGATGCTCTACGGCGGCGTGCAGAAGAACGTCGGCCCCGCCGGTGTGGTCATTGCCGTCATCCGGGAGGATCTGATCCGGGAGGATGTGCTCCCCGGTACCCCCACCATGCTCCGCTACAAGACCCATGCGGACAACGGCTCCATGTACAATACCCCTCCCGCCTACGGCATCTACATCTGCGGCAAGGTGTTCAAATGGCTGCTGGATATGGGCGGCCTTCCCGAAATGCGCCGGCGCAACGTGGAGAAGGCCAAGGTGCTCTACGACTTCCTGGACGCAAGCGACCTGTTCCACGGCACCGTGGTGAAGAAGGACCGCTCCCTCATGAACGTCCCCTTCGTCACCGGCTCCAAGGAAACCGATGCAGCTTTCGTGGCAGCCGCCACTGAGGCAGGCTTCGTGAACCTGAAAGGCCACAGAACCGTGGGCGGCATGCGGGCCAGTATCTACAACGCCATGCCTCTGGAGGGCGTTAAGGCTCTGGTGGCCTTCATGGATGACTTTGAAAAGCGCAGAAAGTGAGGAATTCCCCCATGTACCGCATTCATAACCTGAACAATATCTCTCCCAAGGGTACCGCCCTGTGGACGGAGAGCTATACCCAGACCGCCGATCCCCAGCAGGCCGATGCCATTCTGGTGCGCAGCGCCAATATGCACGAGATGCCCCTTTCGCCGAACCTTCTGGCCGTGTCCCGGGCGGGTGCCGGTGTCAACAACATCCCCCTGACCACCTGCGCCGAGGCAGGCATCGTGGTGTTCAACACCCCCGGGGCCAACGCCAATTCCGTGATGGAGCTGTCGCTTTGCGGAATGCTCCTGAGCAGCCGGGACGTGGTGGGCGGCATCAATTGGGTTCAGTCCATCAAGGATACCCCCGATGTTGCCAAGCAGGTGGAGAAGGGCAAGTCCCGCTTTGCCGGCCATGAGATCCGAGGCAAGCGCCTGGGCGTCATCGGCCTGGGCGCGGTAGGCGGCCCCCTGGCCAACGCCGCCGGGAAGCTGGGCATGACCGTCTACGGCTGCGACCCCTATATCTCCATCGATGCCGCCTGGCACTTAGACAGCAGCATCATCCGGGTGAACACCCGGGAGGAGATCTATGAGAAATGCGACATCATCTCCCTGCACACCCCGCTCCTTGACAGCACCCGGCAGATGATCAATGCCGAAGCCCTGTCCAGAATGCGTGACGGGGTCATCGTCCTGAACTTCGCCCGGGATCTGCTGGTGGATGACGAGGCCATGGCCCAGGCCCTCTCCTCCGGCAAGGTCAGCCGGTATGTGACGGACTTCCCCAACGAGAAAACCGCCTCCATGCCCGGCTGCATCGCCATCCCCCACCTGGGAGCCTCCACCCAGGAGTCCGAGGACAACTGCGCCAAGATGGCTGTCCGGGAGGTCATGGACTATCTGGAGAACGGCAACATCCGCAACTCCGTCAACTATCCCAACTGCGAGATGGGTGTCTGTACCACCCAGGGCCGGATTACCATTCTCCACCGGAACATCCCCAATTCCCTGGGGCGGTTCACGGCAGCCATCGCCGGAGAGAACATCAACATCGCGGGCCTTACCAACAAGAGCCGTGGGGAATACGCCTACACCATGCTGGATTTGGACCACCATCCCTCCAACCAGGCCGTGGAGCAGCTCCGCAAAATCGAAGGTGTCCTTCGGGTTCGGGTCATCAAGTAAGCATCAGCCGCAGCGCGAGCCAAACGCCCGCCCTGCGGCTGTTTCATGTTAGGGAGTAAAAGAGTATGTAACAATAAAATACGCACTCTTTCCGCGGTTTTTGCCCCCATTTTCTCTTACATATAGGTCAATCGTAACAGTGAATCCATTTTGCATATCCTCTTCCGTCACCGTGTGGTATGTTGAGGCCTCACCAACATCTGGATTATCATCCGATTCCGTAATCTTAGCGTGGAAAGTCAACCTGTCGCCAACTGAGACAGCAACTGAACCCGTTGCTTGTTCACCGTTAAGTTCTGTAATATAGCTCCATTCATCCCCGATGTTGTAATCATCTTGTCTTGGATGAGTGATCCTTAAGTTCATCATTCGCTTTGAGCCATCCACATTTAAATCAAAAGAGGATGAAACTCCATTACTTGCGCTAACCGTAATGGTCACCGTTCCACTGCTGATTGCTGTCACCAATCCCTTGTCGTCCACGGTTGCAATGTTTGTGTCACTTGAACTCCAGGTAAGTGTTTTATCTTCTGCATCTGTTGGAAGAATTGATACCGTGGATGTGGTCTTTTCTCCCAAATACAGTACTGTTTTTTCTGGATTTACTGTAATACCAGTAACCTCGATAGGCGCAAGGACGGTTACTTTGAGTTTTTCGGATACAATACTTCCGTCCTTGGAAGTTGCATAGACATTGGTTTCGCCTGCACCTACACCGATTATCTCGTAATATAAGTTAGTTGTCAGAGCATCATGCGAAAAAGAGATCATAGCGACCGCTGGGTCATCACTCACAAAAACTACATCCTCTGGGGTAAACCTGCTCCTTGATTTAACGGTAACATTGAGATAACCTGAAGAATTTTTTTGCCCAACTTTCAGAGTCACATCTTTGTCCGATGAAAAGGACAGCTTTTTAATATTTTTTTCAGAAGCAGAGGAAAGCTCCGATGATTGATTGTATTGTAATCCACCATTGGCGTTGGTTGCTGTGCTGTCCGAATTTCCAGAGTAAGCTATAATCAGATAAATGATCCATGACACTGCGATAATACATATTTTTGCCCGTTTGCTCAATTTGTGATTCCGAACCATAAGGATTGTTAGGGGTACCGGGAAAATAAAAATCCAACCAAGTACCCATAACCAAGTTTTCTTTTTCCTATTAGATTGGACAGGGGTGCTTGCATTTTTAAATGAGGCGTTGTTGTGGGTGCTTGTGTGACCGCAATTTGGACAAGCAACGGAATAATACTCAGCGCCGCAATTCCGACATTTCTTAGGCTCAGTACCTACTTTTACACCGCATTTTGGACAATAGTATCCATCCTCGAACACAGTGCCGCAATTACAGCACTTGTGTTTGAACTCGCTTCCACTGCATGACGAACACACAGACGACGAATCAATGTTTTCTGCTCCGCAGTACTTACAAATCTTCACAACTAATCTTCTCCTTCTTGGTAAGAATCTGCCTGATAGGTTACCAGGCAATTAGTCATCTGGCAATTGACAGAAATTGAGGTTCAGTTTGAGCCCATTTTAGAGGAAGGTAAAACAGGTAGAAATGAATCGGAGAATGTTTTGCGGTATACCTTACTACATGCAGCTTTTTTGGTTTCTAATCCCAGCCTTTTACTTTTTCAGTTTCAGGGAATATAGTTTTCAACATCGGGATTCATGTTTTCATTTCACCCGATTCTCTCCCCGGAGGGCGCTGCGCAGGCCCAGTTCGGTGTGGTTCAGCATCCGGGGGATATTCTCCCGGTGCTTATAGAAGATCACCACTGTGGCAGCGGCCAGGATCAGAGCCGGGAGCCAGCTGCGGGTCGCAACGCCCATGTACACCGGCACCGCCACAATGGCGGTAAAGGTGCCGCAGACGATGTAATCCGTCATCACGGTGACGATCACCACCGCCGCCAATACAATCAGCGCCAGCTTCCAGTTCAGGGCCAGGGTCACACCCAGGAAGGAGGCGAAGCCCTTCCCGCCCCGGAACTTGAGGTAGAAGGGGAAAATGTGCCCCAGCACACAGGCCACCCCCGCCACGCTGCCCACGTTGGCCGCGTGGGGAAAGAGCCACTTCATGGCAAGCACCACCAGTGCTGCCTTGCCGATGTCGTGCACCGCCACCAGAACGCCGGCCTTCCAGCCCAGCAGCACCGTGGCATTGGAGGCCCCCAGGTTCCCGCTTCCGCCGTCGCGCAGATCCACGGCCCGCCACCGGGCAATGAAGTATGCCATATTGGAGCACCCCGCCAGATACCCCACCAGAACCGCAATCGCATATGCCATAATCTTCTCCTTACAAAAAGCGCCATGGATGCTTCCACGGCGCTTTTTCGTCCAAATCAGTTGGTATAGTTGTCGAAATAGCCCTGGATCAGGATCACGGGGGTGCCCTTATCGCCGGAGCCGGAGGTCAGATCGCACAGCGAGCCGATCAAATCCGTCAGCCGCCGGGGGGTGGTACCCTGGGAGGCCATGGTGCCGGACACGTCGCCCTTCTGGCGGATGCGCTCCTCGATGGCCTCCTTCAGTGCCTGGCCGCTGAGGTCTGCGAAGTCATTGTCCGCCAGATACTTGAGCTTCAGCTCGTTGGGAGTTCCCTCAAGGCCCGGGGTGTTGGCCACGGAAACGCTGGGGTCAGCCAGCTCCCAGATCTTGCCCACGGGGTCCTTAAACGCGCCGTCGCCGTAGACCATCACTTCCACATGCTTTCCGGTCTTTTCCAGCAGCCGCTGCTGAATGTCCAGCACCAGAGGCGTGCACTCTCTGGGGAAGAGCTTGATCTTGTCCTCGGTGGACTTGTTGGAGCCCAGCAGGCCGAAGCGCTCCTGGTAGCCGCTGCCGTCCACGCTCTCGTTCAGAATGTCATCCAGGCCGTAGACCCGCTGGGCCCCGGCAGCGCGCAGCAGCCGCTTGGTTCTGGCCCGGCTGTGGATGTCACAGGTCAGCACATTCTTGGTGTAGTTCAGAATGGTGCGGCAGTCGTTGGCAAAGACGATCTCCACCTCGGCGCCGCACTGGCGGATCAGGTCGCCGTAGTAGCTCACGTAGTCCACGCCGGTGAAGGGGTGGGGGTTGGCGCCGAACAGCTCCCGGTATTTTTCCAAAGTCAGCACATCGGAGTAGGGATTCACCCCGGCCTCGTCCAGCTGATCCAGACTCACCAGAGCATTGCCCACCTCGTCGGAGGGGTAGCTGAGCATCAGCACGATTTTCTTCGCGCCCATGGCGATGCCCCGCAGGCAGATGGCGAACCGGTTCCGGGACAGAATGGGAAAAATCACACCGATGGTCTCCCCGCCCAGCTTGGCCCGGACGTCCTTGGCAATGGCATCCACAGTGGCGTAGTTGCCCTGGGAGCGGGCCACCACAGACTCGGTGACCGCCACCACATCCCGATCCCGAAGGGAGAAGCCCTCGCTCTCAGCGGCCTCCAGGACACTGTCTACCACAATCTTCGCCAGGTCATCCCCCTCCCGGATGATGGGGGTACGGATACCTCTGGACACGGTGCCGACTTTTCTTTCCATAATCAAATAACCTCATTTCAATCCGAATGATTCCGGATTCAGAATCTTAGCCTGGATATTATACCGTATCTTGTCCGTTATTTCAATAGGAAAGTACCGAAATTCTGTTTTCCCTCCCATTCCCGCCAGGAAACCGACAAATTGTTGTTTGAAAGTGTGTGTTCCAAATTACCTGTCATTGCGAACCAGCGCGCACGCTGGTGTGGCAATCCCCCGGTTGGAAGGGAAATGTATCGACAATTGCCCTACAAAAGCAGAAAATTTCTCATTTTTGGTGGTAATCGTTACCTGGTTCCATGGGGCCGGGGGATTGCCACGCCAGTGTGCGCACTGGCTCGCAATGACAGCAAAATCGTACAAACACCAATTTAGGCTATCGGCTTTAGTAAGCATACCACAAGATATAGATCA
>CALYTB010000133.1 GCA_945486035.1 uncultured Clostridia bacterium
CCGGCCGTGTGGCATCCGTGGAGCTGGCCATCGCTGAGGGCTACAATGTCATCGTAATGCCCGGCTACGCCTTCGGCGGCACCATTGCCGAGGTCTCCGGCAACTACCCCGACATCAAGTTCATCGCTCTGGACGTTTCCAAGGGCGATCTGCTGGAGGGCGGCGTTGCCCTGAAGGGTGAGAGCTACGACTACAATCCCGACAACTGGAACCTGACCGATTACGTCCATATGGATAATGTTTACTGCGCCATCTATCAGGAAGAGCTCTGCGGCTACATGGCCGGCTACGCTGCCGTGAAGCTGGGCTACACCAAGCTGGGCTTCCTGGGCGGCATGGCTGTCCCCGCCGTTGTGCGCTACGGCTACGGTTATGTTCAGGGCGTTGATGCCGCTGCCAAGGAGCTGGGCATCACCGTGGATATGAAGTACGCTTACGGCAACCAGTTCTTCGGTGACGCGGACATCACCGCTGTCATGGACACCTGGTACGCCGATGGCACCGAGATTGTTTTCGCCTGCGGCGGCGGCATCTACTCCTCCGCTGCTGAGGCTGCCAAGAAGGTCGGCGGCAAGGTCATCGGCGTTGACGTTGACCAGTCCGGCATTATCGACGGCGATTACGGCGAAGGCATGACCGTCACCTCCGCCATGAAGGGCCTGGCGCCCACCACCATCGACACCCTGGTCGATGTGGTCGTCAACGGCAACTGGGACAAGTATGCCGGCAAGATCGATACCCTGGGCCTTGTGTCCGGCGACGATGCTTCCAAGAACTATGTCCAGATCCCCGTGGCCACCACCCAGTTTGAGGACGGCAAGTTCACCGCTGACGACTACGCCGCTCTGGTGAAGGCCATGTTCGACGGCTCCCTGGTCGTCTCCAACGACATCACTGCCGAGCCCGCCGTGACCAATGTCAACGTTTCTTACCTGGGCAACCTGAAGTAATTGAATCCCTCCCCAACGGAGGCGGGCTCATGCCCGCCTCCGTTTTGTGTTTTGGAACTGTCTTTTCCCATAAAGAACGACGTGTCCCTCTTTTTTCGAAAAATCATCCGGATTTCCGGATTACTATTTGAAATCCTCGGGGATATCATGTATAATAAGCAGGTAGTGACGAAAAGGAGGTAATTGGATTGGGCAACGAAACCTATGCAATAGAAATGCTGAACATTACCAAGCGTTTTCCGGGAATCATCGCCAATGATAATGTGACCCTTCAGCTGAAAGCCGGCGAAATCCACGCCCTGCTGGGGGAAAACGGCGCCGGAAAGTCCACCCTGATGAGCGTCCTGTTCGGCCTGTATCAGGCTGAGGAGGGGGTCATTAAGAAGAACGGCAAAATTGTCAAGATCAACAACCCCAATGATGCCAATGCCCTCGGCATCGGCATGGTGCATCAGCATTTCAAGCTGGTGGAATGCTTTTCCGTTTTGGACAACATCATTCTCGGCGTGGAGGATACCAAGGCCGGAATGCTGCAGCGGGAGCATGCCCGTCAGAAGGTCATGGCCCTGTCCGCCCGGTATGGCCTGAGCGTCAATCCGGATGCCCTGGTGGAGGATATCTCCGTGGGCATGCAGCAGCGCACAGAGATTCTGAAGATGCTCTACCGGGACAATGAAATCCTGATTTTCGATGAGCCTACCGCGGTTCTGACCCCTCAGGAAATTGAAGAGCTTCTCCAGATCATGAAAAACCTGGCTGCCGAAGGAAAATCCATCCTCTTTATTACCCACAAGCTCAACGAAATCATGTCCATTGCGGATCGGTGCAGTGTCCTGCGCAAGGGCAAGTATATCGGCACCGTAAATGTCAAGGATACCACCAAAGCGGAGCTTTCCCGCATGATGGTGGGCCGTGATGTGGAATTCGCGGTTCAGAAGCAGGAGGCCAAACCCGCTGACGTGATTCTGGATGTGCAGAATCTGACGGTGGCCTCCAAGGTCAACAAAAAGGATGCCGTCAGCAATGTCTCCTTCCAGGTCCATGCCGGAGAGATTGTCTGCATCGCCGGTATTGACGGCAACGGCCAGACTGAGCTGGTCTACGGCATCTCCGGCCTCGAGCATGTGGTGGGCGGCAGCATTCGGCTGTGCGGTCAGGATATCACCTCCGCCCCCATCCGCAAGCGCTCTGTCATGGGCATGTCCCACATTCCCGAGGACCGACATAAGCACGGTCTGGTGCTGGATTACACCCTGGAGGACAATCTGATCCTGCAGCGCTATTTCGAGCCGGAATTCACCAACAAATTCGGGTTCCTGAAGCGTAAGGCTATCCGCGCCTACGCCGAGCGGCTGATCGGGCAGTACGATGTCCGCAGCGGTCAGGGACCCATCACCGTCGCCCGGGCCATGTCCGGCGGCAACCAGCAGAAGGCCATCATCGCCCGGGAGATTGACAAGGATCCCCAGCTGCTCATTGCCGTCCAGCCCACCCGGGGCCTGGACGTGGGCGCCATTGAATACATCCACCGGCAGATCGTCGCGGAGCGGGATGCGGGCAAGGCCGTGCTGCTGGTCTCCCTGGAGCTGGATGAGGTAATGACCGTATCCGACCGGATTCTGGTCATGTACGAAGGCGAGATCGTCGGAGAGCTGGACCCCAAGACCACCACCGTTGAAGAGCTGGGCTTGTACATGGCCGGTGCCAAGAAGGAGGGCTAATATGAAAAAAGAAAACACCTCCCTGCTGCGCCGGGACAGCTTCCAGACCCTGCTGTCCTCTCTGGTCTGCGTTCTGGGGGGTCTGATCGTCGGATATCTGGTTCTGCTGTTTATCGAACCCCGGGGCGCGTCGGAAGCCATTTTCGCCGTGATGAAGAGTTTCTTCCGGTATCCCGGAAGTCTGAAACTCAAGTACTTTGGTCAGACTCTGGTGCGCTCCGTCCCGCTTCTGATGTGCGCCCTGAGTGTTCTTTTTGCCTACAAGGTCGGCATGTTCAACATCGGTGTCGCCGGCCAGTATGTGGCAGGCGCCTGCGCCGCGCTCTACGCTGCCCTGGCCTGGAATCTTCCCTGGTATCTGTGCCTGATTCTGGCCATGGCCGCCGGTGCCGTTCTGGGCGCGGCCGCGGGATTCCTGAAGACCCAGTGCAATGTGAACGTCGTCATTTCCGGCATCATGCTGAACTGGATTATGCTGTATCTGACCAATCTGCTGCTGGGCACCGTCAAAAGTCCCACCAGTCCCTACACCAAGAGTCTCCAGGGCACCAACCCGGGAGCTCTGCTTCCAAACCTGGGCATGGGCCGGTTTTTCAACAATGAACGCAGTGTCACCATTGCCATTCCCCTGGCGGTAATCATGGCGGTTCTGATCTGGGTTGTTCTGAACAAAACGAAATTCGGCTATGAGCTGAAGGCCACCGGCAACAACTACAACGCCGCCAGATACGCCGGTATGCGGGAGAACCGCAACATCATCCTGACCATGATGATTGCCGGTGCCCTTGCCGGAATGGGGGCGGGGCTTCTCTACCTGACCGGCATTGAGGAGTGGGAAACCACCATTGCCTCGGTTCCCGCCATGGGCTTCAACGGCATCGCCGTGGCCTTCCTGGGCGGACTGAGCCCCCTGGGTTCCATCCTCTCCGCGTTCTTCATTCAGTATATTACCTTCGGCGGCGGCAATGTGGACCTGCAGGTCTACTGCTCCCAGATTTCCAGCCTGATTTCTTCCCTGATTATCTATCTGTGTGCCTTTGTGGCATTCTTCAAATTCTATATTCAGGCCCGTATCCGCAGAAACGACGAAAAGAAAGCTGCTGAAGCAAAGGAAGGAGGCGAAGGTTAATGGTTCTGCTGCTGCAATATACACTGATTTTCGCATCTGTTTTGATGCTGGTTGCCCTGGGCGGCTGTTTCGCGGAGCGAAGCGGCGTCATCAACATCGGTCTGGAAGGCATCATGGTCATCGGCGCCCTGGGCGGGGCAATGGTACTGAAGTTCCTGCCTGTAACCGTGGGCACCCCCGTAATGGTTTTGTCCACCGTTGTAGTCAGCGCTCTGTTCGGTTCGCTGTTCTCTCTGTTTCTTGCGGTGGCTGCCATCAATTTCAAGGCAGACCAGACCATTACCGGCACGGCCATGAATATGCTGGCCACCGCCGGAGCTACCGTGGCCGTCAAGGCCATGAATACCGCCGCTTCCGGCGGCAATGATGTCTCCTCCGAGATTGCCTATACCCAAACCAAGGATCTGCTCCTGGTTCGCTTTGGGGGCTTCGAGTTTAACTGGTTCATGCCGGTGGCCATCCTCTGTCTGGTGGTTTCCTATGTTGTGCTGTACAAGTCCAGGTTCGGCCTGCGCCTGCGCGCCTGCGGCGAACATCCCCAGGCGGCGGATTCCGTGGGCATCAATGTCTACAAGATGCGCTATGCTGGCGTATTGATCTCCGGTCTGCTGGGTGGTCTGGGCGGTATCGTGTATATTACCGCCAGTGTCAGTGTCTGGAAATTTGAGAACGGTGTTTCCGGTTTCGGTTTTCTTGCCTTGGCCGTCATGATTTTCGGCGGATGGCATCCCATCAAAATCGCGCTGGCTTCCCTGCTCTTCGGTTTCTGCCGTGCGCTGGGCAATGTGTATTCCGGTTTTGCATTCCTGACCGCGCTGAATGTCCCCAGTGTGGTCTACAACATGCTGCCCTATATTATCTCCCTGATTGTGCTGGCCTTCACCTCCAAGAAGTCCCGGGCCCCCAAGGCCGAGGGCATCCCCTACGACAAAGGCTCCCGCTGAATCCCCTCCCCCCCCCGGAAAGCTCCTCTTTCCGGGGGGACTTATATTCTGCATGATTGCAAAGAAAATTTGTTGTTTAGCGGGCTGTGCCCCGATTACCTGTCATTGCGAACCAGTCCGCTTAAGTGGTGTGCGCACTGGTTCGCAATGACAGCTAATTTGAAACCGTCACCACATTTTCAGCTTGCGTTTTTTCTCTAAAATGGTATAATAGAAGCAGCTCCCGGAGCAATCCGGAATTCAAAGGAGGATGCACTATGGCAAACAAATACGCTGGTACCCAGACAGAGAAGAACCTGGAAGCCGCCTTCGCCGGCGAGTCCCAGGCCAGAAACAAATATACCTATTTCGCTTCCAAGGCCAAGAAAGAAGGCTTTGAGCAGATTTCCGCCCTGTTCCTCAAGACCGCCGACAACGAGAAGGAGCACGCCAAGATGTGGTTCAAGGAGCTGGAGGGCATCGGCTCCACCGCCGAGAACCTCCTGGCCGCCGCCGAGGGCGAGAACTACGAGTGGACGGATATGTACGAGGGCTTTGCCAAAACCGCCGAGGCTGAGGGTTTCGCGGAGCTGGCCGCCAAGTTCCGTCTGGTCGCCGCCATTGAGAAGCACCACGAGGAGCGCTACCGTGCCCTGCTGCACAACGTGGAGACCGCCGCTGTCTTCGCCAAGAGCGAGGTCAAGGTGTGGGAATGCCGCAACTGCGGCCACATCGTGGTAGGCACCCAGGCCCCCGACATCTGCCCCACCTGCGCCCATCCCCAGGCCTACTTCGAGGTCCACGCCGAGAACTATTGATTCCTTCCCCACCTGCACCAACACCCCCGGCCTCCCGCCGGGGGTGTCATTTTTTGCTCGATTCCATAGCAGGACGATAAATTGTTGTTTACAGTACACGTTCCTAATTTCCTGTCATTGCGAACCAGCGCGCACGCTGGTGTGGCAATCCCCCAGATTTTCCGCCCAGCCCCATCCTTCCACCCAAGCTGTCATCCTGAGCGAGCGCAG
>CALYTB010000134.1 GCA_945486035.1 uncultured Clostridia bacterium
CTTTCAACCGGGGGATTGCCACGCCAGTTTGCGAACTGGCTCGCAATGACAGCATATCTTTACAAACACCAATTTATCAGTCTCTTTTTGATTCGTCCCGAAGGGGCTCCTTAACTGTCCACTTGCGAAGCAAAACACTGCTTTTGCCGTTTCGGGCCGGTCGGCATCAGCCGCCCAGGCAGCTCCGGCAGGGGGTGTACCCGGCCTCCAGAGCCTGACGGTAGCTTTCAAAGGTCACCCGGTTGCGCTCGGAGGGCAGGCCGGAGCAGCCTTCCCCGTGGAACACGCGCGAATTCCTGTTGCCGACAAACTGCCCGGCGTACTGCGCGTTCTCGGGCGCGGCGCTCTGATTGTCCCAGGTGAAGGTGATTTCGCTGCCGTCGCTGCGGGCCACCACCGTTCCCAGATAATCCGTGCGGAAGAGGGTTGCTTCCGCGTGGAGCAGCCGGGACAGAGGCTGCTCGTGGGGGTGGCCGTAGGTGTTGCCCGTGCCCACGCTGATGACACCATACTCAGGCTCCACCTCGTACAAAAAGCGGTAGCCCGAGGAGGTGTTGCTGCCGTGGTGGCCCACCTTCAGCACATCGGCCTTCACATCCGCTCCGGCATCCAGCAGATCAATTTCCGCCTCCTGCTCCATGTCCCCGGTGAAGAGGAAGGAGGTGCTCCCATAGTCCACCCGGGTGACGATGGAGGTGTTGTTGGTATCCGGGTAGTCCTTCACCGGCCCCAGGATGGTGACCCGGGCGGAGCCCAGGTCAAACCCGTCCCCCGGCACCGGTGCCGTCACGGTGAGCCGCTGTTGGTCAACATAACGCATAAAATCGTCGAAGCACTTGGAAGCGTAGGTGGTGGTGGGGCTGTAGACCGCCCGGGTGGGATACACCGCCAGCACGGCAGCCAGGCCGCCCACATGGTCCTCGTGGGCGTGGGTGCAGATCACCGCTTTCAGCTCGGAGACCCCCTGCTGCTCCAGGTAGGAGACCACCAGCCGACCGTCGTCCACATTGCCCCCGTCAATGAGCATGTATTCCCCATCGCAGGAAAGTAGGCAACTGTCCGCCTGGCCTACGTCGATGTAGTGGACACAAAGCCCCTCCCCGGTGCTCCGGGCAGGCTCCTCCACCAGGGGCAGCAGATAGTCCTCCCCCAGCAGAATTCCCGCCAGCACCACCAGCAGCGCCGCCGCCGAATACAGCAGCCCCGCAAGTTTTTTCTTTTTATTCTTCATACCTTTTTCCTCGTCAGCGTATATCGTCAGAAGGATAAATTGGTGTTTGCCGAATAAACGCTGTCATTGCGAACCAGTGCGCACACTGGTGTGGCAATCCCCCGGTTGGAGGGAAAATGTACCGAAAAGTACCCGGAAAATGGGAACTGCCGCTATCTTTGGTGGTAATCGTTTCCTGGTTCCTTTCAACCGGGGGATTGCCACGACCAGTCTGCGGACTGGTCTCGCAATGACAGCAACGACATACAAACACCAATTTCCCCTGCATAGCGCAGCAGGGCTTCCCGGTGGTTGGGGACCCGCTCGTCCAGGACAGCATCCAGCAGGGCGTTGAGGGTTTTTCCGATTTCTGCTCCCCGGAGACCCAGGGCCATCAGGTCATTTCCGTTCACTGCCAGATCCCGCAGTGTCAGGCAGGCATTTTCCGCCCGGATTTCCTCAAGAAGGGCGCGAATCCGGCGGAACTGGTCAAAATCCTGTTCCTCCCCGGTGCCCTTGCTGCCCATGTCCGCCTCCTGAAGCCTAAGCAGCTGCTCCACCGCCTCCCAGCCCAGGCTGCGGACCCGGCGCTTGAGAAGCTTCTTATCCTCCTCCAGGCGGGTCATGTGATTGCGGATCAGGATATTCACCCGCTCCCGCAGGGCCGTGGGGGCCTTCAGGCGGTGCAAAATGGCATCCGCGGCCTCCGCGCTTGCGCCCGCGTGGCCGTAGAAGTGGCCCCGGCCGGTTTCGTCCAGGGTAAAGGTGGGAATCTTTCCCACATCGTGCAGCAGCGCCGCCCAGCGCAGTGTCAAATCCGCCGGCACGGCCCCGGTGACGTGGGCGGTGTGGGTATAGAGGTCATAGGCGTGGTGGGGGGAACGCTGGTCAAAGCCCACCATGGGTTTCAGCTCCGGGATGGCACCGGTGATCACCGGAGCGAACCGAAGCAGCTGCTCCGCGGTGATTCCCGGAAGCAGGGCGCACAGCTCCCCGAATACCCGTTCCCGGGAAAGTCCCTCCATCAGCGGGACGAGGGTCTCCATGGCCCGAAGGGTATTCTCCTCTACCCTCAGGCGGAACCGGCAGGCAAACCGCACCCCCCGCAAGATGCGCAGCGCATCCTCCCGGAACCGCTGTTCCGGCTCTCCCACCGCCCGGAGGATTCCGTTTTCCAGATCCTCCTGTCCGCCGAAGGGGTCCCGCAGGCCCCGCAGCGGGCTCCAGGCCATGGCGTTGACGGTGAAATCCCGCCGGCGAAGATCCTCCCGCAGCTCCGGCACGAAATGTACCCATTGCGGATGCCGTCCGTCCTCGTAGTCCCCCTCGGTGCGGAAGGTGGTGATCTCCACCACGCCGCCGGGGGTGACCACGCCCACGGTGCCGTGCTTCAGCCCTGCGAGCACCAGCTCCCGGTCCGAAAACAGCGCCTGGGTCCGCTCCGGCAGCGCATCGGTGCACAGGTCATAGTCCTGAGGCGGTTTCCCCAGAAGGGCATCCCGGACACAGCCGCCCACAGCCCAGGCCTGATACCCGGCCTTTTCCAGCCGGTTCAGGCAGTCCAGAACATATTCAGGCAAAACCATGTTCATACCGGCTCCCCCGGGGCATCGGTATTGGTCAGCATCCACAGTCCGCAGCCGAAGTACATAGGCAGAAAATCGGTTTTTGCCAGCGCCGCCAGGCATAAAAAGCCCCCAATCAATCCCACCAAGCGCCGGAGCCGAATCTTTTCCGGCACGCAGCGCAGATAGGCAAAGACCATCATGGTCAGGGCACCCAGCAGCGGGAACAGGTAATCCTGGAACTGGGGATGGGAGACCCAGCCCCGGTAGCGGCACACCGCGTTCAGCGCAAAGAACAGGCAGGCAGCTCCATAACAGAGCACATGGGGCTTTTTGCTTTGCAGCCGCGCGGCGGCTCCCCAGGCCAGGCCCACCGCTGCCGCCAGGGAAAGGCCCAGGCGGACCTTGTCCAGCATGGTGACCGCCAGCCGCAGGCCCTCCGGCAGGGCAAGGGCGATGCCCACCGCTGCCAGCAGCTCCCCCAGCGCCTCCAGCCGGAGCAGGCGCTGCCGGGGTTCGCCGCCGGAGCAGGCCGCCCAGATGCAGGCCGCGCCGGTCACAGCCCATACCATCAGCTCCAGGGATGTCCCCGGAATCAGCAGTCCCTTTTCATCCACGCAGGTCCGGTACAGCGCCATGCGCAGCGCCAGGGCCGCCAGCCCCAGCACAAGCATCACCCCGGCAAAAAAGGCAGGATTGTTTCGCAGTTTCATGGTAAACCTCCCAGGTAATCGGATGCACGGCGGAATCGCCCAGAGCGGCAAATTGGTGTTTGAACATTCCAAAAGCACTTCGTCCTTACTGTAGGGGAGCCATTCATGGCTCCCGTGGCGCAGTACGTTTTCGCCGAAACGCCCGGAATATCGGGACGTTTCACCGCCGGGAGGCATGAATGCCTCCCCTACAGTGTTTCTACAACGTTCTCAAAACAGACCTGCAAACACCAATTTGTCTGTCTGCGGAGTAACTCTCATTTTTCCCGGTGGGGATTACCGCACTCCGGCGGCGGCTTCCTCCTCCAGCACCCGGTAGGCAACCTTTCCTACCAGGGTCTTGGGCAGCTCCTTGCGGAACTCCAGCTCCCGGGGCATGGCGTACTTGGCAATCCGGCCGGAGCAGTAGGAAAGCAGCTCTTGCTTTAGCTCCTCGGTGGGCTCCACCCCGGGCATGGGCACCACATAGGCCTTGACCTTCTGGCCACGGTAGTCGTCCTTCACGCCGATGACACAGCTGAGCAGCACCTTCTCGTGGCTGTCGATGATGTTCTCCAGCTGGGAGGGGTAGACATTGTAGCCCGAGGTGACGATCATCCGCTTGATCCGCTGGCGGAAGTAGACGAAGCCGTCCTGGTCCATGTGGCCCAGGTCCCCGGTGTGGAGCCAGATGCGCCCGTCGTAGTGGCGGCGCAGGGTGGCTGCGGTCTCCTCGGGATTGTCCATGTAGCCCATCATCACCGTGGGGCCGGAGACACAGATCTCACCCTCGGTGTTGGCGGGGACCTCCTGGGTGGTGCCAGGGGTAACGATTTTGTAGAAGGTATCCGGGAAGGGCACACCGATGGACCCGGACCGGGCATAATCCTTGGGGGTCAGGCAGGAGGCGGTGACACACTCGGTGGTGCCGTAGCCCTCCCGAATCTGCTGGTCGCAGTTGTGGGCACGAAGGAATGCATCCACCTTCTTCTTGAGCTCGGGGCTCAGGCTGTCGCCGCCGGAGAAGATGCCCTTGAGGAAGCTCAGGTCCACGCCCTCCAGCTTGGGGGCCCGGAGCAGCGCCTCGAACAGCGTGGGCACTCCGGGAATCAGGTTGGGCTTCTGCTTCACCAGCACATCGGCATAGGTCTTCACGCTGAACTGGGGCACCAGAATGCAGGTGGCGCCGCCGATGAGGGCGGTGTGGATGCCGATGCCCAGACCGAAGCCGTGGAACACGGGCATGACGGAGAGCATCTTCATCCCGGCTATGCTCCCGTAGCCGGAGGCCGCGATGGTCTGCATACCCAGGGCGTTAAAATTCAGGTTGCTGAGCATAATGCCCTTGGTGGTGCCGGTGGTACCGCCGGAATAGAGGATGGCGGCACACTCGTCAAAAGCGCAGTCGTCAACCGGAAGGGTCTGTCCCCTGCCGGCGGCCACCATGTCATACCAATAAGTATAGCCGGTTTTGGGCAGTTTCTTCACCGCCCGGGCATTTTTCGTCAGGGGGTACAGGGCGCTTAAGGGGAAGGGCAGCTCCTCCTGAATCCGGGCAATGAGGATTTCCGTGGGATTTTCCAGCTCCGGCAGGATGCTCTCCACCTTCTCATAGAACTGATCCAGGGTCAGGATGGCCTTGGAATGGGAGAAGTTCAGGTAGAAGGCAATCTCCTTGGCGGCGGACAGGGGGTGAATCATGTTGGGGATGGCCCCGATCCGGTTCAGAGCGTAGAAGCAGTCCAACGCCTGGGGGGTATTGGCCATGCAGATGGTCACCCGGTCGCCCTTGCCGATGCCCATGTGCACCAGACCCCGGGCGGCGGCATCAATCCGCTTCATAAAGGTGCGGTAGGTGGTTTCCTTGCCCATGAACACATAGGCCACGTTATCCGGATATTTCTTAGCGGCCAGGGCCACCATTTGGTACATGGTTTTGTGGGGATAATCCAAAGAAGCGGGAGTATTCCCGTAATACGCCAGCCAGGGCGCGGAGGCACTCAGTCCCATTGTATCTCATCCATCCTTGTATGTCAGAATCGCCGTCCGCCGCGGCGGGCCATGCATCAGTGTATTATAGCAGTTTTTCCCCCGGATTTCCACCCCTAAGTAAAAAAACCTTGCCCATCCGCGTAAATTCCCCCTTGTTTCAGGAGGGGAAAGAGAGTATAATGATCGGGTTACCCCGCCACGTTCCCGGACAGAGCGATAAATTGGTGTTTGAAGATTTCAAACGCACTTCGTTCTTACTGTAGGGGAGCCATTCATGGCT
>CALYTB010000135.1 GCA_945486035.1 uncultured Clostridia bacterium
CTTTCAACCGGGGGATTGCCACGCCAGTGTGCGCACTGGCTCGCAATGACAGCAAAATCGTATAAACAACAATTTCTCTTACCAGATGATTTAGGTTTCCTCTATTATACTCCAGAATGGGATGACTGTCAAAGCATTTATTTTCCGCGGGGAACCCCCGGGAGGGCTTGCGCAATGGGGATTGCTGGGGTATAATGAAAAAAGTTTTTCGGAAAGAAGGCCGGGTAAATGTCAGAGCTTTACGAACAGGAGCACAATCACGAACTGGAACACGACCACGCGTACCTTCATGCCCACGGGATCGCCCATTCCCACGGTCATGTTCACGAGAATCAGAAGGCGGTGGTGAACCGTCTGGCCCGGGCCATCGGCCATCTGGAAAAGGTGAAACGGATGGTGGAGGAGGGCTACGACTGCTCCGAGGTGCTGATCCAGCTGGCAGCGGTGCGCTCCGCTCTGGACAACACCGGGAAGGTAATCCTCAAGGATCATATGCGCCACTGCATGGTGGATGCGGTGGCGGCGGGAGATCAGGATGCCATTGACGATCTGTGCCAGGCAATTGACAAGCTGATGAAATAACCGACACAGGAGCGGAGGGAAACCTCCGCTCTTTTTGCGGTTGCGTTTCTTCGGGGAATCTGGTATAATAGACGAAAAGTATACGCATTGCCTGGAAGCCGGGAGAAAGGGCGGGGGATATGAAAAAGGTGCTGTTTGTGGCGACCCTGGTGAAGAACCATATCGCGGAGTTCCATCTGCCCTATCTGAAGCTGTTCAAGGAAATGGGCTGGGAAACCGCTGTGGCGGCGAAAAATGATTACGAGAACCCGGCGGACTGTGTGATTGCGAACTGTGATGCTTTTTTTAGCCTTCCTTTTGAACGATCCCCTCTGAAAAAGGGGAATCTGGAGGCCTATCATAGTCTGAAGGAGATCATTCGGCAGGGAAGCTATGATATCATCCACTGCCATACCCCGGTGGGGGCGGTGGCGGCCAGGCTGGCAGCCCGGGAAGCCCGGAAAACAGGAACAAAGGTGATTTACACCGCCCATGGCTTCCACTTCTACAAGGGGGCGCCGTGGCTTAACTGGCTGATGTACTTCCCGGCAGAGTGGCTGCTCTCGCCGCTGACCGATGTGCTGATTACCATCAACCGGGAAGACTACGATCGGGCGAGGCGGCATCTTCACGCGAAGAAAACCGTCTACATTCCCGGGGTGGGCATTGATACGGCCCGATTCCGGGGGAATGAGGAAAAGGGGGATGCTCTGCGCCGGGAGCTGGGAATTCCCGAAAGCGCCTCGGTACTGCTGAGCGTGGGAGATCTGAACAGGAACAAGAATCACAGGGCGGTACTGGAAGCTCTGTCCGGGATGGAGAACCGGAATCTATACTATGTGGTTTGCGGCCGGGGGCCTCTGAAGGAAGAGCTGGAAGCGCTGGCCCGGGAAAAGGGGCTGAGGGACCGGGTACGCTTGATGGGCTACCGGAATGACATTCCTGCGTTTTATGCCATGGCGGATGTGTTTGTATTCCCCTCCTTCCGGGAAGGGCTGTCCGTTTCCGTCATGGAGGCCATGGCATCGGGCCTTCCGGTGGTGTGCTCCCGCATTCGTGGAAACACGGACATGGTGGAGGACGGGGTCAACGGATTTCTTGTGGAACCGGGCAAGCCCGACACCATTGCCGGGGCGCTGCGCCGTCTGGACGACAGCGGGAAACGGCAGGAAATCAGCCGGAACAACCGGATAAAGGCGGAGGCCTACAGCCTCGGTGTCATCGCGGAGCAATACCGCCGGGTGTACCTGGAAGCGAGCGGAGGCATGGAATGAAGATCACGTTTTTTATCGGACATATGGGCTACGGCGGCGCGGAGCGGGTGATTTCCCTGCTTGCCAATGACTACTGCCGCCGGGGCTGGGATACGCAGATCGTGATGCTGCTGAGCAATGACCTGGCCCAGAAGCTGGAGCCGGGGGTTAAGCTGGTGGATCTGAGCCTGGGCGGCGGCTCCTACCTGAAACGGGCTCCCCGGTGGCTGATGGAAATCCGCAAGCTTCTGAAACGGGAAAAGCCGGACTGTGTGGTATCCTTCATCGGAAGGATCAACGCCCTGGTGCTGACCGCGGCTCTGGGGCTGAAATTACCCGTCATCGTATCCGAGCGGAACGACCCCAGGCACGACGGACGGGGAAAATGGATGCTTGCCTACTGTGACACGCTCTACAAAACCGCCCGGGCAGTGGTATTCCAGACAAAAGCGGAGGAGGAATGCTTCTCTGACACGGTGAAGGCGAAGGGGGTTATCATCCCCAACCCTGTCAGTGTGGAGGGCGCTGTCCGAAGAGAATCGGAGGGCTTCCGGGTGGTCACCGCGGGGCGGCTGGCGGAGCAGAAAAACCACAAAATGCTGATGGATGCCATGGAGCGGGTAACCCGGGAAATCCCGGAGGCCAGATGCACCATCTACGGCGAGGGGGAGCTTCGCTCTGAGCTGGAAGATTACGTCCGGGAGAAGGGGCTGGAGGGTACGGTTTTTCTCCCCGGTCATGCCCTGGATATTCATGAGAAAATCGCGGACGCGTCGGTGTTTGTACTGACCTCCGAATACGAAGGCTTACCCAATGCCCTGATTGAGGCCATGATGCTGGGCATTCCCTGCGTCACCACGGACTACCCCGGGGCGGAGGAAGTGATGCGGGACGGTGTGACCGGCCTGATTGTCCCCCGGGGGGATGGCAACGCCCTGGCGCGGAAGCTGATTCTGCTGGCCCGGGATCGGGAAACGGGAAGCACCTTGGGCAGGAATGCCCAGCGGGATGCGGAAGAATACCGCACCGAAAATGTAATCCGGCTGTGGCGGAAGGTGATTGAGGAGTGAGGACGGTTTGGTGCTGAAGGAATTCATCAAAAAATGTGCCTATGTTCTGCCGGACAAGGTTTATTTGTCGCTGCGCTATTTCCTGACCTTCCGCAGGTTCCCCGACTGGGAGAATCCCAAAAGCTACAACGAGAAGGTGCAGTGGCTGAAGGTCTATGACCGGGACCCCCGATATGGGCAGATGGTGGATAAGGCTGCTGTAAAGGACCTGGTCAGCCGCTTGATCGGGCCGGAATATGTGATTCCCACCCTGGGAGTCTGGGACCGGCCGGAGGATGTGGACTTTGATGCGCTGCCTGACCGGTTTGTGCTCAAGTGCACCCACGATTCCGGAAGTGTCGTGCTCTGCCCGGACAAGGAGAAGCTAAACCGGGAGGAAGCCATGCAGGTTCTGCGCAGGGGAATGGCGCTGGATTATTTCAAGGAATACCGGGAGTGGCCCTACCGGGATGTGCCCCGCCGAATCCTCGCCGAGGCGTATCTGACGGATGAAACAGGGGCCGCGCCCTCGGATTATAAGGTGATGTGCTTCCAGGGAGAGCCGAAGCTGGTAATTCTGCATCAGGGTCGGTTCGGTAAGCACACCATGGATTTTTATGACACCGACTGGAACCGGATGAGCATCACCCGGGTGGGTCAGGCCCGGTCGGAAACGGATGCCCCCAGGCCGGATTGCCTGGAGAAGATGCTGGAGCTGTCCTCCGTTTTGTCCCGGGGGATTCCCCATCTGCGGGTGGACTGGTATATCTGCGGCGGAAGGCTGTATCTGGGGGAGCTGACCTTCTATAACAACTCCGGCTTCGGCCCCTTTGTGGATCCCCGGGACGATGAGCTGCTGGGAAGCTGGATCCGGCTGCCGGAGAGAAATAATTCGAATTAAGGTTATCGGCATTAATAAGCAGATCGTGGAATCAGTGTTTCCCAATCTGTTTTGAAAATGTTGGAACAACACTGTAGGGGAGCCATTCATTTGAATTATGGAATGATTGCCACTGGCAATCATTGTAATTCTGATTCGCTGCGCGTTTCACCACTCCCAGCGGTGAAATGTTCCGATATCCCCAGCATTTCGGCGAAAACGTACCGCTCTACGGGAGCCATGAATGGCTCCCCTACAGGAAGGGCGAAACGCATTTGAAATAATCAAACACCAATTTGTTTAGCTTACTAAAACCGATAGTCTGAATTCGAATTTATGATTGGGGGAAAAAGCAGATGAAAGTTGCGATTATTCTGCCTATGTTTACCACCGGCGGAGCCGAGAGTGTGGTAGCCCAGCTGGCCACAAATATGGACCGCAGCAAATTTGACATTGCTGTAATCAGCATGGGCCCTCGCCAGAATCATTTTTTCGAGAGGAAAATTGAGGAAGCGGGAATCCCGGTTTACTACATGGACAAAACCGGCAGCAAAAGCCCCCGGGCGATGCTCCGGCTTTGGCATTTGCTTTCCAAAATGAAGCCCGATGTGGTGCACACACACCTGCACGCGTGCTTTTACGCGCTTCCATGGGTGCTGACACACCGCGCCAAGATGGTACATACGATTCACATCCAACCGGACAAGGAGTTTAACCCCCGAAAGCGGAAAATTATGCGGTTGGGGGTAAAGATTCATAAGATTCAGCCGGTTACGCTGTCGAAAGTGAATCAGCAGGTTGCCGCCGAGCTTTACCACTGCGATCCTGAGGAATATCCCTATGTGAACAACCCGGTGGAGCTCCAGCACTACTGGCATGAAGACCGGGGGCCGGACGGGGATTTTGTATTCATCAATGTCAGTCGGATGGACAGACGGAAAAATTTATCCCTGGCCGTGCGCGCAATGCCGGAGGTGCTCCGCCGAATCCCGAACGCCAAGCTGGTTTTGGTGGGGAACGGCGAAACCTTTGAAGAGCTGCATAGGGAGGCTGCTGAGCTGGGGGTTCAGGATGCTGTCGTATTTACGGGAGAGCAGGAGCATCCGGAAGAATACTTGGCAAGAGCGGATGTCTATGTGATGCCCTCCCAGAGGGAAGGACTTCCCCTGTCCGTGCTGGAGGGAATGGCTTCCGGGTTGCCGGTGGTTTCTACCAATGTGGGAGGAATGGCGGATCTGGTCAAAGACAACGGAGCCCTGATTGAAAGCAATGACCTGGAGGCGCTCACCCGTGAGATGATTCGCCTGGGCGAGGATCGGGAACTCTGGGAGCGCTGTAGCGCCGCATCCCGGAGAATTGTGAAAGAGTTTGAAGCCCCTGCCTGTGCGGCGGCGTACGAGCGTATTTACACGAAGGTATGTCCAAAAGGCAAGCGCTGATTGAATGCCGGTATTCCGTAACGGAAGCCGGAAAAGGCAAACAGCGGCTTAACAAGAATGGTTTCGCTGCCGAGCGCGGCTTCCGGGAACGGAGCCTGCCGGACTGCTTTGTGAGAAACCGCAAAATGAGCTATGCGCGCAAACACGGGTGTATGGAAAATTGTTGTTTATACTACGCGTTTCAAATTTCCTGTCATTGCGAACCAGTCCGCTTAAGTGGTGTGGCAATCCCCCGGTTAGAAGGGAAATGTGTCGATATTTGCCCAACAGAGCAGAAAATATGGCATTTTTAATGGTAATCGTTACCTGGTACCATT
>CALYTB010000136.1 GCA_945486035.1 uncultured Clostridia bacterium
AAATTGTCAACTGTCAATTGTCAATTCGGCGAAGCCGCTAAACAACAATTTATCTGCCTGGTATGTTCTTATACGGAGGAATGGAAATGAGGCTTCCTTTTATTGAAGCGGGGGAAATCGTGACCACCCACGGGGTGCGGGGCGAGATGAAGGTGCTTACCTGGCTGGACAGCCCGGAAATGCTTCTGGATTTTGACCGCTGCCGGATTGACGGGAAGGAATACAAACTGGAAAACGTCCGCGTGCAGAAAACCTGCAACCTGGTGAAAATAGAGGGCATCGACTCCATGGAGGCGGCCCAGGCCATGCGGGGAAAGGTCTTAGAGCTTTTCCGGGAGGATATGGACGAAAGCATCATCTTCGGCGCTGACTTAATCGGTATGGAGGTGACTTCCGGCGGGGAGGCCATCGGAAAAATCACCGAGGTGCTGGACTATCCCGGAAACAGCGTGTATGTGGTGAAGGGAACCTATGAATATATGATTCCCGCCGTGAAGGAGTTCGTCCTGTCCACGGATTTGGAAAACAATGTGATGGAGGTAAAACTCCTCGAGGGAATGCGCTCCGATGAGAATTGACATTATGACCCTGTTCCCGGAAACCCTGGGGGATGTGCTGTCGGAGAGCATCCTGGGCCGGGCTCAGGAACGGGGCTTCATCACCATCGCCACTCACCAGATCCGGGACTATACAGCCAACAAGCAGAACCAGGTGGACGACTACCCCTACGGCGGAGGCCGGGGGGCGGTGATGACCCCGGACCCTCTGTATCGGTGCTGGGAGGCGGTGTGTGACGAGGCGGGGGGCCCTGTGCATACGGTGTATCTGTCCCCCTGCGGCCACACCTTCCGGCAGGCTGATGCCATCCGGCTGAGCAAAATGGATAACATCATCCTGGTCTGCGGCCATTATGAGGGCATCGACCAGCGGTTTATCGACGAGTGCGTGGATGAGGAAATCTCTCTGGGGGACTTCGTGCTCACCGGCGGAGAAATCGCCGCCATGGCGGTTACTGACGCGGTGTGCCGCATGGTGCCCGGGGTGCTGGCGGACCCGGAGTGCTTCGAGGACGAGAGCCATTTTAACGGCCTCCTGGAATACCCCCAGTACAGCCGTCCGGCGGTGTGGCACGGCCGGGAGGTGCCAGAGATTTTGCTTTCAGGGAACCACGAAAAGGTGCGCCAGTGGCGGCGCAAGCAGTCCCTCCGCCGGACCCGGGCGCGCCGGCCCGATATGTACGAAAAGCTGGATTTAAGCTCCAAGCAGGACCGGAAGCTCCTGAAGGAAATGGAGGAAGGGGATGTTCGAGGGGAAGAAGTGTAAATTGGTGTTTGTCGCTTCGCTCCAGTGGACAGTTGACAGTGGAAAGTGGACAGTTATGGTATCCCCTTCGGGGATTATTTGAAATAAATGTAATGATAATTATCGGCAAATATTCCGAAAAAAAGCAATATTTCTGAACGCTTTATTTGAAATTGTCCCGAAGGGACTCCTTAATTGTCCACTGTCAACTGTCCACTGTCAACTCGGGCGACAGCCCGACAAGCAGCAATTTATCGTTCCGGCATAATCTTTGACAGGAGGCAGTCTATGGACAAGCGGGAAATATTGAAGCAATGGGTATCGGAAAGCCGGAATATTGTGTTCTTCGGCGGTGCGGGGGTCAGCACGGAGTCGGGGATCAAGGATTTCCGCAGTGTGGACGGGCTGTACAGCCAGAAGTTCGACTACCCCCCGGAGACTATCATCAGCCACAGCTTTTATGTGAGAAAGCCTGAGTATTTCTTCCGGTTTTACCGGGAGAAAATGCTGCCCCTGGGGTATGAGCCCAACGTGACCCACAAGACCCTGGCCAAATGGGAGCGGGAGGGGAAGCTCTCCGCCGTGGTGACCCAGAACATCGACGGGCTGCACCAGAAGGCGGGAAGCAGGCGGGTGTATGAGCTCCACGGCTCGGTGCTGCGCAATTACTGCACCCGCTGCGGGAAATCCTATCCCGCCGAGTATGTCCGGGACTGCCCCGGGGTGCCCAGGTGCGATTGCGGCGGAACCGTGAAGCCGGATGTGGTGCTCTACGAGGAGGGCCTGGATCAGGCTACCGTCGAGGGGGCTGTCCGGGCAATCGCGGAGGCGGATCTGCTGATTGTGGGCGGCACCAGCCTGACGGTGTACCCGGCTGCGGGGCTGATCCGATACTACACCGGAAACCGGCTGGTGCTCATCAACCGGGACGAAACCCCCTACGACGATCAGGCCGATCTGGTGCTCCACGAAAGCCTGGGGGATGTGTTCCGGTTTTTGGAACCGGGAGTGGATTCAATTGACAATTAACAATTGACAATTAACAATTGACAATTGACAATTTCCCAATCCCGCCGGGAAGCCAAATCAACTCCATGTGGCAGTAAGGTAAATTGTTGTTTACACAAAGAAGGCTGTCATCCCGAGCGAGCGCAGCGAGTCGAGGGATCTACGCATTTCGTTACGCTTTCGGGTAAATTCAGTGCCAAGATCCTTCGACTACGCTGCGCTTCGCTCAGGATGACAAGGTTTACTGTTGTTTGAGGTTGTGCACTAAACACCAATTTATCTTTCCAACAGGTATCACCAATCAAAAAACCGCAGGGCGGAGGGGGTTCCTCTGCTCTGCGGTTTTGCTGATGTTTGAAAAAGGGAAATAATTGTCAACTGTCAATTGTCCATTCTCATACCGCCGGGTGGGCTTTGACCTTCATGACTTTGCGCTGGTATTGGGCGATGCCGGCGGCGAGAACATCCATGGCCCGCTCCAAATCCTCCTGCTTCAGCACATAGGCAATGCGCACCTCGTTGATTCCCTTGCCGGGGGTTTCGTAGAAGGGAGCCCCGGGGGCGAACATGACGGTGTCGCCGTTGTCGCTGAAGCTTTCCAGGAGCCAGCGCTGGAACTTGTCACTGTCGTCCACGGGGAGGCTTGCCATGACGTAGAAGGCCCCCATGGGCTCCTCCACCACCACGCCGGGAATCTTCCGCAGGCGGGAGATCACCGTATCCCGGCGGCGGCGGTACTCGGCCTTGCTCTCCAGGAAGAAGCCGGGGTCCACGCTGTACAGGGCGGCGGCGCCGATCTGGTCGATGGTGGCGACGGACAGGCGGGACTGGCAGAACTTCAGAAGCGCTGCCTGCAGCTCCTTGTTCCGGGTGACCACGCAGCCCACCCGGGCACCGCAGGCGGAGAACCGCTTGGATACCGAGTCCACGATGACCAGGTTCTCGTCAATGTCCCGGAACCGGGCCATGGTGGGCACGCCGAATTTTTCATCGTAGCAGAACTCCCGGTACACCTCGTCGCAGATCAGGAACAGGTCGTGCTCCTTGGCGATGTCCGCGATCATCCGCATTTCCTCCTGGTTCAGCACCACACCGGTGGGGTTGCCGGGATTGGTGATGAGGATGGCCCGGGTGTTTTTGGTAATCAGGCTCTCAATGCGCTCCCGGTCGGCGTAGCGGTAGCCCTCCCAGGGGTTGGTGGGCAGGGCACGGATAACGCCGCCCGCCGCGTGAACGAAGGTGGTGTAGTTGGGGTAGTAGGGCTCCGGGATGATGACCTCGGTGTAGGGGTCCAGAATGCTAAGGCACGTCAGAAGCAGCGCCTCGCTGCCGCCGGTGGTGATGAGCACGTCGCTGGGCTCCAGCTCCACGTCCAGCCGCTTATAGTAGCCGCGGACGGCATCGATGAGCTGGGGCGTTCCGGGGGACTCGGCGTAGGCCAGGGTCTTCCGGTCAAACCTGCGGATGGCCTCATAATAGGCAGGAGGCGTGGCAATATCCGGCTGGCCGATGTTCAGGTGGTAGATTTTTTTGCCTTCCTTTTCCGCGGCCACCGCCAGGGGGTGGAATTTGCGCATGGGGGAGGGCTCGCATCGGTTGGCGTTGATGGAGATTTGCATGGTGTACCACTTCTTTCGTATTCTTTGGTAAGGCGGACAAGCTCGGGGGAGAGAGCCGCCAGGGCAATCAGATTGGGAACGGACATGAGGGCGTTGAGAATTTCCGCCAGGAGCCAGACAGTTTCGGCTTTTCCCACACTGGCGGGGATCACGGTCAGCGCCTGAAGCAGGGCGAAGCCCTTCCAGGCCTTGGGGCCCAGGAGAAACTGGGCGCAGCGGCAGCCGTAGAGCCCCCAGCCCAGCACGGTGGCAATGGCGAAGCAGGCCAGGGCCCCGGCAAGGAACACATTGACCCAGCTGCCGTATACGGCGGAGAAGGCGGAAGCGGTGAGGCTGCCCCCCGCATCGGTGCCGTAGGGGATGGCCACCCCCGCCGTGAGAATCACCAGGGCGGTGAGGGTACAGATGACGATGGTGTCCAGGAATACCTCCACAATGCCGAGAAGCCCCTGCTCCGCCGGGTGGGAAACCTGGGCGCAGGCGTGGGCCATGGAGGCGGTGCCCATGCCGGCTTCGTTGGTAAAGACACCCCGGGAGCAGCCCACACGAAGGGCCTGAAACGCGGAACCCAGGAGCCCGCCGGTAACCGACCGGGGGTTGAAGGCTCCGTCCAGAATCAGGGAAACGGCCTGGGGAAGATACCGGCGGCGGAGAATCAGCACCCCCAGACACAGTGCGATGTAGCCTGCGGAAACGAAGGGAATCAGTTTTTCCGCCGTGCGGCCCACCTGCTTGGCCCCACCCAGCAGCACCGCGCCGATGGTGACGGCCAGCAGCAGGCCCACCGCCAGATTGCGCCGGAGGGATTCCGCTCTGCCGAAGGAGCGCAGCACCGCGTTGATACCGCTGACGACCGCGTTCACCTGGGTGGCATTTCCCACGCCGAAGGATGCCGCAATGCCGAACACCGCGTAGGATGCCGCGAGATAACGCCAGCGGGACCCCATGCCACGGGTAATCATGTACATTGGGCCGCCCAGGTACTCCCCGTGCTCCCGGACCCGGCAGCGCAGGGCCAGGGTGACCTCGGCGTATTTGGTGGCCATGCCGATGAAGCCGCAGATCCACATCCAGAAGATGGCCCCGGGGCCTCCTAAGCAGATGGCGCCCGCCACGCCCACCAGATTTCCGGTGCCCACGGTGGCAGCCAGGGCCGTGCACAGGGCCTGGAAGGGGGAAATGCCGTCCTCCCCGGGCTTTCGCCGCAGACTCCGGGCCATTTGCCGGAGAGAGCGGGGGAGCAGACGAAGCTGGACGAAGCGTGTGCGGACACTTAAGAAAAGTCCCGTTCCCAGAATCAGAATCAATGTGGGCGCGCCCCAGAGGGTATGGTGAAGGCCGTTCAGAAAATTCGTCATGATGCCTCCTTAGAATAGCACTTTTTTGTAGAAACCGCAAGATAAAAATTGGAAGAGAGGAGGAAAGGCAAATTGATGTTTAGCACACTGAGAAAACGCTGTCATTGCAAGACCAGTCCGCAGACTCCGACGCGCCAAGAGCCGCCTTCGGCGGTTGCGCTCTGGACGCG
>CALYTB010000137.1 GCA_945486035.1 uncultured Clostridia bacterium
AAGTTGTATACCATGTCCTTGCACTGGTGTATACCATGTTACTCTTGACATAATAGCCGCCCCTACGGCAGCAACATATGGTGTTTGAAAACAATTTACCTGCGTTGGGATGAATGGAATAAAAATAAACAAATTCAATTGATATGTCTAAAATTATATAGAATGGCCCTTTTTGATGCTTGCTGTTGGGGAATGCCATTATTATAATATACAACACAGACAAAAATCAACAGGTATCCGATTTTCCTTTTTTCCAACAGGAGTGGACTATGAACGCTATGAAATCCGAAAGTTTTATTGATCGGCTGGCCACGTTTATCGTGGACAAGCGAAATCTGATTTTTCTGCTGTATGTATTCGCCTTTATTTTCTGCATCTTCTCCCGGGGCTGGGTGAAGGTGGAAAACGATGTCACGGTTTACCTGCCGGAGGACACGGAAACCCGCCAGGGGTTGGTGGCCATGAGCGAGAATTTCGCCACCTTCGGTACGGCTCAGGTTATGGTGTCCAATGTATCCTTCCAGACGGCCCAGGCGCTGGCGGAGGAACTGGCGGACATCGAGGGGCTGAGCATGGTAACCTTCGATGACTCCCCGGACCATTACCGGGATGCTTCCGCCCTCTATGACATCAGCTTCAGCGCGGAAGCCACCGACCCTGTCAGCGTAAAGGCCCAGCAGGAAATCGAGAAGGTTGTGCAAGGATACGATGCTTCCATCTACTCCTCGGTGGGCTATGACGAAAACGCCATGCTCCGGGAGGAGATGGCCACCATTCTGGTGGTAGCGGTGTTCATCATCATCGCGGTGCTGACTCTGACCAGCCGGGCCTATATGGAGGTTCCGGTGCTGCTGCTGACCTTCGGGGCGGCGGCACTGCTGAATATGGGCACCAATTTCCTTTGCGGAAAAATCAGCTTCATCTCCGATTCCATCGCCGTGGTGCTGCAGCTGGCGCTGGCCATTGACTATGCCATCATTCTGTGCCACCGGTTCTCCGACGAGCACGAAACCAAGAATGCCCGGGATGCCGCGGTGGATGCCCTGAGCAAGGCCATCCCGGAAATCAGCGCTTCGTCCCTGACCACGGTCAGCGGTCTTGCGGCCCTGGCCTTTATGAAGTTCACCATCGGCATGGATATGGCCATGGTGCTCATCAAGGCGATTATGCTGAGCCTGCTGTCCGTGTTCACCCTGATGCCCGGGCTGCTGGTTCTGTTCAGTCCCCTGATTGATAAGACACGGCACAGAAAGCTGATTCCCAACATCAGCTTTGTGGGAAAATTCGCGGTAAAGACCCGCCGGGTGGTTCCTCCGCTGTTCCTTCTGGTGCTGGTGGGAGCGTTTATCCTTTCCAGCCGGTGTCCCTACTCCTACAACTACTACGATCTGAAAACCGCGAAAATGACCGAGCGGCAGACGGCCTACTTCAAGATAAAGGAAACCTTCGGTGTCAACAACATGGTGGCGGTGGTGATCCCTTCCGGGGATTACGGTGCCGAAAAGGAGATCATTCAGGAGCTGAAGGCCTGTCCCGAGGTCAAATCCGTGATGGGCCTGTCCGGGACCGAGGCCATGGACGGCTACATGTTGACCGACGCTTTGAACCCAAGGGAATTCTCAGAGCTGGCGGGGATGGACTATGAGGTGATCCAGTTGCTCTACGCCTCCTATGCCGCGGAGCACAATGAGATCGGCAGTATTCTCAGCGGGCTGGAGGAATATGAGATTCCGCTGTTTGATATGTTTGTTTTCCTGAAGGATCAGCTTCAGGCCCACAATATTCAGCTGAGCGGCGGTGACCAGCAGATGCTCGATGCGCTGTTTTCTCAGCTGGGAATGGCCCAGGCCCAGCTCCAGAATGAACGGTACAGCCGGCTGGTGGTGGTGCTGAATCTGCCGGAGGAGAGCGACGAGGCCTTCGCCTTCCTGGATCGGATGCATGAGATCATCGGCAGGTTCTATGACGATGATGTCTACCTGGTGGGCAATTCCACCAGCTCCCGGGATTTGGCCTCCTCCTTCGAAACGGACAATCTGCTGATATCCGTGCTGTCCTCGTTCTTCGTGATTGTGGTGCTGCTGTTCACCTTCCAGTCGGCGGGACTCCCGGTGCTGCTGATTATCGTGATTCAGGGCAGTATCTGGATCAATTTCTCCTTCCCGACCCTTACGGGAACTCCGTTGTATTTCCTGGGCTATCTGATTGTGCAGGCTATTCAGATGGGTGCCAACATTGACTACGCCATCGTGATCTCCAGCCACTATCAGGAGGAGAAACGGAAGATGCCCCACAAGCAGGCGGTGATTCACGCCCTGAACTCCGCCTTCCCCACGGTGTTTACTTCCGGCACCATTATGGCCTCGGCAGGCTTTTTGATCGGCAATCTCACGGCGCAGCCTGTGGTGTGTACCATGGGCAACTGCATCGGAAGAGGTACCGTCATCTCCATGTTTCTGGTTCTATTCGTGCTGCCCCCGGTGCTGGTGCTGGGTGACTCCATTATCAACCGGACCAGCTTTCGGATCAGGGTTCCCGAGCCCACGATTCAGAAGGCGGAGGGAGCCATCCGGGTGCGGGGTCATATCCATGGCTATGTCAGCGGCATGGTCAATGCCAATGTGGACGGTGTGATTCAGGGACGGCTGGAGGCATCGGTTTCCACCGGGGGAGAAATCCGGGAAGGAGGCGAGGAAAATGCGTAAAAGGCTTTTCAGTATGGCGCTTTGCGTTCTTTTTGCGTTAACCTTGGCACTCCCCGCGCGCGCCCAGGAGGAAGAGGAATTCGAAAGGGAAATTACCATCTCAACCCGGAAGGATTTTCTCCGGTTTGCGGAAAAATGCCGTCTGGACAGCTACAGCCAGGGACTGAAGGTGTCGCTGAAGGCGGATCTGGATCTGGAAGGCGCGGAATTTGAGGGGATTCCCATTTTCTGCGGCAGCTTTGAAGGAAACGGACATACCATCCGGGGCTTTTGCGTTACTTCGGACGGTTCCGGCAAGGGACTGTTCCGGTATCTGACGGCATCCGCCCAGGTGCGGGAGCTGAACGTGCAGGCGCAGATTCATCCCGGGGGAACCCGGGCGGAGGTGGGCGGCATTGCCGGAAGCAACAGCGGCAGCATCGTCCGCTGCACCTTCTCCGGGGAGATTTCCGGAGGAAGCTATGTGGGCGGCATCGCGGGAAAGAATACGGTCACCGGCCTTCTGGAGAACTGCCGGATGGACGGTCAGCTCCAGGGAGAACATTTCGTGGGCGGCATCGCGGGAGAGAATCAGGGTGTGATCCGCGGATGCGTCAATCGGGCGGAAATCAATACCACGGCCCAGCAGAATACCGTGGAGCTTTCGGATATCACCCTGGATTCCATCCGGAATTCGGAAGCCTCCAATACGGTGACGGATATCGGCGGTATTGCGGGCATCAGCACCGGAGTCATCCGCTCCTGCACAAATGAGCAAACCGTTGGCTACCGGCAGATGGGATACAACATCGGCGGCATCGCGGGGACCCAGTCCGGCTACATCGTGGACTGCGAGAATAAGGCGGATGTCTTTGGCCGTAAGGAAGTGGGCGGTATTGTGGGCCAGATGGAGCCTTCCTCCACCATGGTCTTTGTGGAGGATACCCTTCAGATTCTGAAAGAACAGCTGAGCACCCTCTCCGGAATGGTCAGCCGGGCCTCCGGCAATGCCCAGGGAAACGCCGGAGCCATCTTTGACCAGCTGGGAAACCTGATGGATGAGGTGGAATCGGCCCGGGAGGCGCTGGAATCGCTGCTTCCCAGCGCGGAGAATCCCTCTCTGCCGGATGCGGATGCCATTGCCGCGGCGCAGAACGCTCTGAGCGCAAGCCTGAGGAACATGTCCAAGTCCATCCGCAAGGCTGCCGGGGCCGCAATGGACACCGCCTCGGGAATCGCGCAGGATATGCGTGGAATTCAGGGGCAGATGAGCGCCATGGGAGAAACCATCAGCCGGGCCTCGGAGCATGTGGGCGGCAGGCTGGTGGATGTGTCCGACCAGGATCAGCCGGAGCTTCTGTCCGGCAAGGTGGAGCGCTGCCGCAACCAGGGAGCGGTTCTGGCGGACCGCAACGCCGGAGGCGTCACCGGAGCCATGGCACCGGAAAACGACCTGGACCTGCTGGAGGACTGGCAGGTGGTGGGCCAGGAGTCACTGAACTTTGAGAGCGAGGTTCGGGCGGTGGTGCTGTCCTGCTCCAATTCGGGAACCGTTACCGCCAAAAAGCAGAATGGGGGCGGCATTGCGGGCTGGCAGTCCATGGGCCTGGTGAAGCAATGCGTCAACACCGGCAGCCTGACGGAGGAGAACGCCCAATACATCGGCGGAATCACCGGGCGCAGCGCAGGATACATTCGGCAGTGCAGTGTGAAATGTACGCTGGATGGAAAGGATTATGTGGGAGGCATTGCCGGAAGCGCAGGAATTGTTTCGGATTGCCGCAGCATGGTGCAGATTCTGTCGGAGGGTGAAGGCATCGGCGGAATTCTGGGACTCCGGGAAAGTACCCAGGAGCAGGACGAAGAGCCGGCCCTGCAGGGAAACTGCTACCTGGTGACCACCCGGGATTACGGCGGAATTGACGGCATCAGCTATGACGGGGAGGCGCAGCCCATTTCGGAGAAGCGTTTCTTTGCCCTGGAGGATGTGCCCAAGGACTTCCGCTATGCCCGGCTGACTTTTGTTCAGGAGGACGGCACGAAAACGGTGCGGAAGGTGAAGGCGGGGGATTCTCTGGCGCCGGAGAATATCCCCCAGGTATCCGCGAAGGATGCAATGGTGGGCTCCTGGGACGGTGTGGGAAGCCGGGGCGTGGAGAAGGTGTACTTCGATCAGGTTTTCCGGGCGCAGTATGTCATGGATCTGAGTGTGGTGGAGTCCCGGGAGCTTCGGGGCGGCAAGCCGGTGATGCTGCTGGAGGGGATCTTCCCCTTGGACTGGACCCTGAAGCTGACGGAGCCCAAGGATTCGCCTCGGCTTTCCGAAGGACAGGTGCTGCTGGATTGCGAAAGCTTCTCCCCGACGGAGGATTCGGTGGTTACCCGGGGCAGATATCTGCTTCCGAGCGGTCAGGAGTCGGAGCATCTGGCGCTGTATGTCCGGGATGCCCAGGGACAATGGAGGAGCACCTCGTTTGAGGTGGATGAAAGCTACCTGGTATTCCCGCTGGAGACCGGCGACAACGCGGTGGCGGCTGTGCTGGCGGATCAGGGTAGAACTGCCTTGGGATGGATTGCGGCGGCCGGAGGAATGGGCGTGCTGGTGGTGGCTTTGATTGTCCAGAGAAAACGAAAAGCTGCCGGTTCCCGGAATAACCCGGATGCCGAAGAAACGCAGCCGTAGAGGAAAGAAATTGCTGCGGTAAATTGTTGTTTACGGTTTTCAAACGCACTTCGTCCTTACTGTAGGGGAGCCA
>CALYTB010000138.1 GCA_945486035.1 uncultured Clostridia bacterium
CCAGGCAGGACAGCACCACAACGGCAACGCCCATGGCCAGGGTCACGGCCTTGAAGATGACAGAGACGATCTCGCGAATAGACTTCTTTTCCATAACTGATTTCTCCTTCATTCATTTCGGTATCATTGGTTCCCGGCTTATGCCCTATATTTTACAAGCGTATTCCTGCTGTATATAGGTCTGTTTTGTATGCGTATGTGTCCGTTTTACAGATGTTTCTGTTTCACCCCTCCTGTAGCTCCGGGAATACCCAGGTTGTGCCGGCCTCCGCCGTGTCCGACGGAGATTGCGTCACTTCGAAAACCGCGTGGGTATCATCATATTGGATGGTTCCCTTTATGTCCACCAGGTCATCCGTGTATACAGGTACGCCACCGGCTTCCACCGCGGTTCCCCGGAAATATCCCAGGCGGTAGATCTCCATTTCAATCACATAGCCGGTGTCGCTGGGCACAATGGATAAGCTGCTGTATACCGCATCCGTCCCCTGACGGTCCACATAGACCCTGGCGGGCAAACCCATGACAGAAATATCCTTCCGGTCCCCATATACCCAGTAGATGGTTATGTCCTGATAATCCATTTCCAGCTCTGCCACGCCGTTTTCTTCCAAAATGCGCAAGTCCCAGAGCCGCGGGGACTGCTCCGAATCAGAAGCAAGCTGCGCCCGAAGGATGCCGTCTTCCACGGTATAGGTACCGTGCCAGCTCTCCGCGCCGATGTGCCAGCTCAGCTGTCCGTTGCTCCGAATCTCCATACCGTCGCCCCACGCTCCGTAGCCGGGGAACGGGCCCAGGGAATCCGCAAACGCGGCAAGATCGTTCTTCTCCCCGTCCAGGTGCCAGGGGCCGATGAGCTCGATGTCCTGCTGAGTGGGCTGCTCCACGTTCCCAGCGGCATTCTCCCGATTGGGAGAATTGCCGCTTTCCTGCCGTGTCTCCCCGGAGCCCTCTGCAGCGGCAGCTTCCGTGTGGGATGGGGCGCTTTGTTCGGGCGCTTTGCCGCAGGCTGCCAGACACAGGCAGAGGATTGCCGCAAGAAGCAGCGCGGTTGCTTTTTTCATGATACATGCTCCTTTTACATGATTCGGTATCCGGCGTTCATCAGTCCACATACGAAGTCCCAAAACAGGTGTTCGGTTTTTTGGACCTCCTTGCCGTTTTCTATCGCGTGAAACGACCCAGTTCTGTTCTCCGCATCGATCCAAGCAATCTTGTTTTCCGTATTCATACGTTTTTCCTTTCGATTACTTCCTATCGTTCGGAAGTCCCTTGGTGTAAGGGGAAGCGGCTACGCCCGAGCGGACATAGCCGCGTTTGTGTGCAAACAGGAGTGCTTATCGTGCCTGGGGAAAAGAATTAAACCAGGCTCTTTCCTCAAAGGATTTCTTTCCGGGAATCACCGGGTTACCCTCCGCAATTCCCACGGGGAGAAAACAAACCAGTTCATAATCCGCAGGGATATTCAGAATCTGCGCCATCTTATCACAAATCCGGTCATCATCGGTGATATGCCCCTCATACCAGCAGCTCTGATATCCCAAATCCACGATAGTAAGCAGCATGTTTTGAATGGCTGCGGAATAATCCTGCACAGCGAAGCATTTATCACGATATGCGCAGATCCTCTGCGTAAGTACACAAATTGCTGCCGGAGCCGTTTGCCCAACATCGGGGTGAATCACGCCATGAAGCTTTTTTAATACTTCCGGGTCATCAACGGCAATCAAACTCGTTGTCTGCTTGTTGCAGCCGGAGGGGGCCGCAAGACCGGCCTTCAGAATCGTTATCAAATCCTCTCTTGGTACAGAGGCAGTTTTGTATATACCCCGATAGCTGTGTCTGTTATAAATTGCATCTGCTACGTTCATTTTTCTTCTCTCCTTCCCATTTTCGTGATCCTGAACCTGCAATGCCCGCTGCCGCGTAATACTGTTTCCAGGATATCGACTTCGAACATGCCGGATAGCTCCAATTGGTGTAAAATATACAGAATGCTTTGCCGGGTGCACTCGCAATGCTCCGGATCACGTACCATTCCGGACAATACCTTCGGGCATGTGCATGTATGGTATCCCAGCTCATAGATATGTCCCGGTTCTATGACCTTGCCGGTATACAAATCGCTGTTCATCGCCTCGCCATAGATTCTGTCAAAATCTCCGCCGCATGGGAAGTACGGAATCCTTTACGCATTAGACAGCTTGCTCAAAGTAGTTTTCCATTCCAAAATCCCCTCCTGATTATTCTGACCGGCAGCACCTGAAAGACTGCCGGGTGTGTTTTCCTGCAAGCGCCGGGGCAGCCTGCTCCCAATCCGCTCCGAAAACAGAATTGCCTGCTGTACCGGGGTATCAATAGTTGCCCGTTTTGTGTTTCCCCCGTTCCAAAGGAAGTATCCCTGCCGCAATGCTGCTGCGTGCTGCGGGAATATCGGTTCCGTGTGTTTATATTATAACTACCTATCGTTCGTAAGTCAATCCTGAATTTTAGAAAATTATGCCTCAATGAAAAAGCTTGTGCGTTTGGGCGCGCCATAGCCTTGCCTGCATTCCTCCGGGACGCAGGATGCACAAACACCTAAGGCAACACCGCACAATGGGAGCTGCGGGCTTCGGCGGATCTTTTGCCCCAATCGTGCAGTATGAAAAATGGGGAATACATCCAGTATTCCCGCATTTTCCATACTTTCGCTTGGGTCAAAAACTCTCGCCGAATCTCCTTGCCCCATTATGCGGTGTTGCCCTAAGTTGCTTGACGGAGCCATCTGTAGGGTGCATATCAGCCGCCCGAAACCTTACGGCTTCCAAAGCACCCCGTTTTTCCGGAAACGCGCAATGATTGAGCCCTTTCGGGCGGCTGATAGCCGCCCCTACGGTAGTAACGTGAGGTGTTTCAATGGATGCTGTTCTAAGCCGATAGCCTATACGCTGTTTTTTTCGGTTGCTTATTCCGGGTAAATCGGCTATTATAGAAGCGATATTCCATTTTGATGCTCCCGTGCGGAAAAAAATGATACGGAGAGGAAGTAGAAACTGTGACGGATGTTCTGAATGTAGGAGTGATTGGCCTGGGGAATCGGGGCACCAGTCTGCTGGAAACCTGTATTCTGCCCCAGACAGATGTGCGGGTGCTGGCGGTTTGCGACCGGTATGAGGACCGGCTGGAAAAGGGGGTTCAGCTGGTAACCGCGGCAGGCCAACCTGCTCCCTATGCCGCTGCGGATTACCGTGCGCTTTTACAAATGCCGGAAATCGATGCGGTAATCATTATGACCGCCTGGGAATCCCACATCAATCTGGCCTGCGATGCCATGCGGGCGGGGAAATATGCCGCCATGGAGGTGGCCGGGGCCTATTCCGTGGAGGACTGCTGGGAGCTGGTGCGCACCTATGAGCAAACCGGGGTGCCCTGTATGCTCCTTGAGAACTGCTGCTTCGGCAGAGACGAGCTGATGGTGCTGAACATGGTCCGTCAGGGGTTATTCGGCCAGATTGTACATTGCCAGGGGGGCTACCGGCACGATTTGCGGGAGGAGGTCTCCACAGGCCGGGAAATGCGGCATTACCGCTTCCGCAATTACCTGACCCGCAACTGCGAAAACTACCCAACCCATGAGCTGGGCCCCATTGCCAATGTGCTGGATATCAACCGGGGCAACCGGATGCTGTCGCTGGTTTCCGTCGCTTCGAAGGCTGCGGGCCTCCATGAGTACCTCCTGCGGGAGAAAGGACCGGACTACGATGCCACCAATATGAAATTTGCCCAGGGTGACGTTGTGACAACCGTCATCAAATGCGCCCGGGGGGAGACAATCTGCCTGACCCTGGATACGACTCTGCCCAGGCCGTATTCCCGGAGCTTCCATGTCCAGGGCACCAAGGGAATGTATATGGAGGACAATAAAAGCGTATTCCTGGACGGCAAGGACAACCAATACGACTTCCGATGGAGCCAGCGCTGGAACAGTGCGGAAGAATATCGGGAGCAATACGAGCATCCCGTATGGAAAACCTATTTGACCCAGGGCGTTCGGGGCGGGCACGACGGGATGGACTGGCTGGTGCTGCGTTCCTTCATCGACGCGGCCAAAGCGGGGGCGCCCGCGCCCATTGATGTATACGACGCGGCGGCGTGGATGAGCATTTCCTGCCTGAGTGAACAAAGTGTGGCGATGGGGGGAATGCCCATGGCAATCCCGGATTTTACCAACGGAAAATGGATCCAGCGGGCTCCCTGGCAGCCTCGGTAAAGCCCTCGGGGTTTTTGGATCGATTATTCTGAATCAAACCGCATATAGGAAAAAGCACCCGCAAGGGTGCTTTTTCCATGAAGGTGTGAATGCCGGTTCGCTCAGGCCTCAGCTTCCCGCAGGCGCTCCACGACACTTTGCTTCGCAGCGTGTCGGTACATCCTTGTGGGGATGACGTAGCCCAGCAGGGCAAAGACCGGAATCATCAGCAGAACGGGGGTTATGGTGTAATGATAGCGGAAGAACCAGTAGCCCTGTTCCAGAAACCTGCCAGCCAGGGGATTGACCGCGGCGGACAGAATGCCGGAGATTAGCCCGGAACCCAGAGTGTACAGAAGTCCCTCCCAGACCAGCATGGCCTTTAATTGTTTCCCGGTCATGCCCACGGCCTGCAGCACCGCGAATTCCCGCCGTCGGAACAATATGGAGGTCATCATGGCATTGAAGAAGTTCAGAACACCGCCGCTGCCAGAACAATCCAGGGGGAAATGCTGATGGTGGTGTATTTCCCGCCCATGATGGAGGTGGACAGGGCAACGGGAACTGCCAGAACGCCCACGCAGTAGCCCAGTCCCAGTCCTACGGGAATGCCAACTCCGCTGAGAATCAGCGCCTGATGGCGGATAATCCTGCGAAGCTGCTTCGGGGTTGCGCCGATGGTTTTCAGCAATCCGTAATAGCGGATATCCCCGGCAACGGAAATCTGAAAGATATTGTAGATCACCAGGTATCCGGTGAAGGTCACAACCACCAGCACGGCAATTACCGCAAGAACACTTCGGTGACGCTGCCGCTGGTGGGACGGTCCAGCCCGCCCAGCATATGAAGCAATGTGGACTTGCCCGAGCCGGAGGTGCCCACAATGGCGACGAATTCTCCGTTTTCCACGGTCAGGTTTACTCCGTCCAGCGCCCGGACCTCCGTAGCGCCGGAGCCGTATGTTTTGCGTAGGTCTTTTGTTTCCAAGATGCTCATAAAAATGCCTCCAAAGGGAAAAGTCTGTACTGTCATTTGACACTACAGACTTTACAGGATGAATCTTTCCGTGTTCTTTCCAAAATCTTACAGTATTGAAAGATTCCGCAACTCTGGCGAATTGACAATTGGAAGGTCAGATTATCTGCGAACCAGCAGACAGATAAATTGTTGTTTGAAGATTTCAAACGCACTTCGTTCTTACTGTAGGGG
>CALYTB010000139.1 GCA_945486035.1 uncultured Clostridia bacterium
GCAGCAGGGAGAAGCCGCAGTGGATGCCCGCCACGTCAAACTCCAGCATGGACAGTCCCACGGTCAACAGCACGAAGGCCACAGACAGGGTCATACGCTTGCTCCGGGAGTGGAAAAACCGCTCCAGCAGATTCAGCAGCCACCCCATGGCGCTTCCCAGCAGCAGCGACAGGATGATCTCCACAATGGGCTCCACCACCACGGCGGTGATGCTGACATGGCCCATGGCCAGGGCCGTGGCAATGCCGAAGGAAACGGAGAACAGCAGCAGTCCCACCGCGTCGTCAATGGCCACTACCAGCAGCAGCAGCTTCGTCAGGGGGCCGTCCGCCTTGTACTGGCGCACCACCATCAGCGTGGCGGCAGGGGCGGTAGCGGCGGCAATGGCGCCCAGGGTAATGGCGCAGGGAATGGTAATCACATCAGGAAAGCACAGGCTCAGGGCCACCAGTACCACATCCACCAGCGCCGTAGTAATCACTGCCTGGAGAATGCCGATGACAATGGCACGGCTTCCCATAGCCTTCAGCTGAGTCAGCCGGAACTCATTGCCGATGGTGAAGGCAATGAAACCCAGGGCCGTCTGGGTCACAATCCGCAGGCTCTCCACCTGCTCCAGAGAGTTAAAGCCGATGCCCTTGAAGCCCAACGCGCCTATGAAAAAGGGCCCCAGCAGCAATCCCGCCACCAGATACCCGGTAACCACCGGCAGGTGCACCAGCTTGGTCAGTCTGGACATCATCAGGCCGCCCACCAGGGCTACGGCCAGAGTAATCAGGTATATTTCCACTTTCAAACGCCTTCTTTACATCCATTTTCTGGCGTATCATACCATTGTGCCTGCCGGGATTCAAGGGGGTAACCTTCACAAACATTTCGGGGTCTTTTGGCATTTCTTTAGCGAAAGTTTCTCTTCCGCAGGATACCCAGAGCCACCAGCGCCGCGCCGGACAGCAGCATCCCCCACATCCCCCGCTCAAGGCTTCCGGGGTCCGAGGTCTGGGGGGTAAATTCTTCCCGGTATTCCATCTTCGGCGCGGCGGTGATGTCCCACACCGTCCCGTCCCAGGGCAGAATCAGGATAAAGGGGTCAAAGGCCCACGCCTCCCCTGCCCGGCTTTCCTGCACCACCAGGTACAGCCCTTCCTCCAGAGCGTCAAAACACGCCAGGCCCTGCCCGTCGGTATTCCGGCGCAGAGCCTGTCCTCCGGTTTCCCCGGCCAGCCAACCGATCAGCTCCGGGTAGAACACATCCGCCTCGGAAATAAAGCCGCCGCCGAAATCCTCCGTCAGCCGGTAGCCCCCCACGGCTGCCGTCCCCACCCGGTACACCGCCACCGCCGCGTCGGAAACCGGCACCGTGTCCTTCGCCAGCTGCAGGGTCAGTGACCCCATGCCCACAGCCGAAGCCTCCCCCCGCAGCGCCAGCGCAACCCCCGCCGCCGCGAATGCCGCAAATATCCGCCTTTTCATTTCCCGCACCCTCTCAAAAGTCAAAGTCTGTCCTTTCACCTGCAATCATCCCCACGGATGCCCCCGATCCCCCCCAAAGCTTCGCCGGGCAATCTGTTAAATTGTTGTTTACAGTTTTCAAACGCACTTCGTCCTTACTGTAGGGGAGCCATTCATGGCTCCCGTGGGGCAGTACGTTTTCGCCGAAATGTGGAGGAAATCGGAACAATGTACCGCCGGGAGCCATGAATGGCTCCCCTACAGTTGGATTTGGGTGTTTTGATCATTCTGAAAAGATGCCAAAATTGTCAACTGTCAATTGTCAATTGTCAATTCGGCGAAGCTGCTAAACAACAATTTACCTTCCTGCCCATCCAAACCAATCGCAGGGTCCTCAGATTGTCGTATCGGACAGCTGCAACCAGTATACCCTCCTTCCGCGGCACAGAGCGTCGAAACCCCTCCCCCCATAAAAAAACCCGTCCTCCAAACGGAGAACGGGAAAAGGCGTAAAGCCAGGCGATAAATTGTTGTTTGAAGATTTCAAACGCACTTCGTTCTTACTGTAGGGGAGCCATTCATGGCTCCCGTGGGGCAGTACGTTTTCGCCGAAATGCTGGGGATATCGGAACATTTCACCGCCGGGAGCCATGAATGGCTCCCCTACAGTGTTATTCCGACATTTCCAATACGGATCTGCAAACACCAATTTATCTCCCCTGCTTTTTCTTCAGCCTGTGAATCTTCCACACCGTCCAAACCCGGAAGGAGGTGGACACCAGCAGGATTCCCACCGCCATAATCCCCGCGATGGCAGCCGTATGCATTCCCTGCCGGGCGAAAAGCTCCATTTCCCCCCGGACGGCGTAGTTCATGGTGTAGTACACCCCCGCGCCGGGAATCAACGGGAAGATGGACACCACCAAATAGGAGATGGCGGGATATTTGCGAATCCGGGCCATGATTTCCGAATACAGCGAGGCAAAAAAAGCCGCCCAGAAATAGGCCAGAATCTCCCCGCTTCCCAATTCCATGGAAAGCCGGTAGACCAGCCAGGCCAGTCCGCCGCCCAGGGCGCACAGCAGCCCGCCCGGGCCGTGGATGTTAAACAGAATGGAAAAGCCCACGCAGCCGATCATGGCAAACACGCACTCCCAGCCAATGCCCCAGGCAATGGCTTCCCCGGTTACCGGGGTGCCCCAGAGCTGCTTAGCTGCGCTCCAGGCCGTGGCCGTGCCCAGGGCAATGGCCACCGCCACCAGCAGCACCTGGACAATCCGGTTAATGCCGGAATTGGTGTCTCCGTAGATGATGTCCCGCATGGCGTTGGTGAACAGGAGTCCCGGCACCAGAATCATCAGGGCGCCGATGGTCGCGGCATCCGAGTTTTTCACGATGCCCACAGCCCCCAGGAAATAGGCCAGCAGGGCCATCAGGAAGGCCGAGGCAATGGTGCGGAAGAAGGGGTTAGCCTTCATATCGTCCAGAGCCTTGTTCACGAAGCCCACCAGCATTCCGCAGATTCCGGCGCAAATCCCGTCCACCCAGCTTCCGCCGAAGAACAGTCCGAAGCCCGCGGCCCCCAGGAAATCCCCCGCCAATCTGCCGGGCCCGGAGAAATGCCGCCGCCTGCGGCGCACCTCGTCCAGCCAGCGGACGGCCTCCTCCGGCGCCGGGCGCTCGGCGCAGATAGCCCGGCTCAGGCTGCTGTACAGCTCCACACTGTCCAGGTCATTGCCGTGGTGGCCGATCCGGCGCATCCGGGTCACCGGGGTACCGTCCTGGCTCTGGATGCTGACAATCAGATAATTGGGGATGGCAAAGGCCTCCGCCTCCAGGCCGTAGGCAGCCAGCACCCGGTTGATGCTCTCCTCCACCCGGAAGGTCTCCGCGCCGCACATGGCCAGCTCATAGCCCAAATCCGTGGCAAGATCCAGTAAAAGAATGTGTTCCATCATACGTTTTCAATCCTCACAGCGGAAATCCCCGCGTTTCAGCGCCGTCAGCGGCTTGCGGGACACCGCCCGGCAAAGCCATTCCCGCTTTATTTATCAAATGAACGGTAAAATGGTAGCACAGGATTGAAATGCTGTCAACGGAAATCCGACAGTTCGTGATCGAAGCAGCCGTCCGCCCAAAATCAGCGCAAGGTTTTGAGGCATCCTGGCGGATATTCCCGGAAATTTCCTCAATTAGGGCTTGCAATTGTGCTGCTGACAGGCGATAATAGAGATACCGTCCGGGCTGTTGTCTCCCGGTTCCGCTCCGACACGGCGCCCGAAGCCAGGCTCCCGCCGCACAGGCGCTTCACCCGGACCCGTTCCAAACGCATCCCGGCGGCGGAAGCTGCCGATCAATTCACATTCAGGAGGAAAACATCATGGAAATCGTGATCAAAGTCGAAGGTATGATGTGCAGTCACTGCAAGGCCCGGGTGGAGAAGGTCTGCAAGGCCGTCCCCGGAACCCAGGATGCCGTGGTAGACCTGGCCGCCAAAACCGTCACCGTTACCGGCACTGCCGACACTGCGGCGCTGAAGCAGGCCATCCGGGATGCGGACTACCAGGTTGTGGAGGACTGATATGGAAGCTGAATTCTGGTTTGACTCCCAGGGCGCGGGGAAAATCCGCTGCCGCAGCTGGCTCCCCCAGGGTGCGCCCCGGGCCGTGGTGCAGCTTGTCCACGGCATCGCGGAGCACATTGACCGCTACGATCATTTCGCCCAATTCCTGGCGGAGCAGGGCTTCGCGGTGGTGGCCGAGGACCACATGGGCCACGGCAAGTCCATCAACAACGGCGGCATCCAGGGGTACTTCCACGGAGGCTGGTTTGCCGCCGTGGCGGACACCCATCATCTGCTGGAGCTGACCCGTCAGGAGTTCCCCCACATCCCCTATATCCTCTTCGGCCACTCCATGGGCTCTTTCATGGCCCGGACCGTCCTGTGCAGGTACCCGGACAGCGGCATCACCGCGGCGGTGATCTGTGGCACCGGGTGGCAGCCCAGCGCAGCCCTGCCGGTCCTTATCAAAGCGGCGGACCTCATCGGGAAGCGTTCCGGGGAAAGCTCCCCCAGCAAGGCCCTGGAAGCCATGGCCTTCGGCAGCTACAACAAACGGGTGGAGCACAAGCGCACGGCCTGCGACTGGATCACCCGGGACGATGCCGTGGTGGATGCCTACATGGCCGACCCGCTGTGTGGCTTCACCCCCAGCGCGGGGCTGTTCCGGGATATGCTGTCGGGCATCCGGTATATTCAGAAGCCGGAGAGCCTCGCTGCCATGAAAAAGGACCTGCCCGTTTTCTTCATCGCCGGCGGAGATGACCCCGTGGGCAGCTACGGAAGCGGCGTTCAGAAAGCCGCCGATGCCTTCCGCCAGGCAGGGATGCAGGATGTCACCGTAAAGCTCTACCCCCTCTGCCGTCACGAGATCCTCAACGAGATCAATAAGCAAGAGGTTTATCAGGACATCCTCAGCTGGATCGAAAGCAAAATCAAAGTGTAAATTGTTGTTTACAACATTTGTTAAAGTTTCCTGTCATTGCGAACCAGTCCGCAGACTGGTGTGGCAATCCCCCGGTTGAATGGTACCAGGTAGCGATTACCACCAAAAATCGCAGCATTTCCCGATCTGTAGGGCAATTGTCGATACATTTCCTCTCTAACCGGGGGATTGCCACGCCAGTGTGCGCACTGGCTCGCAATGACAGCAAAATCGTATAAACAACAATTTCTCTTTTCAACTAACAATTTCCCAATCTGATTAATTAGTCCGTTTTATTGTACCGAACCATTTGTATACTATCCTCAGAAACCGAAGAACGAAAGGTTGATGACGATGTATTCCATGCGGTATGTACAAGGACATGTTCAGGTATATGACAAAACCGGTAAATTCCTGTTCTCGGCGGACACCGAGCGGGAGGCCAGAGAGGAATTGGAGGACTATG
>CALYTB010000140.1 GCA_945486035.1 uncultured Clostridia bacterium
ATGTCATTGCACAACTTGTATACCATGTTACTACTCTGTACATATTATCCGCCCGCAGCCTTTCGTTCACAAATGCACTGCGTTTTAACGGAAATGCTCAAAAGTAAGATCATTTCGGGCGGCTAATAGCCGCCCCTACGGCAGCAATGCGTTTGGAGAACAATTTGCACATCGATGGGGGTGCGTGTATGCACGCGTGGAAGCATTTTGTGACAATTACAAAACACCGAATGCTGGTGCTGGAGGGGTGCTTCCGGGTGGGGCTTTACCGCCAGGGGCTATGCCACGACCTGTCCAAGTATTCCCCCGCGGAGTTCTGGAACGGGGCCCGGTATTACCAGGGCAACCGCAGTCCCAACGCCGCCGAGCGGGAGGACAAGGGCTACAGCGAGGCCTGGATGCACCACAAGGGCCGAAACCCCCACCACTATGAATACTGGACGGATATGAACCGGGAAACCCGGCGCTACGAGCCCATCCCCATGCCCCGGAAATATCTGGTGGAGATGGTCATGGACCGGCGGGCCGCCTGCAAGACCTACGAAGGCGCGGCCTATACCCCCGCCTCGCCTCTGAACTACCTGAACAGAAGCTGGGAGAAGAACCTGATGCACCCCCGGACCGAGCGGGAGCTTCGGCACATCCTGACCATGCTGCGGGACAAAGGCGAGGAGGAGACCTTCCGTTATCTTCGCCGGGAGGTGCTGCAAGGCAAACCCTTCCCCTGGGAGGAAGAGGAAACGCTCCAATAGACGAGAAAAGTGTCATCCCCGATTTCCCGGGGATGACACTTTTTCGGTTTCCGCCCACAAAAACCCCGGACGGAAATGCGATAAATTGGTGTTTAGCAAAATAAACGCTGTCATTGCGAGGAGCGAAGCGACGTGGCAATCCCCCGGTCGAATGGAACCAGGTAACGATTACCACCAAAAACGCGACAACTCCCACTCCTCATGGTACTTTTCGGTACATTTTCCCTCTAACCGGGGGATTGCCACGACCAGTTTGCGAACTGGTCTCGCAATGACAGCCAAATCGTATAAACAACAATTTATCTTTCCTCCGGGTGGCTCCGCCTTAACTCTGCCGCGGGGGTTTCCTACCGATGGGCTGGCCGTAGCGGACGCGGGTTTCGATGCCCCGGGCGGAGTTTTCGGGATAGGGGTCGTTCAGGATCAGACGGTCCTTCTCCACCAGCAGCACCACGGTGGAGCCGCCGAATTGGAAGTAGCCCTTCTCCTGGCCCCGGGACACATGAGCGGCGCCGTGGTGGTTCACGATTTTGCCAACCATCAGCGCTCCCACCTCCATCATCAGGAGACATCCCCAATCCGCCGTGTGGAGCACCGCGTATTCCCGGGCGTTCTCCTTATAGATCGGATAATGGTTGCAGGCGATGGGGTTGACGGTGTGCAGCACCCCGGGGATGAACACATTTTCTTCCTTTTCTCCGTCCGCCACGTAGCAGTAGCGGTGGTAATCGTCCACGCACAGCCGGAAGATCAGGCACCAGCCGCCGGAGAACTTCTCTGCCAATTCTTCGTTTCGCAGCAGGGAGGACAGGGTGTACTCCGTTCCTTTCAGGGTGAAGCGGGAATCCGCCTCAATGGGCAGGGCCGTCAGGCGGCTGTCGCATGGGCTGATGAATATGCTGGGATCTTCCGGGATGGGCCGCAGCTCCGGGCGGATGCGCCGGGAGAAGAAGTCGTTGAAGCTTTTGTAGGGCGCGCCCAGGTACTCGCCCAGGTCAATGCCGCTTTTTCGGGCAAAGGGGCCCACGATGACCCGGGAGGCCCGGGTGCTGAGCAGCCGCCCGCCCGCTTTGGATACCCAAGGGGCGGTGAGGACTTTCAGCACCATTCTCCCGGCGGCATGGTCATACAGAGCGGAGAGAATCCGCTCCTGAGCGCCCTCAGGGCGCGGTTGTTTCACAGATTTCATCGATCAGCTCATCCACGATCTGGTTGGAACGGTCTGCGGGGCTGGGTACGCGGAATTTCGTAAAGGCCAGGATGATGCCCACGGTGACGGCAACGAAGGCGATCAGCCCCAGAATCTGCTTCAGGCCCGGCTTGGGCATGGGGAAGTCCAGAATGAACAGGAAGCCCACCACCAGCAGCAGCACATGCAGCAGCACCAGGAAGGCCATGTCGGACATGAGAAACTGGAGCCAGAAGGCCATGGGCAGGAGGAAGGAGATGCTGGTTACCGGCAGGCCCCGGTAGGTTTTGTTGCAGCCGCCCTCGGTCTGCTGCCGCTTTCCCTCCAAAACGTTAAAGAAGGCCAGCCGGATCACGGCGCAGGTGCAGTAGAAGAAGGCAATGGCAAGACCCAAAACGCCCCGCACGCCCAGCAGGTAGCAAAGCAGGGCGGGAAACACCCCGAAACAAACCACATCGCAGAGGCTGTCCAGCTGGATGCCGAAGTTCTTCTCGTCCTCGGTGCGGTTTTTCTTGCTCCGGGCCACCCGGCCGTCGAAGGCATCGCACACACCGGACAGCGCCAGGCAGAAAATAGCAGCCTTGTAATCCCCGTGGATGGCCTGGGTCATACCGAACACCGAGGATATCAGGCTCAGGTGGGTGAGGATCACCGTGTAATCATAGACACCGATAAAATGGATCATATCAATTCTCTGCCTTTCTGTCTTTTCAGATTCCATACCAGCGCGGCCCCGGCGGTGACCAGGGCGCACAGAATCAGCTGGGTATAATAGCTGATGCCCCGGCTGATCATCATGCCCGGCAGCACCAGCTCCTCCCCGAATACCCCCCGGAAGATATCCAGGAACAGGGCCTCGCTGACACCCATGCCCCCGGGAAGGGGGAGCATATCCGCCGCTACGGAGATCATGGCCTGCAGGCTCACCACCTCGGGAAGGGTGTGCCCCGCAAGGCCGAAGGCGCGGTAGGTAAACCAGGTCACCAGGAAAAGGGAAAACCGCTGGGCCACGGTGAGGAAGAACACCCGCAGAATCAGCCCCTTGTGGCTCCAAAAATAGTCCGCGGTGCCCTGATACTGCCCCAGAATCCGCTCTAAGCGCTGGGCCTGCTTTTCGGGGCTGCGGAACAGCTTCAGCCGGGTGAGCAGCCCCAGGCCCCACCGGGCCAGGGTGCGCACCAGATTGGGGTGGAACACCGCCAGCAGCAGCCCCGCCACGCATACCACATTCAGAACCATGCCCAGATACACAATGGGGGCCACCGGGTCTAAGTACACCATGAGCCGCGGCGGCCGCAGCAGGAACACCAGGGCTCCCGCCAGCACCAGCACGAATTTATAGGTGATGGTGACGATGGCCAGCACCACGGTGGACACCGCCACGGGTATCCCGTCCCGGCGCATATACAGCACCTGCATGGGCTGGCCTCCCGAGGCGGAGGGGGTAATGGCGCTGTAGAAAAACCCAATGAAGGAGTAAAGACAGCACCTTCCCAGCCGGATGCCCACCCCCAGGGACCGGGTCAGGTGGTAGATCACCACGGATTCCCCCAGGATGAAGCCCACCACGCATACAACGCACGGCAGCAGCCGCGCCGGGTCCGCCTTCGCCAGATCCGCGGCGATCTCCCGTGGATTCTCTCCCCGGAAGACCGCCCATACCGTCAGAGCGAACACTGCTGCCAGGAACGCCACATTGGCGGCTTTTTTCCAAAATTTCTTCATGTATCCTCCAGCTGCCGCGTTCCGATGGGGAAGGCGAAAGGGTAAATCGGGCAAAGCGGATAATCCGCGCGGAAATAAGTGTTTTATGGTATGTGCATATCGGCTTGACTCAGCATACCGGTAAATTGTTGTTTATAATTGACAATTAGCAATTGACAATTGACAATTAAGGAATCCCTTCGGGATGAAAAATATAATTTAAATGGCCAAAAATTTGTCTTTTTATTTCAAAATCATCCCGTAGGGACACAATAATTGTCAACTGTCAACTGTCAATTGTCAATTCGGCGAAGCCGTTCAAACACCAATTTATCGGGCGGCTGAGGAAAGCTGATAAGTACATTACAGTATACCATTCCCCGGGGACTCTGTAAAGAAAAATATGAAATCCGGGTTCTTAAGATTTCCTTCCGGCAAGTAAGGCAATGCCCAGATTGAATCCCGCCATAAAAAAAGCGGAGCGCCGGTTTCGGCGTTCCGCTCTTTTGCGTATGGGGATAATCAGGCCTTGCCGGCGCAGCCCAGGACGTCCACCAGCTTGTGGCGAACCAGCTCCTTGATGTTGGCGCGGGCGGGCTTCAGGTACTCACGGGGATCGAACTTGTCGGGATGCTCGTTGAAGAACTGACGGACGGTGCCGGTCATGGCCAGGCGCAGGTCGGAGTCAATGTTGATCTTGCACACGGACAGCTCGGCAGCGTGACGCAGCTGCTCCTCGGGGATACCCACGGCGTCGGGCATCTTGCCGCCGTTGTCGTTGATCATCTTCACATAGTTCTGAGGCACGGAGGAGGAGCCATGCAGCACGATGGGGAAGCCGGGCAGGCGGCGGGAAACCTCTTCCAGCACGTCGAAGCGCAGGGGAGGCGGAACCAGGATGCCCTTCTCGTTGCGGGTGCACTGGGCGGCGGTGAACTTGTAAGCGCCGTGGCTGGTGCCGATGGCGATGGCCAGGGAGTCACAGCCGGTCTTGGAGACGAACTCCTCCACTTCCTCGGGACGGGTGTAGGAGGCAGCGTGGGCGGCGACCTTCACATCGTCCTCGATGCCGGCCAGGGTGCCCAGCTCGGCCTCGACCACAACACCGTGGTCATGGGCGTACTCGACGACCTTCTTGGTGATCTCGATGTTCTCGGCAAAGGGCTTGCTGGAAGCGTCGATCATAACGGAGGTAAAGCCGCCGTCGATGCAGGACTTGCAGGTCTCGAAGTCGGGGCCGTGGTCCAGGTGCAGCACGATGGGAATCTCGGGGCACTCAATCACGGCAGCCTCCACCAGCTTCACCAGGTAAGTATGGTTGGCATAGGCACGGGCGCCCTTGGAAACCTGCAGGATCACGGGAGCCTTCTCCTCGCGGCAGGCCTCGGTGATGCCCTGAACGATCTCCATGTTGTTGACGTTGAAAGCGCCGATGGCATAGCCGCCGTCGTAAGCCTTCTTGAACATCTCGGTAGAAGTAACAAGAGCCATTGGTATCAATCCTTTCTTATTATACGGCCCAAAGAGCCGCTTTTTCATGAGTACATTATAGCACAGAATTCTCTTTTTTCAATACCAATCTTTTTATACCGATTGCCCCGTAAACTCAGCACTATGCCAAATTGGTGTTTGGCGGCTTCGCCGAATTGACAATTGACAATTGACAGTTGACAATTTTGGCATCCTTTCAGAATGA
>CALYTB010000141.1 GCA_945486035.1 uncultured Clostridia bacterium
TTCCAGCACCTTGCCCTTCACCAGCTCCCGGGCGGTAAGCAGCCGGTCTGCCTCCTCCGCCACAGCCTGGGTCACCCCATCCTTGCCCACCATCAGGGTGGTTTCCAGGGTGTTGGCCTGAGCACGAAGCTCCGCCCGCTCCTTACTTGTCAGCATAGCCAGCCTCCTTCAGCTTCCCGTAAAATACCCGCAGGGCGTTGGCCCGGTGGGATACCTGGTTCTTCTCCTCAGCGGACACCTCCGCAAGACTTTTTCCGTAGGGAGGATAATAGAAAATGGGGTCATAGCCGAAGCCCCCCTCCCCGGCGGGAGCCCGCAGCAGCTCTCCGTGAACCTCGCCCCGGGCCTGGATCACCTTCCCATCCGGGGTGACCAGGGTGATCACGCAGACGAACTGAGCTTGCCGCTGCCCGTCGGGCACGTTTTCCGTGTTTTTCAGTAAAAGCTGAAGCCGTCCCCAGTCGTCCAGGCTCTCGTCAAAGCCGTACCGGGCAGAGTAAATCCCCGGTTCCCCGTTCAGCGCATCCACCGCGATTCCGGAATCGTCCGCCAGGGCGGGAAGCCCCGTGGCCTCCATCACGGCCCTGGCCTTGAGATAGGAATTCTCCTCAAAGGTGGTGCCGGTTTCTTCCACCTCAATATCCACACCCAGCTCCGACTGAAGCACCAGCTCCATGTCAAATTGCTCCGTGATTTTACTGATCTCCACCAGCTTGTGGGGATTCTTGCTTGCCAGAACTACCTTCATCAGATCAGCGCCTCCACAAAATCCCGGGCCACGAAGGGCATCAGGTCGTCCGCCTGCTCCCCCACGCCCACAAACTTGACAGGAATCTGCAAGGCATCCGCCACAGCGATGACGATGCCGCCCTTGGCCGTGCCGTCCAGCTTGGTCAGGGCCATGGCGGTAACCCCCGCAATCTCCTTGAACTGCTTGGCCTGAATCAGGCCGTTCTGGCCGGTGGTGCCGTCCAGCACCAACAGCACCTCCTTGCTGGCCTCAGGCAGCTCCCGGGCCACAATGCGGCTGATTTTGTTCAGCTCGTTCATCAGATTGGTCTTGTTGTGGAGCCGTCCGGCGGTGTCGATGAGGATCACATCCACATCCCGGGCCTTGGCTGCCTGAATGCCGTCATAGACCACGGAAGCCGGATCCGCCCCCTCGTGCTGGCGGACGATGGATGCGCCGCTGCGCCCCGCCCAGATCTCCAGCTGATCCGCCGCGGCAGCCCGGAAAGTATCCCCCGCCACCAGCAGCACATTCTTCCCCTGATCCACCAGCTGCTTGGCGATCTTTCCGATGGTGGTGGTCTTGCCCACGCCGTTGACCCCGATGACCAGTATCACACTGGGCTTGGCGGTAAGGTTCAACTCCGTGTCCCCCACGTTCAGCATCTCCACCAGGATGTCCTTCAGCGCGTTCTTGGCCTCCTCGGTAGACTTAAGGTGCCGCTCCTTTACGGCCTTTCGAAGAGCGGCAACCGCCTTCACCGAGGTATCCACGCCCAGATCCGCCAGAATCAGGTTCTCCTCCAGCTCGTCGTAAAAATCATCGTCAATCTCCGAAAACCCGGAGAAAACACTGCCCAGCGTACTGCTCAGCGCATCCCTGGTTTTCGCCATTCCGGCCTTAATTTTATCAAAAAATCCCATTCCTGATTCCTTTCTTTAAGAAAAATCATATTTCGCACATATCGACCCGATTCAGTGAGCCGACAAATTGTTGTTTGCCGGGCTGTGCCTCGATTATCTGTCATTGCGAACCAGCGCGCACGCTGGTGTGGCAATCCCCCTGTTGAATGGGACCAGGTGACGATTGCCACCAAAATACCAGTGTTTCCCCACTCTGTAGGGCAAATATCGATACATTTCCTTTCTAACCGGGGGATTGCCACACCAGTCTGCGGACTGGTTCGCAATGACAGGTAACTTAGGGCACATCCCGCTAAACAACAATTGATCGGACCGCTGTTTTTTCCAATCAGCGCAAAGGCCAAATCACTCCGCGATGCCCAGATACTGCTCCATCTGATTCAGGTCCAACCGCAGGAGCTTGGAAACGCCCTGCTCCTGCATGGTCACGCCGTAGAGCACATCGGATGCCTCCATGGTGCCCCGGCGGTGGGTAATCACGATGAACTGGGTATTCTTGCTCAGGTTGTGCAGGTAATTGGCAAACCGCTCCACGTTCCGGTCATCCAGAGCCGCGTCAATCTCGTCCAGCAGACAGAAGGGCGTGGGCCGCACCTTCAAAATGGCAAAGTACAGCGCCGTTGCCACGAAGGCCTTCTCGCCGCCGGAGAGCAGGGTGATGGTTTTCACCTGCTTTCCGGGGGGCTGTACCCGAATTTCAATGCCGCAGCTTAAGGGATTCTCCGGGTCCTCCAGAACCAGCTGTCCCTTGCCGCCGCCGAACATCTCCTCAAAAACCTGGCCAAAATAGTGGTCGATTTTCCCGAATTCGGTTACGAAGATGGTGGTCATTTCCTTGGTAATGTCCCGGATGATGCTTTCCAGCTCCCGTTTGGATGTCATCACATCGTCCCGCTGGGAGACCAGATAGCTGTAGCGCTCGTTAACCCGGGCGTATTCCTCGATAGCCCCCAGATTGGGGGTGCCCAGGCCCGCGATTTTCCGCTTCAACTCCCCGGCCCGGCGGTTTCCGGCAGCGGTGGATTCCAGCTCCACCCGATGCTCCGCCGCGGTACCAGGGGTCAGGCCGTAGGAGTCCCACAGCTTGTCCACAATCTGACTTTCCTCCATGGAGGAGGTGAGCTTCTTCTGTTCCAGCAGCGCGCAGGCCCGCTCCATGTTCAGGATGTCCTTGTTCTTCTCCTGCGCCTCCCGCTCGGAGCGGGTTTTCGCGGCCTCGCATTCCGCCCGGGCGGTCTGGACTGCCTTCAGCTGCTGCTCTGCCTGCCGGTTTCTCTCGTCGTTTTCCGCCTGACTTTTGGAAATCTCCTCCATTTCCTTTTCCAGCCGCCGGTTGTCCTCCCGGATAGCATCCATCAGAGCGACCTTCTTCTCCCGGTCGCCTTCCATGGCGGACTGGAGCTGCCGCAGATCCCGGATGTGCTCCTGGGCGGTGGCGCGCTCCGCTTCCAGAGCGGCCTCCTCGGTTTTCAGGGCAGTGACCTTCCCGGTCATTTCTGCCGTAGCCTCAGCGGCAGCGGACTGGCTGCCCTCCAGGCGGGCAATCTCCTCCCGTGTCTGGGCAAGCTGCTGGGTATAGATCTGAATCTTCGCCCGCTGGGCGGCAAACCGCTCCCGGTCGGATGTGTCCCGCTGGCGGATGCTCTCCTGCTCCCGCTTTGCGCTGTTCTCCGCCTGAATGACGGCATCCAGCAGAATCTCATATTGCTTTTCCTGACCCTGGAGCCGGAGCACCTGATCCTCCGCGGCGCGAAGCTGGTCCCGGGCGGCGGTGAGCTCAAACTCCACCTGGTCAAACTGGCGCTGAGCCTCCTGGAGCTCCGCCTCCAATACCAGCTTCTCCTGCTGAAGGCTCTTTTCCTCTCCGGTAAGCTTTTCCAGCTCATTGGCCCGGGAGAGAATGCCCGCGTCCTTGTTCACGGAGCCGCCGGTCATGGAGCCGCCGGCGTTCATCACCTGGCCGTCCAGGGTCACGATCTTAAAGCGGCTGCGGTAGCGCTGGCTCATGGCAATGGCCGCGTCCAGGTCGGACACGATCACGGTTCTGGCCAGCAGGTTTTCCACGATGCCCCGGTATTTGTCTTCGCTTTTTACCAAATCCGAAGCAATGCCCACAAATCCCCGGCAGTTTTCCAGACCGTTTTCCTGGAGGGCCCTTCCCTGAATGCTGCTTAAGGGCAGGAAGGTGGCCCGGCCGCCTCCGGTACGCTTTAAGTAAGAGATGGCAGCCTTGCCGTCGGCCTCCCGATCCACCACAATCTGCTGCATGGCAGCGCCCAGGGCGATTTCCACAGCCACGGTGTATTCGTTGTCCGTTCGAATCAGCCGGGATACGGGGCCGTGAATGCCGGGGAGCTTTCCCCTCTGGGCCTCCTGCATCACCATCCGGACAGATTTCTGATAGCTTTCAAAATCCCGCTCCATGGCCCGGAACACCCGCGCCTTGGCGGAAACGGAATCCAGCTTGCCAAGAAGCTCCCGCTGCCGGGAAAGAAGCTCATCCCGGCGTTTGCCCCGGTTCTGCTGGCGGAGGGTGTAGCCCGCAATGGTGTTGGAAGCAGCGGTCACATCCTCCTGGGCGGTTTTCAGCGCCTTGCGGCTGCCTTCCAGATTCATCTGGGCTTCATGATGCCGGGCGGCCCCGGCGGAAAGGTCCTGCTCCAACTGGCCTAAGCGCTCCCGGGATTTGAGCATACTCTCTTCCAGCCCCCGGCTGTCTGCCTCCGCGGCAGCGATATCGGCGCTCAAGGTGGATTCCTTGCCCTTGAGCTCCAGATACTGCCGGGTCAGGCCCTGGGCGTTGGCGGTCATGGCAGCCAGCTCCTGCTGGATATGATCCAGCTCCCGGCGCTTTCCCGCCAGGGTTTCCTCAATCTCCCGAATCCGCTGCTGGGCCTGCTCCACCTGAGCGGTGACACCGCCGGATCGGTCCTCCTGGCCCCGCAGCTCCTCTTCAATGCGGGCAATGTTGGCGGTATTGTTCTGCTGATTTCCCCGAAGGACGGCAAGCTGTCCGTCCAGCTGCTGATGGGAGGCGGAAAGCATATTCACCTTCACCCGAAGGGTTTCCAGCTCCCCGTCCCGGCCGCGCAGCGCCTCCCCCAGCTCCTCGGCCCGGCGGTAAAGGCTGTCCAGGTCGTCATGGGCCTGCTGCAGCACAAAGGATGCGGAAGCGTAGTCCTCTTCCGCCTTTTTGGCTGCCTGGGACAGCTTTTCCAGGGTGTCCAGCCAGACGGTGACCTCCACCCCCCGCAGCTCGTCCTTCAGTTCCAGGTATTTTTTCGCTTTTTCGGACTGCTGCTTCAAAGGCTCCAGCTGCAGCTCCAGCTCCGAAACCTTGTCGGAAATCCGGAGCAGATTGTCCTCCGTGTGCTCCAGCTTCCTCTCTGTCTCCTCCTTGCGGTGGCGGTACTTGGAGATGCCCGCCGCCTCCTCAAAGATTTCCCGGCGGTCACCGCTTTTCAGGGATAGAATCTCGTCAATGCGGCCCTGACCGATGTTGCTGTAGCCCTCCCGGCCCAGGCCGGTATCCATGAACATCTCGTTGATGTCCCGGAGCCTGGCGGATTGCTTGTTGATATAGTATTCGCTGTCCCCGGAGCGGTAATAGCGCCGGGTGACCATCACCTCGTCGGCATCGTAGGCCAGGGCCCGGTCGGAATTGTCCAGGGTCA
>CALYTB010000142.1 GCA_945486035.1 uncultured Clostridia bacterium
ATGCCGAAATTGTCAACTGTCAACTGTCAATTGTCAATTCGGCGAAGCCGTTCAAGCACCAATTTATCGGGAAGCTGAGTTAACCCGATAAGCATATTCAATTATGTACACCAATTTACCGAACCGCGCCGAACGAATTCCGCAGCTTTCCTTCCCTGCTCCGGGGCGGCGAGATGTAAAACCGCCGGAGGGAATTCCCTCCGGCGGTAAATTTTACTTGCCCGCGACAGTCAGCCCGTCCACCCGTACGGTGGGGGAGCCGAAGGTGCCCATGCCCGGGGTCTCCAGGTCGTTTGCCAGGGCGGTGATGTTATTCAGCAGGTCATAGAAATTCCCCGCCACGGTGAAGGACTTGACACTCTCGGTGAGCACGCCGTTTTCCACCAGGAAGCCCGCGCTCTGCAGGCTGAAATCACCGGTGATGGGGTTGGCCCCAGCGTGAAGGCCGCCCAGGGAGTTAATCAGCACACCCTGCTCCACGCCGGAGAGCAGTTCCTCCCGGCTGACCGTTCCGGGAGCCAGGTACAGGGTGAAGGGCCGCACCGCCACGGGGGCGGCGTAGCCTGCCTTGGAGGCATTTCCGGTGGTCTGCTTTCCCGCCACGGCAGCGGTTTTCAGGTTGTACAGCAGCGTTTTCAGCACACCGCCTTCAATGATATTCTTCCGGTGGGTGGGGGAGCCCTCCGCATCGAAAGGCCGCTGCAGGGGACTGCCCGGGTAGAAGGGGTCATCCACCAGGGTCACCAGGGAAGATGCAATCACGCTGCCCTCCTTATCCTTCAGGCGGCTCAGGCCCTTCTGGGCATTCTCCGAGGAGAACACGGCGCAGAAGGTGGCAAGCAGATCACTCATGGCCTCCGGCGCGAAGAACACCGGGTACTTGCCCGTGGGGGCAGGACCGCCGCCCAGCTTCCGCAGGGCATCGGCGGTGGCCTTTTTCGTCATGGCATCGGAATCGATCTGCGAAAGCACGCCCAGCCTGATGTCAAAGCCGTCGGCGGTTTCCCCGTTATCGGTGACGATGCTCCCCACCACCAGCGCGGACAGCACCGTTTCGTGGCTCAAATCCAGCCCTCTGGAATTGCAGATGGCCACCCGGGAGCGCTCCGCCACCACCTCGGTCTGGGAGCTTTCCGTAACATGGCTGTCCGTGGCATAGATCTGCTCCAGGGATTCCAGCGCCCGGCAGACCATGTCCTCCGTCCGGGGCATGTCATACTTGGGCTCAGTCACCGCTTCGTAGGTCTGGCCCCCTTGCGCCAGGAGCACCGGATCGTCACTTTCCAGCACCGAGGCGTTGTCCACGGCTCTGTCCACAATGGCCCGGGCCTGCTGTAAGGTCAGCGCCTCGGTGGAGGCGTAGCCCATCCGGCCTCCCCACACGCAGCGCAGGCACACACCGCCCTCGGAGGCGCTTTTGAACTCGTTGATTTCCCGCTGGAAGGCCCCGCAGCTGACGGACTCCGCCGCCTGGTAGTACAGCTCGTATTCCGTCACGCCCAGCTCAGCGCAGCGGGCGATGACGGCGGTTTTAAACTGCTGAAAATCCATGTTTCTCCCTCCTTATCTGCCGCCCACGGTAATCCGGGACACCCGGATCAGGGGCTGGCCCACATTGGTGGGAACGCTGCCGCTGGAGGAGCCGCACATGCCCTGGCCCATATCCAAGTCGGTGCCCACCATGTCGATGTTCTGAATGATCTCGCTGCCCTTGCCCACCAGGGAAGCCCCCCGGACGGGCTCGCAGATTTTGCCGTTGCGAACCATGTAACCCTCATTGACGGCGAAGTTGAACTCCCCGGTCACCGGGTTCACGCTGCCGCCGCCCATCTCCCTGGCGTAGAGGCCGTACTCTATGGAGGAGATGATGTCCTCGTTGCGGTCCTCGCCGGGGGCGATGTAGGTATTGGTCATCCGGGAGGTGGGCACGTAGGCGTAGCTTTCCCGGCGGGAAGAGCCGGTGGAGGGAAGGCCCATCCGCCGTCCGTTGAACTTGTCCACCATGTAGCTTTTCAGCACACCCTTTTCAATCAGCACCTTCTTTTGGGCGGGGGTGCCCTCGTCGTCGATGTTGATGGAGCCCCAGGCACCCGGGATGGTGCCGTCGTCAATGGCAGTGACCTTGGGGCTTGCAATCTTCTGGCCCAGCTTCCCGGCGAACTGGGACTGGTTATAGGCAACGGAGCTGGCCTCCAGGGAGTGGCCGCAGGCCTCGTGGAAGATCACGCCGCCGAAGCCGTTCTCGATGGCCACGGTCATAACCCCGGCAGGGCAGTAGCCCGCTCCGGCCATGGTGACGGCCTGCTTTGCCGCGTGGATACCCACGTCCCTGGGGTTTACCTCCTCGAACATCTCCAGGCCCTGACGGCGGCCCGGGTTGCAGGAGCCGGTCTGGGTCTCCCCGTTTACCTCCGCCACGGCGCTGACCATCATCCGGGTCCGGATCTGCCGGTCCTGGGCATAGAGCCCCTCGGAATTGGCAATGAGGATGTTGTGATCCACATCCAGGAGCCTGCCGGACACCTGGGTGATCTGCCGGTCATACTCCCGGGCGGCAAAATAGCCCTCCTTGAGGATGGCCACCTTCTCCCGGTTGCCCACGGAGGAGGGCACAACGCGGATGGGGTGGATGTCCCCGAAAAGCCGTTCTTTCAGCACGATGTCGATCTGGGCGCTGCCCTGGCCCAGGGCCTCGGCGGCCTTGTCCGCGCAGGCAAGAAGCCCCCCTTCCGAGGTGTCCACGGTGGAGGCCATGACACTGCGCAGCCCCTTGTACACCCGGACGGCGGCGCCCGCCACCACCGCGTCTTTGACATCGTCCACCTTATCCGCGATCATGCTGATCAGATGATTGGTGGTATTCTCCGCGAAAATCTCCGCATAGTCCGCGCCGGTGGCCAGAGCCCTGCCCAGTACCTTCCGGCAAATTTCCATAGAGATCATGATTACGCTCCTTTCAGCCCCGGGACACTCCCGGCCTTTTCCCAAATGATACCACACCCCCCGCCCCCTGTCAACGCCGGCCCCCGCGCAGTGCCGGAACGGTAAAGGGGTGGGCGCGGCTTCGCCGAATTGGCGGTTGACAATTATGGTATCCTTTCAGAATGTTCATAAACGCCCAAATCCTACTGTAGGGGAGCCATTCATGGCTCCCGGCGGTACATTGTTCCGATTTCCTCCACATTTCGGCGAAAACGTACTGCCCTGCGGGAGCCATGAATGGCTCCCCTACAGCAAAAAACATACATTTCAGATAATTACCAGCCAAACACCAATTTATCTTTTGTGCGCTCTTTCGGAAAAGAACCGCCGGAGCGTTTTGCGCTCCGGCGGTTGGGGTATTCAGCGGAAGCGGACGGCGGTCCAGCGCTCCACCATCATGCGGCGGTGGCGTTCGTCCATGGCATCGGCCACCTGGGACAGAAGGTCCGCCCATTCCCCGGCGGTGCGGCGGCCCTGGACCCGGGTGACGATGTAGGGGCACTGCTCAATGGGCCGGTTCCCGAAATTCTTCGCGAAGGGCCGGATCACCCCCAGAGCCAGGGCGTAGGGTGCCAGCTGGAAGAAGTAGTCCGGGTCCTGCTGCAGCAGCCGGTTCAGGTCGGACTTGCTGATGTTCTTCAGGTAGGAGCGCAGGCCCAGGATCAGGGCGGCATCGTGGCGGCCCATATCGCTGCGGCGGCCGCCGTAGGCGGCGAAGTAGCCCAGCAGGTTCTGACCCAGAGCGCTGCACAGCGGAATCCACACCTGGCCCGCCAGAATGCCCAGCACAATCCAGATGGCAATGCACACAAGGCCGATGTACACCGGCACCTTGCCCCGCAGATGGGTCCGATAGGCCATTTCCTGAATCAGCCAGGCGGTAACCGCCCCCAGAGCCCCCAGAATCACGGCAAGAATCACCTGCAGCACAGGAATCACCGTCATGTTCATGGCCACACAGATGCCGCAGAACACATGGCTGGCGCAGCAGATCCAGCGGAACAGCCTGATGTTGCCGGAGCTGGCGCGGTAGATGGCCTTCTCCCCGGGAATCATCCGGGACACCTTCTGGCACAGCTTGGCGTAGGCACCGCCGGTGGCATCCAGTATATCCCGGCCGGAGAAAAGCATCTTGAACACCCGCATCTCAAAGGCGCTGCGTTCGTTGCCCATATCCATCCGCCGGTGGAGCATCACCCGGCCCCGGCTGTCCAGGCGGACGGTGAGATACCCCAGCTGGGCCCAGGTCATGACCATCATGGTCAGATCGCCCCCCGCCAGGGTCAGGTGGCACCCCAGCTCTCCGGCGGTGATGCCCTGGGGCGGGGTGATGTTCCGGGTCCGGACCAGGGGCCAGGTCCGCAGGAACAGCAGCCAGTACAGCAGCGCCACGCCGATGAGAATCAGCATGGGCTTCAGCTCGGGGTTGCCCTCCCGGAAGGAGATGTTGACCCCGGGGAACATTTCCTTAGGGGCATCCAGCGTCATGAGGACCGCCTCATGGTCGTTGAGCTGGGCCTTGCTGGCGCCGGTAATCATATTGCCGTTGGTCACATAGGCCAGATCCGAGTCGATGCCGGTCTGCCGGTAGGTGCTGGAGAAGCGGGGATTCACCGTCACGTTGGCGGGCAGCACCACCACGAAGGACAGATAATCCACCGGATAGGAAAACCCGCTGAGCAGAGGCAGCTCCAGCTGCAGCGACCGCTCCTTGGTCTCTTCGTCGGTTACCACCTTCACCACATCGGGGATGGTGTAGTCAATCCGCAGGGAAAACTCACCCACCAGGCCGCTGACCACCCGGCTCACATCCACATCCACCGTGGAGCCGGTTTTGGAGGTCCGGGCTCCCGCGCCGTTGAGGGAGACATCCGCGGCATTTCCCGGCAGGGGGAAATAGAGGGTTTCCTGGGCGGCCTCCAGCCGCAGTGTCACCGTCAGATTCACCTGGCAGTCGCCATTGGCGGACACGGTGCAGTAAGCATCCACCCGGGAGGCGGTATTTTCCGCCGCTACCGGCAAAACCAGCGCGCTCAGCAGCGCCATGACCGTAAAAACAAGCGCCAAACGCCGCTTCAAGCCATTCCCTCCTTCCCAAAGAGTATCAATTTTATTTCACCATGTTACCATAAGCAAGGGGAAAAAGCAAGAAAAGATTCCCCCGCCCCCCGGAGCCGCGACAAATTGGTGTTTGTAAAGATATGCTGTCATTGCGAGCCAGCGCGCACGCTGGCGT
>CALYTB010000143.1 GCA_945486035.1 uncultured Clostridia bacterium
GTCAATTGTCAATTGTCAATTCGGCGAAGCCGCTAAACAACAATTTATCTGCCGGTTCGGTTTGGCCGATGTGTTTGAATAAACCATTTTCCCTCTTTACAGAGCTTGCTTTTTCCGCTATAATGAACGAAACTATGCAAATCCGACGAAATGAGTGAAATACCATGAACATTGAATTTGACAACTACCGGCAGAAGCTCAATGACTGCCGCCCTGCGCTGGACGGTCTGGCGGCATCGCTGAACCTGGAGGGGCTTCGCAATGAATTGGAGCGGCTTCACGCCATGCAGGAGGCCCCCGGTTTCTGGGACGATCCCGAGAAGAGCCAGAAGATTGTGGTCAAAACCCGCCAGACGGAGACCAAAATCGAGCGGTTCCAGAAGATGACCTCCGATTGGGACGACCTGATGACCATTTGCGAAATGGCCGCCGAGGAGGATGACGATTCCATGCTCCCCGAGCTGAAGGAGGGCTTCCAGCACCTGACCGAGGAGATGGAGTCCTGCCGCCTGGAGACCCTGCTCACCGGCAAGTATGACCGCAACAACGCCATTATGAGCTTCCAGGCCGGTGCCGGCGGCACCGAGGCCCAGGACTGGTGCCAGATGCTCTACCGGATGTACACCCGGTGGACCGAGCGCCACGGCTTTGAATATCAGATCCTGGACTATCAGGAGGGGGACGAGGCCGGAATCAAATCCGCCTCCATCATGATTTCCGGCGAGAACGCCTACGGCTTCCTGAAGGGGGAGAACGGTGTCCACCGGCTGGTGCGGGTATCCCCCTTCGATGCCAATGCCCGGCGGCAGACCTCCTTCTCCGCCATCGAGGTGATCCCGGAAATCGCGGACGAGTCCGAGGATTTCGAGATCCGTCCCGAGGATTACGAAATGCAGGTCTACCGCTCCTCCGGCGCCGGCGGCCAGCACATTAACAAGACCTCCTCTGCCGTCCGGCTGATTCACAAGTCCGGCATCGTGGTCTCCTGCCAGACCGAGCGCAGCCAGTTCCAGAACAAGGAGACCTGTCTGAAAATGCTCCGCAGCAAGCTGGTGGAGATCCGGGAGCGGGAGCACCTGGCCAACATCGCGGACATCAAGGGCGTGCAGCAGAAGATCGAGTGGGGCAGCCAGATCCGCAACTATGTGTTCATGCCCTACACCCTGGTGAAGGACACCCGCACGGGCTGTGAGACCTCCAACGTCAATGCCGTGATGGACGGAGCCCTGGACCCCTTCATCGAAAGCTACCTCAATTGCCTGGCTACCGGCAATTGGGTGCAAAAATAACGAAAATCAGGCTTGCTTTTTGCGGGAAGCTATGATACACTATACGGGCTATTTGGACCCACCGCAGCAATGTGGGCCGTATACCGTTCGCTGTCCGCGAATCAGGCGGAGGGAGGTTTGTTGAAATGGGTGTTTTTGAGACAATTCTGATCGTTCTGGAGGCAATCGCCAGCCTGGCGCTGATCGTTGTGGTTCTGCTGCAGTCCGGCAAGGAGGCCGGTCTGTCCGGCGCGCTCACCGGTGCTTCCGAGACTTATCTGAATAAGAATAAGAAGGGCAATCTGGATCAGGTGCTGGCTTCCTCCACCAAGTGGATCGCCATCGTCTGGATTCTGTTGACCCTGGCGCTGAGCCTGGTGTAAGGTGCTATATGGAACATAGAGGCTGCTTCACAAAGGTGAGGCAGCTTTCTTTTATGCCCGCGGGAGTTGGGGCAATTGGACAGGCCCATCCGAGCGATAAATTGTTGTTTAGCGCCCCGAAAAAACGCTGTCATTGCGAGGAAGCCGTGCGACGTGGCAATCCCCCTGTTCTTCCTCCTGTCATCCCGAGCGAGCGCAGCGAGTCGAGGGATCTGGCGTGTTCGTTCACATTTCAGCTTCGTTCAGTGCGTAGATCCTTCGACTCGCTGCGCTCGCTCAGGATGACAGCTTGGGTGGAAGGATGTGGGCTGGGTGGAAAATCCGGGGGATTGCCACGCCACTTAAGCGCACTGGCTCGCAATGACAGCATATCTTTACAAACAACAATTTAGGTTATCGGGTTTAGTAAGCACACTATTGTAGGGTGCGGGCATGACCGCACCGCTCCGGTTGGATGACTGAGAACTACCGTTTTACGGTATATTTTACGAGCTCAATCGCGTCAGGTGGGCGGCGCGGTCATGCCCGCGCCCTACAGAGCGTGTGCAGCAAACATCAATTTGACGACCAGCTTACTAAACCCGATAGTCTAAACAACAATTTATCTTTCTGCCGGGTTTTGGCGATAAGGGTCTAAAGATGAGAAAGGGTACAGAGGGCAAGCCGGATAGCTGCTGTATTTTTTATCATCCGAATTTTGGAGCAAATGCTGTATGCGGGCCGTTTTGGGGCGGCAGCTTTGTTACTTTCTCAGATAGACATTCCCGGCAAATTGTGGTAGTATCATTCTGGTGCCGGGACCCGGCGATGGATTGGGAGGAACGCTATGGACTATTTCCAACTGCTCAAACGCATCGATCTGCCGCCCCAGGTGGAGCGGACCATGGAGCAGCGGTTTCCCCAGGCCCAGCGCCTCCGGGAACGGGCGCTGGCGATGACCTGCGGACAGACTGCTTCCCAGGCCTACCGGGCGCTGGCGGAGTGCCTGGGTGAGGATGATATGGGGATGCTTTCCTGTCAGCTTCTGGCGGCGGCGGAATCCGCAGAGCGCTGGGGGCAAATGGGCATCCCGGAGGAAATCTTCCTGGACACCATGAAGTGCTTTTCCCGTTTCCTGCGGGAAACCCGGGTGCGGCTGGGCCGCGACTGCTTTGACCGGGGCTGGTGGACCTGGCGGCAGCTGAGTATGCGGCTGTTCCGGCTGGGCACCCTGGAATATGAGCTGCTGCCGCAGTGCGGGCTGGTTTCCGTCCACATCCCGTCGGACGCGGATTTGTCGCCGGAGTCGGTGGACATATCCCTGGAAACGGCCCGGGAATTCTTTAGGAAGTTCTATCCCGCCTATGCCGGAGCGGATTTTGTATGTGAGTCCTGGCTGCTGAGCCCGGAGCTGACCCCCTTTCTGCCGGAGGGTTCCCGAATTCTGGCATTCCAGCAGCGGTTTTCCCTCCACGAAACCGATTCCGAGCCCATGGACTGTCTGGAATGGCTGTTCCGGGTTCCCGGGAATACGCCCCTGGAGTGCCTGCCGGAAACAACCTCCCTGCAGCGCGAGGTGAAAAAGCATCTGCTGTCCGGCGGAAAAATCGGCACCGCGGTGGGAGTGCTGAAAGAAACCATACGCTTGTCGGATTCGATCGGCAGATGACAAATTGGTGTTTGGCGATTTTGTACGCACTACGTTCTTACTGTAGGGGAGCCATTCATGGCTCCCGTGACGCAGTACGTTTTCGCCGCAATGCGGAGTAAAAACGGAACATTTCACCGCCGGGAGCCATGAATGGCTCCCCTACAGTAGGATTTAGGCGTTTTTGATCATTCTGAAATGATACCAAAATTGTCAACTGTCAATTGTCAATTGTCAATTCGGCGAAGCCGCTAAACACCAATTTATCTTCCTGCTGGGTCATGAGGATAAGTCTGAAATAATATTTAAGGAGTGTTTTCTATGGAAGCAAAACGACTGGCCGGGCTGAAACCTGAGGCGGTATTCGGCTATTTTGAGAAAATTTGCTCCATTCCCCACGGCTCCCGGAATACCAAGGCCATCAGCGATTTCCTGGTGGACTTTGCCCGGGAGCAGGGCTTGCGGTATATACAAGATGAGAGCAACAATGTGATCCTCTTCCAGGAGGGCACCTGCGGTATGGAGGATCACCCTCCGGTGATTCTCCAGGGCCACATGGACATGGTCTGCGAGAAGGACGCAGCCATTCCCCTGGATATGGCTAAGGACGGCCTGGACGTGACCCATGACGGTGTCCATGTCTTTGCCCGGGGCACCACCCTGGGCGGCGACGACGGCATTGCCTTGGCCTACTCCATGGCATTGCTGGCGGATAAAACCATTCCCCACCCGCCGCTGGAAATCATCATCACCGTGGATGAGGAGATCGGTATGCTGGGGGCGGATACCATCGACCTGTCCATGCTGAAGGGCAGAACGCTCATCAACCTGGACTCTGAGGATGAGGGGGTTTTCACCGTATCCTGCGCCGGCGGCGCCACCGCCACCATCTGCCTGGGGGCGGATCGGAAAGCGGTGTACGGCCCCTGCATCCGGCTGGTGGTGGACGGCCTGCAGGGCGGCCATTCCGGCGCGGAGATTCACAAGAACCGGGCCAACGCCAACAAGGTCATGGGCGAGCTGATGAGCCGGATTCAGAAGCTGATGCCGCTGCGGCTTACCTCCTTCTCCGGCGGTTCCAAGGACAATGCTATCCCCCGGTCCTGTCAGGCCACCCTGGTTGCCATGGGCATCCAGCTGGAGCGGATCAACTCCGTGGCCCAGGAGCTTCAGCAGGAGATTCGGGAGCGGTACGATGAGCCGGAGGCCGTGGTGCAGGCCTTTGACGTGGATGCCCTGGGTGGCAACAGCCTGTCCACCGAGGACACCGCCCGGGTGATTGCCCTGCTGTGCTCCGTGCCCAACGGGGTCCAGGCCATGAGTCAGGAGATGCCGGGCCTGGTACAGACCAGCCTGAATCTGGGCATTGCCAAGCTGGGCGAGCGGTTTACCGCCACCTTCTCCGTCCGCAGTTCCGTGAATCAGGAGAAGCAGGAGCTGCTGGAGAAGCTCCGGGCCCTGGCCGAGTTCCATGAGGGCACCTATTCCCAGATGGGCGAGTATCCCGCCTGGGAGTACCGGAAGGAATCCCATCTGCGGGATATCATGGTGCGTATTTACCGGGAGATGTTCGGCAAGGAGCCCCAGGTGCTGGCCATTCACGCGGGGCTGGAGTGCGGCCTGCTGGGGGAGAAGCTGCCCGGGCTGGACTGCGTTTCCATCGGGCCCCAGATGCACGACATCCACACCAGCCGGGAGAAGCTGGACATTGCCTCCACCGAACGCACCTGGCGGTTCCTGCTGGCCGTGCTGAAGGCGCTGTGAGGCCAGATAGCAGACAGAAATTGTTGTTTACACTTTTCAAACGCACTTCGTCCTTGCTGTAGGGGAGCCATTCATGGCTCCCGTGGGGCAGTACGTTTTTGCCGAAATGTGGAGCAAATCGGAACAATGTACCGCCGGGAGCCATGAATGGCTCC
>CALYTB010000144.1 GCA_945486035.1 uncultured Clostridia bacterium
TAGTACTTGGTGCAGGCCTCGGTGGTGATGGTGAAGCCCTGGGGGACAGGCAGACCGATGTTGGTCATTTCGGCCAGGTTGGCGCCCTTGCCGCCCAGCAGCTCCCGCATGGAGCCGTTGCCCTCGGTAAACAGATAGACGTACTTGTGAGACATTTGCATACCCCTTTCAATTTTGAGACACCCCGAAGGGCCGTTTCCCCCCGGCGGTTGCCTGTTCAGACGTTCCAAATTCGCCTGATTTTTTGCATTTTTGCACTCTGGATGATAACGCCCATACAGTATAGCACGCGCATCGGGAAAAAGCAAATATAAATCCATATTTTGGTAAGATTTTACAAAATAACGACCGGAAATTTCTACACCTGGACCAGAAACGGATTCAGCGGCGCACCTATGGCGCGCCGCTGAAAAATCAGGCTTCGGGAGTGTATTCAAAGGACAGGATTTCTCCGGTTTTTTCGTTGCGCCGGATGACGGCAGTGCCCATGCGGGTCAGCGCCTCGTGCTTGGAGGCGGGGGTCTTCTTCAGGGACCAGAGCTTCTCCATGGCCTCCGCTCCCTCCACCTTTTCGGAGTCCACGGCATAGTAGGCCACGGTATAGGTGACCTCGCTGCCCATAAACTGCTTGTAGGCGGACTCGATGACGGACACGGAGGGGCCGTCCACACCGCCGGTTTCCTCCACGATGATCTCCTGCATGGCCTTGTTCTGATCCACCACCTCCTGGGCGGAGTAGCCGGTGGTCAGAGAGGTGTTCTGGTAGTGGTAGCTTAAGTATCCGGTGACACAGCCGGTGCCGAACACAAACAGCAGCACCAGCATGGCAATCTGCTTTTTGCTGAATTTCAGGGCATGATCGGGGGAGTAGGTCAGGCCCATCCGGTAGGTAATGGGCTGCACCACGGACAAAAACAGGGTCAGCACCACGGACTCAATGGGGAACATGAACAGGTTCTTGAGAATGTGGGGCACGGTGAGCACATAGAGCTTGCCGCCCATCATGAGCTGGTAGTAGAGCATCATCAGCGGGGTCTGCAGCAGAATGTTCACGAACAGGCAGATGCAGAACCGGCTCAGCATCACCCGGGTGGGGGTGAGCTTCACCCGGTACAGGAACAGGGCGAAAATCAGGCTGCCCGCGATTTCCGTCAGCACGAAGGGCAGGAAATAGGTATCCCCGGACAGCAGCACGCCCAGCACATCCGAAGCCACGGCGGCCACGATGCCCACCACCGGGCCGAAGACCATGGCGCCCATGGCGTTGGCGATGAAGGCGGTGTTGATCTTCAGGTTGGGAGCCAGGGGGATGTACACCAGCTTCAGCGCCACCCGAAGGGCGATCATCAGGGCAGCGAACACCAGCATTTTGGTGTCCTTCAGCTCCAGGGCGGCATCCCGCCAGTAGGCCTTGGAAAAGGGGGTTTTGTAGAGGTTTCTTGATTTTGGTACTTTGGTCATAATGTGACCCTCCTTTTTAATAGAGCGACGACGGGCCGTCAGCTTCCCCGGGGCCGGAAATGAAAAAATCCCCACGGCATAAGCCGGGGGAGCCATTTCAGTCCGAAACACCCGTGGGGAAAGCAGCCGTAACACAGCCGACCGTTCGCCCGACCGAGTATCGTTGCTACATAAAGGAGGGTGTCCTATATGCAACAGCGGGTGCGGTGACCCCATCGTGGAACGCGTCCTTCGTCCTCCGGGCAACTCCCCGTCCCGGTGGCACTTAACGCAGGGTCTCCTACTCTGTTCGCGCTTATTATACACAATTTCCCGAAAATGTAAATAGGTTCCGGAAGATTATTTTAAATGTGCTTATCTGTTTTACTCAGCAAACCGACAAATTGGTGTTTATCAGGCTGCATCCCAAATTACCTGTCATTGCGAACCAGGCCGCAGCCTGGTGTGGCAATCCCCCGGTTAGAGGGGAAATGTCTCGATAATTGCTCTACAGTGTGGGAAACGTCGCGATTTTTGGTAGTAATCGTTACATGGTTCCATTCATCGGGGGGATTGCCACGCCAGTGTGAGCACTGGCTCGCAATGACAGCGAATATTTGTCAAACACCAATTTGTCTGTTTACCGGGAAAGGGTGGGATGCGTTTGGGGGGAACGGTGTCGGATAGTTTGCCGGGGTTTGCCGCCGGATTCGCTGGTTTTCCCTTTTGGGCAGCCGTACAATAAATCTACATCGCACCAAGGGAGGAAGGGCAATGCAATGCCAGAAGCTGAAAACCTATATGGAAACCGGTCGGGTTGTCTTCTTACCCGTCCGCTCCATCCGCCCCAATCCGGCCCAGCCCCGGAGGGTATTCCGGGAGGAAGCCCTGAAGGAACTTTCCGAATCCATTCTCCGCCACGGAATTCTCCAGCCCCTGTCCGTCCGGCGCAGGGAGGGCGGCTACGAGCTGATCTGCGGGGAGCGGCGGCTGCGGGCAGCTCAGATGGCGGGGCTGACGGATGTGCCCTGCATCCTGATGCAGATGGATGACCGGGAGTCGGGCATGACGGCCATGGTGGAGAATCTCCAACGGCAGGACCTGGACTTCGTGGAGGAAGCCCAGGGGATTTCCCGGCTTATGGGGCAGTTCAACATGAGCCAGGAGCAAACCGCCAGGCTCCTGGGCAAGAGCCAGAGCGCCGTGGCCAACAAGCTGCGGCTGCTGCGCCATTCGGAGCCGGTTCTGGAGGCCCTGCGCCAGGCGGAGCTGACGGAGCGCCATGCCCGGGCGCTGCTGAAGCTGCCGGACGAGCAGACGAAGCTGCGGGCCATTGCTGAGATTTCCCGCCAGGGAATGAGCGTGGCCCGGACGGAAAGCTATGTCGCCTCCCTTCTGGCCCAGCCCCGGGATAAGACGGACAAGGCCAATGTGGCGGCCTTCCTGAACAGTTTAACTCAGTCGCTGGCGAGAATACAGCTGTCCGGCATCGGCGCGGTCTCCGAGCGCCGGGAAACCGACAGCCAGATTGTTCTGACCATCACCATCCCGAAATAATATTTCCCCCGCGCCCCGGTATCTCCGGGGCGCGGGGGAATTGGTTGAGAGCCTGTGAAAAGGATGTTTTTGGGTTTGCGGAGACTGCCGGTTATTTTCCGAATTTCTCTGCCGCGGCGCGCATCATCTTACTGATGGGCAGATTGTAGGGGCAGCGGCTTTCGCAGACACAGCAGCCGATGCAGTCGGAGGCGGTTTTCTCCATGGCGTTATAGCGGCTTCTGGCCCAGTCGGCCAGGCCATACCGGGACAGATATCCCTCAAACAGGAATACGTTGGGGATGGAGATGCCCTGGGAGCAGGGGGCGCAGTAGTTGCACCGGCGGCAGAACTGGGTTCCCAGGGAATCCCGGATGGCTTGGCATCGGGAAAGCTCCTCGGGGGTTAGGGCTTCCGTCCGGGAGAAGGCGGACAGGTTCTGGCGAAGCTCTCCGGGGCTCGCCATGCCGGGGATGGCTACGGTGACATCCGGGTCCGCCGCCAGGAAGCGCATGGCAAGCTCCGCGTCTTCAATGGCGCCGCCTGCCAGGGGCTTCATGGCGATGAAGCCCACGTTCTTTTCGGCGCATTGGCGAATCAGCGCCTGCCCCTGATTCTCCACGATGTTGTAGGGGAACATGACAGTCTCCACCCAGTCAAGCTCCAGGGCTCTGGCGAAAACCTGGGCCGAGTGGGCGGTGAGGCCGATGTGGCGGATTTTTCCCGCCTGCCGGGCCTCCTGCAGGGCCTCCAGAGCGCCCCCGGGGGCCATCACCTGCTCCAGCTGGGCAAGACTGGGGTTGTGCAGCTGGTACAGGTCAATGGAATCGGTGCGAAGATTGCGAAGGCTTGTGTCAATGTCCGCGGCCATGGCCTGGGCGGTCCGGGCCATGCTCTTGGTGGCGAGAACAAAATCCTCCCGGATGCCCTCCAGGCCGTAGCCCAGGTATTCCTCGCTGACGGTGTAGCCCCGGGCGGTGTCGATGTAGTTGATGCCGGACTCCTTCAGCAGCTGCATCAGCTCCCGGGTGCCCTCCCGGTCAATGCGCTGGATGGGAATGCCGCCGAAGCCCAGACGTGATACGGTGAGGCCGGTTTTTCCAAGTGTTCTGTATTCCATATTACGATTTCCCCAATTCTTTGTTTTTTTCATAAGCCGCCGTTACGCAGTCCATGGCGGCGCTTCGGAAGCCGCGCTGCTCCAGTACCCGGATTCCCGCAATGGTGCTGCCCCCGGGGGAGCAGACCGCGTCCTTCAGGGCGCCGGGATGGGTGTGGGTGCTCAGGTACATTTCTGCCGCGCCGGAGAGGGTTGCGGCGGCATAGTCCATGGCCTTGGCTCTGGGCAGACCACAGGCCACGGCTCCGTCCGCCAGAGCCTCCAGCAGCACATAGGCATAGGCAGGGCCGCTGCCGGACAGGGCGCTGGCCGCATCCAGCAGATTTTCCTCCAGGGGGTCCAACAGGCCGCAGGGCCCCATGTCCCGGACCCAGTCGGAGAGCACTTCTTCCGGAACCAGAGCATTCCGGCAGTAGGGAATCACGCCCTTCCCCACGGCGGTGGGGGTGTTGGGCATAATCCGGATTACCGGCAGGGATGTTCCCGCCAGCTCCTGAATCCGCGCCATGGTCAGACCTGCTGCCATGGTGATGAGCAGGGGCTCCCGCCGGGCCAGAATGGGAGCCAGAGGTTCCAGAACCCCGGCCATCATATGGGGCTTCACCCCCAGGAAAATCCGGTCGCATTCCCGGGCGATGGTTTGCGAATCGGTGTAGGCGCAGCCCAGCTCCGCAGCCAGGCCCGCTGCTCTGCCGGAGCGGTCGGTGAGATAGATATCCCTGGTGCTGCGGCTCAGGGCCCGGGCGATGGCGCCGCCCATATTTCCGCAGCCGATAAAGCCATATTTCATAGCTGCCTCCTTTTTCCTGCTGCCGGGGATTGCGCGACGGTTCCCTGGCCCGTTTTTGGGTTGGAATTCATTTCCATGCCAAAATTCCCACCCATTATACCAGCTTCCGCCCGGGAAATAAAGAGGCCGACGGGCTTTTTTCGGGGAAAAGCGGGCCCGCGGTGAAAAACGCACCGCGTTCCGGCTGCGTTGGGAGAAGAAAAATTGCTGTTTGAAAGTGTGCGTTCCAAATTACCTGTCATTGCGAACCAGCGCGCACGCTGGTGTGGCAATCCCCCGGTTG
>CALYTB010000145.1 GCA_945486035.1 uncultured Clostridia bacterium
CAGTGTGCGCACTGGCTCGCAATGACAGCGTTTCTTAGATAAACAACAATTTACCGTACAGGTCTTTCTGATGGAGAAGAACGGATTTTTTATGAAATACAGGAGGAATTACCATGATTCGGAGAATTATTGAAATCGATCAGGACAAATGCACCGGCTGCGGGGCTTGCGCGCAGGCGTGTCATGAGGGGGCCATCGCTATGGTGGACGGAAAGGCAAAGCTGATGCGGGACGATTACTGCGACGGCCTGGGGGACTGTCTGCCGGCTTGCCCCACGGGAGCCATTCGGTTTGCAGAGCGGGAGGCGGATGCCTACAACGAGGCCGCGGTGCTGGCGGCGAAAGCGGAAAAGGAAAAGCTTCCCTGCGGCTGTCCGGGTTCCACGGCCAAGGTCATCCGCCGGCAGGAAGCTCCGGCATCGGTTTGCGGGCTTCAGGAGTCCCAGCTGCGGCAGTGGCCGGTTCAGATAAAGCTGGCCAGCGTAAACGCGCCCTGGTTTGACGGGGCGAAGCTCCTGATTGCCGCGGACTGCACGGCCTATGCCTATGCCAATTTCCATCAGGACTTCATCAGGGGGCGGATTACCCTGGTGGGTTGCCCCAAGCTGGATTCGGTGGATTATGCGCTGAAGCTCACCGAGATCCTCAAAAACAACAACATTGCCAGTGTCACAGTCGTACGGATGGAGGTGCCCTGCTGCGGCGGCATTGAGAACGCCGTAAAGCAGGCCCTGGTCAATTGCGGAAAGTGCATTCCCTGGAGTGTGACCACCATTTCCACGGACGGAAGAATTCTGGACAGGGGGCTCTGAAAGGATACCGCGCAAGCTGTCAGAATGCTTTGCAGGCTGGTTGCAATGCCGGGAAGGGTGTGGTATGATACCGAAAAACGGTTGTGCGCTGTGCACGCGGACGATGGCCGATGTATGCCCGAAATGAAAATCGGGGAGTAAAAGGAGACAGGAAATGGAAAAGGAAGCCAGATTGGAAGCCTTTGAGCGAATGCTCACGGCCGTGAGGACCGAATACGATTCTACCGTGGCGAAAATGGGCGTACTCAAGGAAGCAGGCAAGGAAAAAACCGCTACCTACCGCCAGCTGATGGGAAGAAGGCTGGAGCTGCAGAACATGCTGGCGCTGTATCGGGTCTATGGGCTGTACGCGACTGCGTAAGCCGGAAAAATTCACCAAACGCACCGGGATCCTTTTGGAGAAAGCATGAATTGTTTATTCCCGAAGCGGAAGGTATAATCAGTGTGAGGGAATCTGCCTGAAGGAGGATTGGTTATGAAAACACCGGTTATACGCCTTTTCGCGCTGCTGCTTGGGCTGATCATTGCCGTGTTTGGATGCATGTGCATTGCGCATGGGATTCAGACGGATCATGGAAACGTGGCCGTATCCCGGGGGACCCTGGATACAGATGCAGGGGAACTGAGCTACAAGCTGTACGTTCCCGACAATGCCACCGCCGGGAATCCCGCGCCCGGTGTGCTGCTGCTGCACGGATATCAGAATGACCATGAAACCTGTGCGGCTTATGCCATTGAGCTGGCCCGCCGGGGTGTTGTGGTCATGTCCCTGGATGAGTACGGCCACGGTGACAGCCAGGTGGGGCTGCTGAAGCGAGGGTATGTGAATCAAAGGGTCAAGGTGAATTTCGGACAGGACAGTGTCCAGGACGGCACCTTTGTGGAAGTCGGCGGAAGCAAGCGCTATCGGCTTTTGATGAATTTCTCAAACCTTTCCTTCTTTGATGAGCGTTACACGTCGGACAGCGCCGGAAATACCATTTCCGACAGCTCCTGCGGAGGAATCGCGGCGTATGCTGCGCTGGCCGCCATGGACAATGTGGATCCCGGACGGTTGGCGCTCAGTGGCCACTCCATGGGAACCTGGTCCAGTTGGTCGGTGGCCGCCGCCTATGCGGGAGCAACCAATGACGCGGGGGTGGATATTACGCCCAAGGCCACGGTGCTCCAGTGCGGGGAGCTGTTCCGTAAGAGCGCCTATGATTCGGAGCGAATCTATTTCAACAATGTGCTGCTGCTCCAGGCGAAATATGACGAATTCAGCTATTTCCGGGATTATCAGAGCTTTCTGACGGAGGAATTGCTCCACAGCGATCTGCGCGCGGAGTTTTTGGGCTGCGACAATGCGCAGGCGGCATGGAACACCACCTTCGGCAGCTTCCGGGAGGGCACTGCCCGGCGGATGGAGCTGCTGGCTACCAACCACCGCCTGACAACCCACGACAGCAAGGGCCTTGCAGCCGCGCTGGACTGGTTCGATCAGAGCATCGGCTTTGAAAAAGAACTGCCGTCCTCGGATCAGGTTTACATGACCAAGGAGGTTCTGGTTTTCGCTGCCATGCTGATGGCCATTGCCGCCATGCTGCCGCTGATGGAGCTGCTGCTGCGGACCCCCTTCTTTGGATACGTTGCCCGGCAGCTTCCTTCCCGGGAGGGAATTCTCCCCAAGCGGCGCTGGTGGAAGAACGCGGGCATTACCGTTCTGCTGGCGGGGGTGACCTTCCCCTTCATGACCCAGCTGGGGCATGCTTTGTTCCCGTTCCCGGAGTCGGTATTCCGGATGACCATCGGCGACGGGTTTTTGTGCTGGTATCTGCTGCTGATCGTGATTATGCTGGCAACCACCTGGCCCAGGATTCGCCGGGGAAAGAAGCAGGGGGTTGGCGTATGGAGCGACCTGGGCTTCTCGGGCCCGGAGCACGCGGACAGAATCGATTGGAGGCTCTTCGGTAAGGGCGCGCTGCTGTCGGTCTGCATGGTTGGGCTGATGTATGTACTGGTGGCGGTGTGCCAGCTGCTTTTTCAGCTGGATTTCCGCTTCATCTGGCCCTTCTTCAAAACCTTCAGCTTGGAGCGCTTTGGTCAGTTCTTGGTGTACTTCCCGTTCTTTGCCCTGTTCTTCCTGCTGAACAACAGCAAAATCTTTGCCGGAATGCGGACCCAGGCTACCTATGAAAAAGGTGCCAAGGGCTTCCTGTCCTGCTGGTGGCGCAGTGCCCTGCTGATGATCGGGGGCGTACTGATCATCGTATTGATTGAGTATATTCCCTTCTTCGCGGGAATTGGACCGGGGGCGGATTTGCTGTTCGGATCGACCTTTGGCGGCCCCTTTATGAGCATTCTCATTGTATTCGTGCCCCAGGTACTGGTATTCAGCCTGCTGGGAACCTACATTTACCGCAGAACCGGCAATGTCTACACCGGAGCCCTTACAATCGCGGCTATGGCGGCCTGGATCATCACCGGCGGCTCCGCGATTCTGTAGGCGAGAGGGGAAGCCATGGTCAGAGAGGTAATTCATGACCCGCTTCTTTTGGGAAGAAAGTCCGTGCCTGCCGGGGAAGGGGATCTTCAGACGGCCCGGGACCTGCTGGATACCCTGGCCGCCCACCGTAAGACCTGCGTGGGCATGGCCGCGAATATGATTGGGGAGTGCAAGCGGATCATCGTGTTTGACAATGGGGGTTCGGATATGGTTATGCTGAACCCGGAGATTGTCAAATACGCGGGGGAGTATGAGACTGAGGAGGCTTGTCTATCTCTGCTGGGCGGGCCGCGGAAAACCAGGCGTTTTGAGAAAATCAAGGTTCGGTATCAGACGATGGAGTTCCATACCCGCCTGAAAACCTTTACAGGCTGGACAGCCCAGATTATCCAGCACGAGATTGACCATTGCAATGGGATATTGATTTGAAAATAACAGGCCAACGCCGTTCGTGGCGTTGGCCTGTTTGATGGAATTAGAAGCATACGAAAAAGAAGATGCTGTTTCTGCTATGAAAAACGCAAAACGCGTGTCATCCTGAGCGCAACGAAGCGGAGTCAGAGGATCTGCGCATTTCGTTTCTATTTGCAGTTAATTCAGCGCCAAGCTCCCTCGACTCCGCTTCGCTCCGCTGGGGATGACGGCGTTTCTCGTTTACCGTGGTGCGTATGCACATGATGATTGCGAAACAGTTACCCGGCCGCAATTCTCCGTACAAAACGCATAAGCATCGTTTTCGTGGCAGGCTGTTAACGCTGTGTTAACTGCGGCTGCATTTTTCCGCGTCGATGGCCAGGACGACCATCAACACATACAGCGCGTTCCGCTCCTCGGCGATGTCCAGGACATAGGTGTCCGTCCACTTCAGGATCTCCTTCGAGATGGAGGCAACGGGTCGGCCGGAGGCATCGAGAATGTTATAATCCCACTCCATTAAGTTGCCCACGACTTTCCAGCCGTTGAAATCCAGACGGAAACTGGGCTTGAACAGGGTGAATTCCTTTTGAATGTGGCCGGCGCAGCGGTCGGCGATATACAGGTCGAATTTCGGCAGGAAGGTCAGCATCCGCTCCCGGACACTGCCCAGCTCCTGGCCCGCGGCGTTGTAGATTCTCAGATAGTGACCGTTGGCGAATTTGCTCTTTACCGTAAATACTGTTTCGCCAGACTCGTTGAAGATGTCGTAACTGTCTAAATTGGATATGAGCCGCTGTTTAATCCGTAGCCTCATAATGTTCCTCCGTTATGGTGGGGAGATGAATGGTTTCGAAACGATAACCTGAACTGTTGTTTGTCAAGTATATGCTGTCATCAGACTATCGGTTTTAGTAAGCTAAACAAATTGTTGTTTGTCAGCATCGTCTCAAGTTTTCTGTCATTGCCACGCCGGTGTGCGCACTGGTTCGCAATGACAGCATTTTTCATGACAATGACAGCGTTGATTTCACCATACTACAATTGCCGCCTGGCTGAAATGAACGCTTTTGAAAAAGCATGAGGGGGATTGGAGCTTTTAGGCTTCGGCGGCCTTGACGATTACATAGCCGTCTACCAGGTTGGCTTTTTCCAGGGTTCCCTCCACAAAGCTCTGACGCTCCATCAGGTCGGTGAGGATCACAAGGCCGTCCTTGCACTCAATGGTCATGACGTTGCGCATGATAACGGACTCGGGATTCAGTTGATTTTTGTATACGGTAGAAAGACACATTTCGCGTTCCTCCTTAGTGGGTATCCAGGCTGGCAAGCACCACGCTGAGCCGCATATTGCCCTTCTCAAAATCGGATACGGCGGCCATGACCTGCTCGTAGGCGG
>CALYTB010000146.1 GCA_945486035.1 uncultured Clostridia bacterium
ACTGTCAATTGTCAATTGTCAATTCGGCGAAGCCGCTAAACACCAATTTGTCTGTGCCTTTCCCTGTCAATTGAACAGACCACCCCTCCGGATGCCGGAGGGGCGGAAAGTCAATGTTCACATCTTCCGCAGCCGTTGCAGGTGCCCTTGGTGACGCACTCCGGCTGGCGCACCAGCTTGCTGAAGTAGTCGGCGCTGAGCCGGGGCGCTTCCTGGTTCTGCCGGGACGGTTCGCTATCCGGGCGGAGCGTTTCCTCCGGGGGCGGGGTCTGAGGCACCCTGTTTACCATTGCCGGAACTTGCCCAGGGTCTCGCCGCCCTGCTTCTGGGCCTCCTCGGCGGCCTTCTTGGCCATGTCGGTGTACAGTCCGTGCTGATGCTCCTCCACAAACTGCTCATAGCTGGGATCCTTGGCCCGGAACTTCTCATTGCGGGGCAGGGGCACATCCTGATCCACCAGAATATCCTGCACCTTGCGGATGTCCACAGTGTGGGCGGTGGTTCCGTCGGCCACAGCCACCGCGGCAGCTACGCCCGCGGCCTGACCGGTGCCCACGCACTGGGGAATCAGGTTCAGCCAGTCGATGGCCACGTTGTCGGCGGAGAGGTGACGTCCCGGGCAGAGCAGATTCTCCACTTCCTTGGGCAGGATGGCCCGGTAGGGGATTTCCACGGGGCCGCAGTCGTTGATCTGGCAGATGGTGGAGTGCCAGGCGATGACATCGTCATGCTCGATGGCGAAGGCAAAGTCGTTGGCGCTCATGACGTACTCGCCCTTCAGACGGCGGCTGCACCGGGTGCCCAGCTGGGGCGCGATGTCGTAGAGGTAGGCATTGCCGAAGGCCGTGGGGACGGTCTCCCGCAGGTATTCCAGCACATCGCGCATGGTGTTGCGGGTATTCATCTCGGTTTCGGTCTGATCCTTGATGACGGTGCAGTCCCGGTTGGCATGCCAGTTGTTGATCCAGCACACATCATTCTGATTGGAGGCCAGAGGCATGGCCCGGAATCCCGCGATCTTGGGCAGCTGGGCCCGGAGGGCATTGGCCAGATCCGGATGGGCATTCTTCCACTCGTGGAAGGCGGCCCAATCGCAGCCGCCGATACGCCACACCAGAGCGGTGGTGCTGGAGCGGCACTCCGCGTCGGCCAGGGTTTCGTGGGAGGCGCCGGCCCGGGCATAGATGTCGCCGTCGCCGGTGGCATCGATGACCACCTTGGCCAGAATAGCCTTGCGGCCCTCCTTGCTCTCGAAGATCACGCCCTTGATGACGCCGTCCTCCACAATGGGACGGGTGCCCATGCTGTGGCACAGTACCCGGATGGAATCCTTATGCTCCAGGAGCATCTTGTCCATTTCGATCTTCAGCTGATTGGGCTCAAAATACACCGCCCGCACCAGCTGGGAGGGCTTGCACCCGCCGAAGCCGCCCCGGCTGACACAGTCATGGATGGCGCTCCAGGAGTACAGCTTCAGCGGATCGGTCTGGCCGATCTCCTCCAGGGAGGGCGCCCGGACTGCGCCGGGAATCTTCTGCAGACGGGTGAACCACTCCTCCTGCAAGCCCCGGACGAAGGATTTGTTATACCAGCTCAGGTTGGGCACCATGATCACGTAGCCGCCGGTGACATCGCCGCCCATGTAGCCGTAGCGCTCCATGAGGATGATGTTCCTTGCGCCGGCCCGGGCTGCCGCGATGGCCGCGGAGTGTCCGGCAGCGCCGCCGCCCACCACCAGAATGTCGCACTGGTCGTAAACGGGAATTTCGGAGCTCTGCTCCAGATAGGTCAATTTCTGCTCGCTCATAGATTATCCTTTCTTTTGTTACGTCCCGGCATTTCCAGGAAATGCCGGGACGATTTTGGGTGAAACGGTGTATTTATCTGGTTGGTTTACGCGAAGACGTAGCCGAAGATGATGCACAGCAGGCTTGCCGCCATAACGAAGATTCCGTTGGTCACCACGCCCTTTGTCCAGACGAACTTGGTGGTCATCTCCTTACGGCCAAGCAGCAGCGGCGCATAAGCGATGGCGCCGTTGGTCAGGAACGCGCACATGCCGCCCAGGATGCTGGCCACGGCCAGAACAGAGGCGCACACGGTGCCCTGCTGCTCCAGAATGACCGCCATGGGGATGCAGATGGAGTTGATGGTGAAGCTGACGGGCATACCGTTGGTGAAGTTGGTGAACACAGTGGAGATCACCACACACAGGATGACCAGGATGGGCCAGCTGGAGTTGCCCATGATGGGATTCAGAACGCCGGCGATGGCGGCCTTGATGCCGTAGTCGTCGGAGGCGATGGCTCTGCCGCAGATGGTGAAGCAGCCGGCCACGGCCACGATGCCCCACATGGTCTTGCTCTGGAGCAGCTTGACGCCGTTGATGAAGGGCTTGCCGTCCTTGTCACGGCACATGCTCAGCACGCCGAAGACAATGATCCAGATCCACACATTGCCGATGCGGTTATAGTAGTCCAGGATGGGGGAACCCTTGGGGATGATCATGCTGGCCAGCAGGAACAAAATGGCGAACAGCATCGCGCACAGCAGGATGATCTGGCGCTTGTTCATCTTGGTATCCTCTTCCTTGATGCCCATCTTCTCGAAGTCGAAGTTCTTCAGAGGAGTCAGGTCGGTCTTCCAGACGAAGCGGATGAAAGCGATGAAGCCGGCAACAAACAGCATCACGACCAGGGTCGCGGTGACCAGGTAAGCGCCATTGTTGAAGGACAGGCCATTGGCCTCCAGAATGCCGTTGATGAGGGCGATGGAGGACAGGTGGATGCCCTTGAAGGGCAGCACATAAGCACCCATGGCGGAGATGTAGGTGCCCAGCAGCAGCTCCCGCTTCAGATCGGAATCTTCCTTGATCTCGCAGACCTCAGCGATGGAGTCCACGATGGGGAAGAACAGCAGGATGATGGTGGTGGGGGAGCTGACCAGAGCGGCGCAGACCATAACCAGCAGGAAGTAGATGGCCAGGAACCGGACAGGGTTGCCCCGCATGACCTTCAGCTTCATCATCTTACGGGCCAGGACGTTGACAGCGCCGGAATCGGTGACGGCGCCGGTCAGAGCCATAACCCAAATGATCTGCTGGATGGTGGTATCGCCAAACCAGGTGCCCAGCAGGGCGCTGCCCTTGGCGAACTGGCCCCAAACCAGGGCGAACAGGCCGAGCACGGCGGGCCAGAAGGTCTCACCGGTGGCAACGGTGGCGATCAGAACGCCGAAGAAGACACCCAGAACGGTCATGCCCTCCGGCGTGATTCCCGCGAAGGGCGGAACAATCACACGGAACAGGAACATGAAGCACAGGGATACGGCGCACCAGATGTAGTACGACGTGTTTTTAGACTTTGCCATGGTACCATCCTCTTTTCTATATATTTGCCTCCTCCCGCGAGAAGGAAGCTTCGGTGGATGATACTATCTTAGCATGGACATAAGGAATTCAAAAGCAACAAAATGAGAACACAGCGTCACAAAATACCAACGCATGACAATAAAGAACACCGTTTTTGTGCAATATATACAATATGTATCCGCATCACCCACTTTAAGGCCACCGCCTTCGTAAGCAGCGCGGCAAAATTGGTGTTTGTACGTTCTTGCTGTCATTGCGAGCCAGTGCACGCACTGGTTCGCAATGACAGCGTTTTTCATGGCAATGACAGGTAATCCGGAGCGTCCCCCGGCAAGCAAAAATTTTTCGCCCGGCCCGCAACCCGGGCCCATGCGCGCGCATTTTATTCCGCCTTGGCACGTACAAAATCCAAAAACTCCAGCACCGCTCCCGAGCAGGGGTCCAGACGGTTCCAGACCATGCTGTTGTTGCACTCCGGGAAGAAGCTGAGCCGCACCGCCTTCAGTTTGTCATCCGGCGGGAACAGGTCGTCGGGCACCACGGCGCAGGTCTGACCGTCCAGAACCATCTGCCGCAGCAGCCGGATGGAGGAGGTGCGCACCGTCACATTGGGCTTTTTGCCGTACATTTCGAAACAGCTGATCAGGGCATCCTCCATGGGCATGGGAGCCAGCAGGAATCCCAGCGGGCAGTCGAGAATGTTGTACACATCCAGCTCCTCCCTGCCCGCAAAGGGAGAGTCCCTGTTGACCCAGAGCACAATCCGGTTGCGGTAAAGGGGGACACGCACCAGATCGGAATCCTGATCCACCGCGGTTTTCTCGCTGGCAGGGACGAAGGCCACGTCAATCTCCCTGCGGGACAGCAGCTCCATACACCGGGAGGCTGCCTCCTCGGTAAGGGACAGCTCCGTGCCCGGGTACTCCCGCAGGTAGTCCCGGAAATACCGGTCGTAGAGCCGGATGGCATTGGTGGGGGTAATGCCCACCCGAATCCGCCGGGTCAGCGCCCCGTGGCGGAGCAGCTGCAGCCGCTCGGAGAGCCCCGCGTAGCAACCCTGGATATTCTGCAGGGTCTGATAGGTCATTCGTCCGGCTTCCGTCAGCACCACACCGGTTTTTGTCCGGGCAAACAGCTCCGCCTGGAGCTCCCGCTCCATGTCGGAAATGGCCCGGGAAATAGCAGATCGGGACACAAACAGCGCCTCCGCCGCCGAAGCGATATTCCCGGTTTCGCAGGTTTTCAAAAAATAGTTCACCTGTATCTGTGTCATAGCATCCGCCTCCCAACGGTTTTTGTTCATTATACCATAAATACCCCAATCTTCAACCCCCTTTCCCAGAGCGAGGAAGACAGACAAATTAGTGTTTGAACGGCTTCGCCGAATTGACAATTGACAATTGACAGTTTTGGTATCATTTCAGAATGATCAAAAACGCCTAAATCCTACTGTAGGGGAGCCATTCATGGCTCCCGGCAGTGAAATCTTCCGATATTGCTCCGCACTTCGGCAAAAACGTACTGCTCTACGGGAGCCATGAATGGCTCCCCTACAGCAAGGACGAAGTGCGTTTGATAACTGTAAACACCAATTTGTCGTTCCGATGCTGAAAAAATGCTTGACAATTTCCTATCGTTGTGTTACTGTATTAATGCACTAATACAGTAACACAAGGAGGTGCCTATGAACTGGAAGTTTTCGGGG
>CALYTB010000147.1 GCA_945486035.1 uncultured Clostridia bacterium
ACTGTCAATTGTCAATTGTCAATTCGGCGAAGCCGCTAAACAACAATTTACCGTTTCCCGCTCGGTTTGGGTTGAGAGGAAAGAGGAGAAGCTATGAGGTATATCTGCCTGCTGTTGGCGGTGCTGCTGCTGGCGGGGTGCGCCGGGGCGGGGGCGAAGCAGGAGCAGGTGCCCGCTTCCGGGGAGAGCACGCTTCCGGAAACGGAGGAAACCGCCCCGGAAACGGAGGAAGCCGTCCGGGCGGCGGCTCCCGTGCACCCACTGCGGTTTTTCCTGGACAAGCTCTCCATCGAGCAGCGGGTGGGGCAGCTGTTTCTGGCCCGGTGTCCCGGGGAGAACGCCGTGGAGGATGCTGCCCGGTATTATCTTGGGGGCTACATCCTCTTTGGCGGGGACTTTGAGGGGGAAACCCCGGATTCCATCCGGGAGACCCTGGAAAGCTACCGGAAGGCCTCCGGGCTGCCCATGCTCCTTGCTGTGGACGAGGAGGGGGGGACCGTTTGCCGGGTGAGCTGCTGGTCCGCCTTCCGGGATGCCCGGTTTCCCTCCCCCAGGGAGCTGTACGGAAGCGGCGGGATGGAAGCGGTGATTGCCGCCGAGGAAGAAAAGGCCCGGCTGCTTACCGACCTGGGCATCCATGTGAACATGGCGCCGGTGTGCGACATTGCTATGGCTCCCGGGTCCTTTATGTACAGCCGCTCTCTGGGGCAGGAGCCTGAGATTACCGCCCAGTTCGTCCGGCGGACGGTGGAAACCATGAAGGTTTGCCGCCTGGGCAGTGTGCTGAAGCATTTCCCGGGCTACGGGGAGAACGCGGACACCCACACCGGCTTTGCCCGGGACAGCCGCAGTTTGGAGCAGCTGGAGGGGTGGGATCTGATTCCCTTCCGGGCGGGGATAGAGGCCGGGTGCGGCGCGGTGCTGGTGGAGCACACCGTTGTGGAGGCCTTTGACCCGGAGCTGCCCGCTTCGCTGTCAGCCGAGGTTCACCGGTATCTGCGGGAGGAGATGGGCTTCCGGGGCGTGATCGTCACGGACGATTTGCAGATGCAGGCCATCACGGATGCCTTCGGCCCGGAGGAGGCCGCGGTGCTGGCGGTGCTGGCGGGCAACGACCTGCTGTGCAGCACGGACTACCGGGTTCAGTACGAGGCGGTGCTGGAGGCGGTTCAATCCGGCAGGATTCCCATGGAAACGCTGGATGCGGCGGTGCTGCGGGTACTCACCTGGAAACAAAACCTGGGGCTGTTGTTTTGAAGGACAGAGGATTGCGATAAATTGTTGTTTGCACTTTTCAAACGCACTTCGTTCTTGCTGTAGGGGAGCCATTCATGGCTCCCGTTGGGCAGTACGTTTTCGCCGAAATGTGGAGGAAATCGGAACAATGTACCGCCGGGAGCCATGAATGGCTCCCCTACAGTTGGATTTGGGCATTTTGATCATTCTGAAAGGATGCCATAATTGTCAACTGTCAATTGTCAATTGTCAATTCGGTGAAGCCGCTAAACAACAATTTATTGAGCCTATAATCAATGGAGGATATGGAAAGATGGACAAAGAGGAAATTCTCGGAGCGCTGCTGGCGCAGGAGCAGGCGCATCACAATCCGGTGAAGAAGGTGACCCCCGGGATGCCGGAGCTTTTGCGCTCCGTGGCGGCCCAGGGGGCGGTGCTGCTGGAAAACCGGGTGCTGCCCTTCCCGGAGGGGAGCAGGGTGAGCGTGTTCGGCAGGTGCCAGATTGACTGGTTCTGCACCGGCTACGGCTCCGGCGGCGATGTGAATATGCCCTATCAGGTGGGGCTGCTGGAGGGCCTGCGCTGCTGCGGTGGGCTCACCGTCAACCGGGAGCTGGCGGAAATCTATGAGCACTGGTGCGCGGAAAATCCCGTGGGGGGCGAGGCGTGGGGGGCCTGGCCCCGGTTCCACCCGGAAATGCCCCTGACCCGGGAGCTGACGGAGCGGGCGGCGAAGGATTCCGACCAGGCGGTGGTGGTCATCGGCCGCTCCTCCGGCGAGGATCGGGAGAATGCCCTGGAGGAGGGCAGCTTCTACCTGACGGCCCGGGAGCGGGAGATGCTGAAGCTGGTGACGGAAAGCTTTCCCAACGCGGTGCTGGTGCTGAACATCGGCGCGGTGATGGACCTTTCCTTCGTGAAGGAATACTCCTTCGGCGCGGTACTCATCGCCTGGCAGGGGGGTATGGAGAGCGGCAACGCGGTGGCGGATATTCTCTGCGGCAGAGTGAATCCTTCGGGACGGCTGACGGATACCGTCGGCATGACCTATGCCGATTACCCTTCGGCGGCGCATTTCGGAGGCCTGGAGCGGAACGAATACTACGAGGATATCTATGTGGGCTACCGGTGGTTTGAGACCTTCGCCCGGGAGAGGGTGCTGTATCCCTTCGGCTACGGCCTCAGCTACACCAGCTTCTCCCGGGAGGTGCTGCCCGGCCCGGATGCCCTTACCTACCGGGTGCGGATTACCAACACCGGCTCCCGGCCCGGAAGGGATACGGTGTTCCTCTTCGCGGAAAAGCCTTCCGGCGCTCTGGGAAACCCCGCCCGGGAACTCCAGGATTTCGGGAAAACCAGGCTGCTGGCTCCCGGCGAAAGCCAGGAGCTGACCCTGCGCACGGACTGCTACCGGCTCAGCTCCTTTGACGAGGGGGGCGATACCGGGCACAAAAACTGCTATGTGCTGCTGCAAGGGGACTACCGGCTGTATGTGGGCGAGAATGTACGTGCTGCCGGGGAGGTTGGCACCTACACCGTGGCACAGACCCGGGTTATCCGGGAGCTTACCGAGGCCGCCGCGCCACAGAAGCCCTTCCCCATCCTCACCCGGGTGAACGGGAACCGGGGGGAGGGAGCCGCGGCTGCAAAAACCAAGGATCTGCGCGCCGTGATTCTTTCCGCGCTGCCGGAGGGGAAGCCCATCACCGGCGACCGGGGCTGGAAGCTCCGGGATGTGAAGGAAGGCCGGGTCAGTCTGGAGGACTTTACCGCCCAGCTGAGCCTGGAGGAGCTGGAGGCCATCTCCCGGGGGGCCTACGTCATGGGTCACCCCTGGGGCGCCCGGGGCAACGCCGGTATCTTCGGCGGAGTCACCGAGTCCCTCCGGGACAAGGGCGTGCCTCCCGTCGTTACCACCGACGGCCCCTCCGGCATCCGGCTGTACGATTCCTGCTCCCTGATGCCCATCGGCACCTTGCTTGCCTGTACCTTTGATACGGAATTGGTGGAGAATCTCTTTGCCCATGTGGGGCAGGAGATGGTTGACCGGGGCAGCGACGTGCTGCTGGCTCCCGGCATGAACATCCACCGCAATCCCCTGTGCGGGCGGAACTTCGAGTATTTTTCCGAGGACCCCTATGTCTCCGGCAAAATCGCCGCTGCCGCGGTCCGGGGCATCCAGAGCCAGGGGGTCAGCGCCTGTCCCAAGCACTTTGCCTGCAACAACCAGGAGACCCGCCGCCAGTTCAATGATTCCGTGGTGTCCCAGCGGGCCCTGCGGGAGATTTATCTGAAGGGCTTCGAAATCTGCGTGAAGGAAGCGGCGCCCAAAAACATCATGACCAGCTACAATAAAATCAACGGCGTTTGGGGCCACTATCATTATGATCTGGTGCAGACCATCCTCCGGCAGGAGTGGGGCTACCGGGGCAACGTGATGACCGACTGGTGGATGCAGCCCAGCGTGAGCCCTGAGTTCCCTCAGCTTCGGGACAACGCCTACCGGGTCCGCGCCCGGGTGAACGTGCTGATGCCCGGGGGGAGCTGCTATGAGGACCGGAGCTTCCGGCCTGACGGAACCCTTCTGGAAACCTACGGGACGCCCGGCGGCATCACCCTGGGCGAACTGCAGCTTTGCGCCGCCACCGTGCTGAACTGCGTCATGGAGCTGAAAGAGCTGGGGGACTAATCGACCGGAAAGATAAATTGTTGTTTACAACATAAATAGAGCTGTCATTGCGAGACCAGTCCGCAGACTGGTCGTGGCAATCCCCCAACTTTTCAGACCGCTACCGTAGACGGAACCCCCGTTTTACGAACTTCTCGGAAGAACCGGGGGATTGCCACGTCGCTGCGCTCCTCGCAATGACAGCGTTTTTCGGGGCGCTAAACAACAATTTATCTGCCTGCAGAGCGGGCACGGAAATTTTCGGGAAATCGCTGAATTTTATGAGAAAACTTTGTGATTTCTTCTAAATTTGCACTTGACAAATTTGCTTCGGGATGGTATCATAATCGGGCGCGTGTAGGGGAATACTGCGCGCGCACTGCGATGATGCGGGAGATTGCGTCTGAAAGACGGTAACTTCCGCGGAGTATGTCCGGTCATCGGGCGGCTGAACGATTCTGTACGCACTGGCGTATATCGCCGGGCGGAAGGATGGGTCGGCCTCGGTCGGCCATTTTTCATGGCTCGGAATGATACGCACGGCGGCGCGGACAGCAAAAGTTCGACCGTACCCAGCCAAAAAAACTGAGTACGACATTCAAGGAGGAAACATAACCATGGCAAACCAAATGATCCGCATTCGGCTGAAGGCTTATGATCACCAGCTGATCGACTCCAGCGCGGCAAAGATCGTGGAAACCGGCAAGCGCAACGGCGCACAGGTTTCCGGCCCCATCCCGCTGCCCACCAAGAAGGAAGTTGTTACCATCCTTCGGTCCCCCCACGTCAACAAGGACTCCCGTGAGCAGTTCGAGCGCAGAACCCATAAGAGACTGATCGATATCCTCAACCCCAACCAGAAGACTGTCGAGGCGCTGATGAGCCTGGACCTTCCCGCTGGCGTTGAGATTGAGATAAAGCTGTAATTCCGCAAGGAATCACGGCAGCCCGCACTGTCTGGCATCGGGCGGACGGGTCATGTTGACTTTCGTCCCAATGCGGAAGTCAACCAATAACCTATTAAAAAGGAGAAAACCAAAATGCAGAAAGCAATCATCGGCAAAAAAGTGGGCATGACCCAGATCTTCGATGAGAGCGGCAAGGTGATCCCTGTGACCGTCGTGGAAGCAGGCCCCTGCGTCGTCACTCAGAAGAAGACCGTTGA
>CALYTB010000148.1 GCA_945486035.1 uncultured Clostridia bacterium
GCGTCAAGGGCGGCGCGGCCGGCGGCGGCTACGCTCAGGTCGTCCCCATGGAGGACATCAACCTCCACTTCACCGGTGACTTCCACGCCATCGGCGCTGCCAACAACCTGCTGGCCGCGATGCTCGACAACCATATCTACCAGGGCAACGCTCTGGGCATCGACCCCCGTCAGATCACCTGGCGCCGCTGCGTGGACATGAACGACCGGCAGCTGCGGTTCGTGGTGGACGGCCTGGGCGGCAAGGTTAACGGAACTCCCCGTGAGGACGGCTACGACATCACCGTGGCTTCCGAGATCATGGCTGTTCTGTGCCTGGCCTCCGACATCACCGACCTGAAGGCCCGCCTGGCCCGTCTGGTGGTTGGCTATACTTACGCCGGCAAGCCCGTCACCGCCGGTGACCTGAACGCTCAGGGCGCTATGGCCGCTCTGCTGAAGGACGCTCTGAAGCCCAACCTGGTGCAGACCCTGGAGCACACCCCCGCGTTCGTCCATGGCGGCCCCTTCGCCAACATCGCCCACGGCTGCAACTCCGTCACCGCTACCAAGATCGCTCTGAAGCTGGGCGACTACGCCATCACCGAGGCCGGCTTCGGCGCCGACCTGGGCGCTGAGAAGTTCCTGGACATCAAGTGCCGCATGGCCGGCCTGAAGCCCAGCTGCGTGGTGCTGGTTGCTACCGCGAGAGCCCTTAAGTACAACGGCGGCGTGCCCAAGGCCGAGACCGGCAAGGAGAACCTGGAGGCTCTGGAGAAGGGCCTGCCCAACCTGCTGCAGCACGTGGAGAACATCACCACCGTCTACAAGCTGCCCTGCGTGGTGGCCATCAACCGCTTCCCCACCGACACCGAGGCCGAGCTGAAGCTCATCGAGACCAAGTGCAAGGAGCTGGGCGTCAACGTGGCTCTGTCCGAGGTCTGGGGCAAGGGCGGCGAAGGCGGCATCGAGCTGGCCAAGGAAGTTGTCCGGCTCTGCGAGCAGCCCAATGACTTCTCCTTCGCCTATGAGCTGGACTGCTCCATCAAGGAGAAGATCGAGGCCATTGCCAAGAAGATCTACCATGCTGACGGCGTGAACTTCACCGCCAATGCCGAGAAGCAGATCAAGACCCTGACCGAGCTGGGCTACGATCATATGCCCATCTGCATGGCCAAGACCCAGTACTCCTTCTCCGACGATCAGACCAAGCTGGGCGCGCCCAGAGGCTTCACCATCACCGTGCGCAACGTGAAGGTGTCCGCCGGCGCCGGCTTCCTGGTTGCCCTCACCGGTGAGATCATGACCATGCCCGGTCTGCCCAAGGTGCCCGCCGCCGAGCGCATCGACGTGGACGAGAACGGCAAGATCTCCGGACTGTTCTAATTGGTTAACAACGAAAAGCACAGGCGGCCCCCGCCTGTGTTTTTTCGGTAGGAAGGTAAATTGTTGTTTACACAAAAAGGCTGTCATCCCGAGCGAGCGCAGCGAGTCGAGGGATCTACGCATTTTGTTTCGCTTTCGGGTAAATTCAGTGCCAAGATCCTTCGACTTCGCTGCGCTTCGCTCAGGATGACAAGGCTTTCTGTTGCTTGAGGTTGTGCGCTAAACAACAATTTGTCCCCGCTGGCTGATTTTTGAAAAGAAAAAGGAGAAAACCCTATGGATATGACAATGGAAACCTGCCGGGAGTTTGTGAAGGTGCTCTCTTCCGATGCTCCCGCTCCCGGCGGCGGCGGAGCCGCGGCGCTGGTGGGCGCCATTGGCACGGCTCTTGGCAACATGGTGGGCTCCCTCACCGTGGGCAAGAAGAAGTATGCCGATGTCCAGGACGAGATTCTGGCCCTGAAGGCCCGGTGCGACGAGCTGCAGAAGAAGCTCCTGGACCAGGTGGAGGCGGACGAGGTGAACTTCCTGCCCCTGGCCAAGGCCTATGGCATCCCCAAGGACGACCCCAACCGGGACAAGATCATGGAGGAGGCCACCATCATCGCCTGCTCCACCCCCATGGCCATTATGGAACTGTGCTGTGAGGCCATCGACTGCATCGCGGTGTTCGCCGCCAAGGGCAGCCGTCTTGCCGTGTCCGATGCCGGCTGCGGCGCGGTGTGCTGCAAGGCCGCCCTCCAGGCTGCTTCCCTCAACGTGTTCATCAATACCAAGAGCCTGAAGAACCGGGAAACCGCCGAGGCCATGAATGCCAAGGCAAACGAGATGCTGAAGAAATACTGCGCCATTGCCGACGAGATCTTCACCACCGTGAAGGCAGGCTTCGGGCAGTAAAAAAGAAGAAATAAAATAATCGGTAAGTTGGTGTTTACCGTTTTCAGATGCACTTCGATCATGCTGTAGGGGAGCCATTCATGGCTCCCGTAGGGCAGTACGTTTTCGCCGAAATGCAGAGAATAACGGAACATTTTTCCGCCGGGAGCCATGAATGGCTCCCCTACAGTAAGATTTGGGCGTTTTTGATAATTCTGAAGGGATGCGGAAATTGTCAATTGTCAATTCGGCGAAGCCGCTAAACGCCAATTTGCCAGGCATCTGAGTGCAACCGAAAAGCAAATTCTCTCATAACAAAGGACTTTTCAAACTGATTTGGAGGAAATAAATTATGGCTAAGAGACTGCTGGGCAAGGAAGTTAACGAAGCGCTGGTTGCTTCCCTTCAGGCCCGTACCGCTGCCCTGCGGGAGAAGGGCGTTGTCCCCACCCTGGGCATCATCCGTCTGGGTGAGAACCCCTCCGACCTGAGCTACGAGAAGGGCGCCACCAAGCGCGCCGAGGAGGTGGGCGTTGCCGTCAAGAATTACATCCTGCCCGAGACTGCCACCAAGGAAGAGGTTCTGGCGGTCATCGATCAGGTCAATGCCGACGACAGCGTTCACGGCGTGCTGATGTTCCGTCCCCTGCCCAAGCACCTGAAGGCAGACCAGGACGAGATCTGCAACCGGCTGGCTCCCAAGAAGGACGTGGACTCCATGACCCATATGTCCAACGCCGGTGTTTTTGAGGGTCAGGCCCTGGGCTACGCCCCCTGCACCCCCGCCGCCTGCATGGAGATTCTGGACCACTACGGCATCGACTGCAAGGGCAAAAACGCGGTGGTCATCGGCCGGAGTCTGGTGGTGGGCAAGCCCGCTGCCATGATGCTGATGGCGAAGAACGCCACCGTTACCATCTGCCACACCAAGACCGTGAACACCGCGGAAATCTGCCGCAATGCCGATATCATCGTGTCCGCCGCCGGTGTGCTGAACTCTCTGACGAAGGACTTCGTCCGTCCCGGCCAGGTGGTCATCGATGTTTCCATGAACTGGAACCCCGAGAAGATCACCGCCAAGGGCAAGGGCGGTATGTCCGGCGACTGTGTGTTCGAGGAAGTGGAGCCCATCGTGGAGGCCATCACCCCCGTCCCCGGCGGCGTGGGCGCGGTCACCACCAGCGTGCTGATGAAGCACGTGGTAGAGGCTGCCGAGAAAGCGTAAATGTTCAGTTGACAGTGGACAGTTGACAGTGGACAGTTAAGGAGTCCCTTCGGGACAAACAAAACGACAAATTGGTGTTTGTCGCGCGCGTCCAAAATTATCTGTCATTGCGAACCAGTGCGCACACTGGTGTGGCAATCCCCCCGTTGAGAGGAACCAGGTAACGATTTCTGCCAAAAATCGCAAGGTTTTGCCGCTCTGTGGGGCAATTGTCGATACATTTTCCCTCTAACCGGGGGATTGCCACGCCACTTAAGCGCACTGGCTCGCAATGACAGCAAGTATTCGACAAACACCAATTTGCTGTATTGCAGATAAACATTTCAATGTATCCCGAAGGGATACCACAACTGTCCACTTTCCACTGTCAACTGTCCACTTCGTTTCCCAAAGGCCCCCGGTTTCTCCGGGGTTCTGCTTTTTAAGGAGATAACCATGAAAAAAATAAAATCCCTTTCCGAGAGCGATTTTCTGAAGCTGCTCTTCGGATTTCTCTCCACGGCCTTCCTCATCGGCGCGGTGTGTATGCCGGATCGGGGAACCATGTTCACGGGGCTGTGGCAGATCGTCAGCCAGCCCAGCAAAATTTCCACCAACTATTTCGCGGTGGGAGGCTACGCGGCCACCTTCCTGAATATGGCGCTGGTGGGCTATCTGTGCCTGGCGCTGTATGTTCTGCTGAAGGCCACGGCCACCAATGTCTCCACCCTGGCGTTCATCCTGACATTGGGCTTCTGCTCCTGGGGCATCAATGTCATCAACATGTGGCCCTCCGTGCTGGGTGTGGTGGTTTATTGCCTGGTGAAGAAGGAAAAATTCGGCTCCCAGGTCAACGCCATGCTTTTCTCCACCGGCATCGCTCCGCTGATTACGGACCTGATGCTCCGTTACCCCAACGCGGAGCCGGTGGGCTTCCACGTGGGCGGGATTCTGCTGGCACTGGCCGTGGGCTTCTGCATCGGCTTTTTCCTGCCCGCGGGCCTTGCCAACTCCCCCAAGGTGCACAAGGGCTTTGACCTGTACAGTGCGGCCTTCCCCGTGGGCATGACCGCTTTCTTCCTCCAGGCCACATTGTACAAAACCATGGGCGTGGCCCTGCCCGCCGCGCCGGATGCCGCTGCCTTGCAGGTGGCCTCCCGGCTGACGGTGAATGTGTTCTGCTGCGCGGTGTTCGGCATCTGCGTGATTGCGGCCTTCGCCCTGGGCTGCCGGCCCAGGGACTACTGGATCCTGTTGAAGGACCCGGCCCTGGTGACCAATTTCTCCTCCACCTACGGCAATGCCGTGTTCCTGATGAATCTGGGTGTGTACGGCCTGTTTATTTTGGGCTACTACAATCTGGTGGGGGCCACCTTCAACGGGGTCACCTTCGGCGTGATCTTCTGTATGCTGGCCTGCTGCAACTCCGGCTCCCATCCGGGCAACGTCTGGCCCATTATGCTGGGCTATGTGGTGGCTTCCACGGTGTTCGGGTGGCTGTCCCCTCTGGCGGGCGGCAGCTTCACCGGCGCGGTGAATGCCCAGGCAATCGTGGTGGGTCTGTGCTACGCCAACGGCCTGAGCCCCATCGCCGACAAGTACGGCTGGC
>CALYTB010000149.1 GCA_945486035.1 uncultured Clostridia bacterium
GCCATGAATGGCTCCCCTACAGTAAGGACGAAGTGCGTTTGAAAACTGTAAACAATAATTTACCCTATCATACCCAAATGGCCATTTTGTAAAGTGTTGCTTATCCTTCCTCCCCGGGTTCCATATACAGGTCCGGCGCGTCAAAATAGCGCTCTGCCAGAGCGGTATAGGACCCCAGCGCATCCATTTCCGGGAGGGGCCTTTGGTCATAGCGAATCTCAAAGGGGCCTCCGGCGGGATAATACTGGAATTCCGCCAGATATTCCCGCAGCCTTTGGTCGAAAGAATCATCCGCCTGGGCAAAGTCCCCCTGGAACACAATCAAATCCGGGTCGAAAACCAGCGAGATATTCCGCAGCGCGGTGGCAAACACCCGGGCCAGGTAATCCGTCAGCTCCCGTGCCAGAGGATCCCCCTTCTGAGAATGCCTGAAAATCTCCGGGATGGTAACCCGCTCAGCCGGAAGTCTTCCCAGAGGCGACGCGGGATTCTCCCCCCTCAGCCGCTCCAACAGCCAGCGCATCCTCCCCTCGCTCACCAGCCGCTCCAGGCACCCATGACTCCCGCAGCCGCACTGCTCCGGGTCGTTGGGGTCGATGACCATGTGTCCGATCTCCCCGATCAGGGAGTTTTTTCCGCTGAGGATGTGATTCTTTTCAATCAGACAACTGGAAAGACCCCAGCAGGAGAAAATCACCAGCACCCGCTTCCCGGCGAGCTCCGGCTCCAGCAGGAAGGGCCTTGCCGTCATCTTCCCGGCGTTTTCCAGGAAAATCAGGGTATCCCCGGCGAAATAGGGCTTCAGGTATTCCCTCAGCGGTACATCCGTACCCCATTGGGGGGACTGGGAGCTGTATTTTAGGCAGCCGGTTTGATAGTCCACCGTTCCCGATGTGGACAGGCTGACCGCGCAGAGATCGCCCGCGGAAACCCGGTTTTTTTCCAGCAGCCGCAGCGATAGCTGCCCGGCATTGTCAATTGCCGCCTTCGGGTCCCGCGGCAGCGGGATGGTCAGGCAGAGACTGTCCACCAGCTGCTTGCCGATGGTGTAAAGGTGAATCCTCAGATCCTGGGGCCACAGGGTAACGCACAGGAAATACTTCTGCCCGGAAAGCGCGAACAGCTCCGGACGTTTTCCGCCCACGCTGGTGGAGCTGCCCTTTCCCTCGGACACCAGCAGCCCGCTTCGCAGGAAAAACTGGATGGACTTCATCACCGTCTGACGGCTGAGCCCAATCTGCGCGGAAATATCACTGGCACTCAGTGCCCCGCCGCTGAGAAACGCGTCAATCACCTGAATCCGGTTGGCGAATTTGAGATCTGAAGGCATGGATGGGGAAATCGGGTTTTTGCGATCCATAAGCACGGGTCCTCCTTTGACAATCGGTTCATGGCGGAATTCATTTCGCGCTTATCGTGCGAACTCGCCAATGCGATAAATTGTTGTTTACAACACTTGTTTAAAGTTTCCTGTCATTGCGAACCAGTCCGCTTAAGTGGTGTGGCAATCCCCCGGTTAGAGAGGAAATGTATCGACAATTGCCCTACAGGGCGGTGAAACACTGCTTTTTTGGTAGAAATCGTTACCTGGTTCCATTCATCGGGGGGATTGCCACGCCAGTTTGCGAACTGGCTCGCAATGACAGCATATATTCGACAAACAACAATTTGTTGTAATGAGTCATACGATATGTATTTAAATTTAGTATACCATACATTTTTAAAAACGCAAGTTTCTTGCGCAATTCCCTGACAATATCTTCCCATTTTCTGTTCCCGAAAATGCCCCTTGCGTTTTAGACAAAACCTCTTTCCTCTTTTTGTATGGAATCTATAAATATCCCGGAAACCGGAAAAACAGTATTGCGTATATTCTCATCCCGTGCTACAATTTAAGTAACGCTAGGTTCTTGCGTAACCTATTGCATCACCAATGGACGACAGTTCCTGCTTTCCTTGCCGAAAGCTCCTGCTGCCGCTCCATGCAGCGAAGGAGAATGCCATGCTTTACATTGGAATTGATTTAGGAACCTCTTCCGTCAAGCTGCTGCTGATGGAAGCCTCCGGAAAGATCCTGAACACCGTCACAAAAGAATATCCCCTGGAATTCCCCCAGCCCGGCTGGAGCCAGCAAAATCCGGAGGACTGGCGCAGAGCTGTTCTGGATGGTATCCCGGAACTGCTCCGGGGCTTTGATGCCGCTCATGTGGCGGGCATCGGCTGCGGCGGCCAGATGCACGGCCTGGTGGTGCTGGACAAGGACGATCAGGTGATCCGCCCCGCTATTTTGTGGAACGATGGCCGCACCGCGAAGCAGGTTGATTACCTGAACAATGTCATCGGCAAGGAGCAGCTCTCCGCCTGGACGGCAAACATTGCCTTTGCCGGTTTCACTGCGCCGAAGCTGCTGTGGATGCGGGAAAACGAGCCGGAGAACTTCGCTGGAATATCCAAAATCATGCTCCCGAAGGATTACGTCAACTACATTCTCACCGGTGTCCATTCCTGCGATTACTCCGATGCCTCCGGTATGCTCCTTCTGGATGTGGAGCACAAATGCTGGTCGAAGGAAATGCTCTCCATCTGCGGAATCTCGGAAGGGCAGATGCCGCAGCTCTTCGAAAGCTATGAATGTATCGGCACCGTGAAGCCGGAGATCGCCAAGCTTCTTGGCATTCCCGAAACCGTGAGAGTCTGTGCCGGTGCGGGGGACAATGCCGCGGCCGCCGTGGGAACCGGTGTGGTCGGTGAAGGGGGCTGCAATATTTCCCTGGGCACCTCCGGAACGGTGTTCATCTCCTCGGAGAAATTCGGCGTTGACCGGAATAACGCGCTCCACGCCTTTGCCCACGCCGACGGAGGCTACCACCTCATGGGCTGTATGCTGTCTGCCGCCTCCTGCAACAAATGGCTCATGGAGGATATTTTCAAAACCACGGACTTCACCGCGGAGCAATCCCCCATTACCCCGGAAAAGCTGGGGGAAAACCATGTGTACTTCCTCCCCTACCTCATGGGCGAGCGCAGCCCCATCAACGACGTGTGCGCCAGAGGAACCTTTATCGGCATGACCATGGACACGACCCGTGCCGATCTAACCCAGGCGGTGCTGGAGGGCGTGGCCTTCGCCATCCGGGACAGCGTGGAAGTGGCAAGATCCCTGGGCATCGAAATCAACACCTCCAAGATCTGCGGCGGCGGCGCCAGGAGCCCGCTTTGGAAAACGATTATGGCCAATGTGCTGAATATCAAGCTGCAGTGCCTGGAATCCGAGCAGGGCCCCGGCATGGGCGGCGCCATGCTTGCCATGGTAGCCTGTGGAGAATACACAAGCGTTCGGAAGGCCTGCGAAAAAATCATCCGTGTTTCCTCCACCGTTGACCCTGATCCGGACATGGCCGCAAAGTATGAAAAGCGCTATCAGCAGTTCCGGAAAATCTATCCCGCCTGCAAAGAACTGTTTGCATGTCTTGCGAAGGAGTAATTCTTATGGTATTCTATAGTGTGTACGATCCAGAGTTTAAGCCCTACGGCCAGATTGTGGACGGTATGGCAGATACCGTGCAGGAAATCCTTGATGTCTTAAAGGATGCCCCCCAGGGCCCCGGCGTGGACTATGTCCCCGAATACGAGCCTCTTCAGGAGCTTCCCGCCATGGTGGAGATCAGCGAGCACTGCTACGGAGGAATGCCGGTGCAGCTGGGCTGGTGCAATGGCCACAACACCAGGCTGAACTGCCTGGAATATCACCGGGATTCCGAGTTCAACCTGGGCACCGAGGACTTTATCCTCCTGCTTGCGAAACAGGAGGAGATTGTGGACGGTGTCCTGGACACCGCCAAGGTCAAGGCTTTCCGGGTTCCCGCCGGGGTGCTGGTAGAGGTCTATGCCACCACGCTGCACTACGCCCCCTGCCACTGTGACGAAAGCAAGGGCTTCCGGGTCCTGGTTGCTCTGCCCCAGTTTACCAATACGGACAAGCCCATGATTTCCGGCAAGACCTCCGAGGATAAGCTGCTCTGGGCACGCAACAAGTGGCTGCTTGCCCACCCGGATTCCTCCGAGGCCAGGCAGGGCGCCCATGTGGGTCTGTCCGGCGAAAACATTGACATCGCAAATTTATTGTAAGGAGATAAAGCGCTATGAACAACATTCCTGAAGTGAAGCTTGGCATCATCGCCGTGTCCAGGGACTGCTTCCCCATCGCCCTTTCCACTCAGCGCCGCAAGAACATTGTGGCCGCCTACGGCGAAGGCCTCTATGAGTGCCCCATCACCGTGGAGAACGAGAAGGATGCCTCCGCCGCCATCGCCGATGTGCGTGCGCATGGGGTCAATGCCCTGGTGGTGTTCCTGGGCAACTTCGGCCCCGAGACTCCCGAAACATTGCTCGTCAAGAAGTTCCACGGCCCCGCCATGGTGATTGCCGCCGCGGAGGGTGACGGCGACCTGATCAACGGCCGTGGTGATGCTTACTGCGGCATGCTGAACTGCTCCTATAACCTGGGCATGCGCCATCTGAAGGCCTACATCCCCGAGTACCCCGTGGGCACCGCTGAGGACTGCGTGAAGATGATCCGGGAGTTCGTCCCCATCGCCCGGGGCATTATGGGCCTTAAGAACCTGAAGGTCATCACCTTCGGCCCCCGTCCCCAGGACTTCTTCGCCTGCAACGCCCCCATCAAGGGCCTGTACGAGCTGGGTATCGAAATCGAAGAGAACTCCGAGCTGGACCTTCTGGTCTCCTACAAGGCCCACCAGGGCGACCCGCGGATTGCCGATGTGATCGCGGATATGCAGCGGGAGATGGGCACCAAAGTCTACACCGATATGCTGGAGCGGATGGCGCAGTTTGAGCTGACCCTGCTGGACTGGGCCGAGAATCACAAGGGTGACCGGAAGTACGTGGTCTTTGCCGACAAGTGCTGGCCCGCCTTCCCCGAGCAGTTCGGCTTCGAACCCTGCTACGTCAACTCCCGTCTGGCCTCCCGGGGCATTCCCGTGGCCTGTGAGGTGGACATCTACGGCGCGGTTTCCGAGTA
>CALYTB010000150.1 GCA_945486035.1 uncultured Clostridia bacterium
TCAACTGTCAACTGTCAATTGTCAATTCGGCGAAGCCGCTAAACAACAATTTATCTGCCCGACTCGGGAAAATATGGATGATGCTTTTTTGATGCAGGTGTGGTATAATCTGGAATCAGAAAGAGAGGGATTGCGCCATGGTTAAAATTCTGGCGGTGGACGACGAGCGGGCCATCGCGGAGCTGCTGCGCCTGAGCCTTACCCAGGCGGGGTATGAATGTGTCTGCGCCTACGACGGGGTAGAGGCGGCCAACCGGATCGAGAAGGAGAGCTTTGACCTGATCCTGCTGGATATCATGCTGCCCGGCATCGACGGCTTCGAGCTGATGGACTATATCCGTTCCACCGGAATTCCGGTGATTTTCCTGACGGCCAAGAACGCGGTCTCCGACCGGGTGAAGGGTCTTCGGATGGGGGCGGAGGACTATATGGTCAAGCCCTTCGACATCCAGGAGCTGCTGGCCCGGGTGGAGGGGGTTCTGCGCCGCCACGGGAAGCTGCAGACCGTGCTTACCGTGGGGGATTTGACCATCAACACGCTCTCCATGCAGGTGACCCGGGGCGGCGAGGAAATCATCCTTACCCGGAAGGAATATGAGCTGCTGCTGTTGTTTGCACGGAATGTGGGGGTGGTGCTGTCGAAAACCACCATCTACGAGCGGGTGTGGGGCGGAGAGTACCCGGACAACACCCGAACCGTGGAGCTGCACATCCAGCGGATGAAGAAAAAGCTGGGCTGGGACGATCGGCTGAAGCCGGTATACGGCATGGGCTACCGGCTGGAGGGTTAGACTATGAGCTATCGCCTGAAGCTCATCCTGACCATTTCCGTGCTCATCGCCCTGACCTTCAGTGTGGGGGGCACCATATTAATCTCCGTTTCCTTCCGGAATTCCCTGGAGGCGGAGACCCAGACGGCCCTGAATGATTTTCAGGGGATTCAGAATACCCTGTATCTGCTCAACTCCATGGGTTCCCAGACGGGTTTTGACAATCTGCGGGAGGCTCTTAACGGCATGGCGGAACAGAAGGTGGGTCACTGGCAGGCCCTGGGCCTGAAAGCAGGGGATCACACCATCTACCAGAGCCGGGGGGAGCTGCTGGCGGGCTATGTTCTGCCGGCTCTGTCCACCAGCCAATGCAGCTATATCCGCCTGGACGATGATTACGGCCAGGGGCTGCTCACCCAGAGCACCATTGCCGCGGGAACCGAGAAGCTTGTGCTCACGGCCAGATTCGATTTCTCCCACCTCTACCGTACCCGGCAGGAGCAAAACCGGATTTATCTCACCGCCTATACCGCAGTGGTGACGGTGGGCATTCTGGCGGCGGTTGTGCTGTCGTTTACCATGACCCGGCGCTTAAGGAGGCTCACCGTGGCGGTGCGGAAGATTGCCGGAGGGGATCTCACCACCCGGTCCCGGATCGGGTCGCCGGATGAATTCGGACAGCTGTCCCGGGACTTTGACTCCATGGCGGATAAGCTCCAGGAAACCTTAAGCCGGATGGAGTCGGATATGCTCCGGCAGGAGAACTTCATGGGGGCCTTTGCCCATGAGTTGAAGACACCCATGACCGCCATCATCGGCTTCGCCGATCTGCTGCGGCAGGGAAATCTGGACGAGAATACCCGGATGACCGCCGCCAACTACATCTTTACCGAGGGACGGCGGCTGGAGAAGCTGTCGTTTAAGCTGCTTGATCTGATCGTTCTGAAAAAGGACAGCATTGTCATGAAGCGGGTGTGGCTGAACCGATACCTGGACGAGATTGAAAGGGCGCTGTCCCCCTCCCTGCGGGACAAGGGGATCCGGCTGGTGTGCAGGGCGGAGCAGGCAAAAGCCGTGCTGGAGCCCGATCTGGTGAAATCCCTGCTGTATAATCTGATCGACAATGCCTCCAAGGCCATGGACTCCGGCGGCATCATCGGGGTGAAGGCCACGGCCATCCCCGGGGGCTGCCAGTTCTATGTGGCGGACAACGGCCGGGGTATGGAGGAAAAGGAGCTGGCCCGGATTACCGAGGCGTTCTACCGGGTGGACAAGTCCCGCTCCCGGGCCCAGGGAGGCGCGGGGCTGGGACTGGCTCTGTGCAAGCAGATTGTGGAGCTGCACAACGGCTCCATCCATTTTGACAGCAAGCCCGGCGCGGGCACCCAGGTGACCGTGACCCTCTACGGAAAGGGGGAGAACAGACGGTGAAAGCCCGGTCTCTCTTTCTGGCATTTTGTGCCGTCTCGGTGATTGCGCTGGGCGCCCTGCTGCCCGGACTAGTGGGGAAAAAGCTGGATACCGCGGAGCAGGGAAAAATCCAGTTTGCGCCGGTACAGGAGGTGCGGCTGGAGTTTGCGGACAGCGGCATCACCATGAAGCAGACCCTGGCCATTATGGGTCCCCTGCGGGATGTGGTGAACATTCCGCAGGAACTGGCCACCCTTAAACGGTCCAAGGTGGAGCGCGTTGCCGCCGAAGCCGCCCAGCGGTACAACCAGGCAGGCCTGCTTCTGCGGGACCCCGGGGATTTTTCCCGCTATTCCATGGTGGGGGACATCACGGTGCTGGTCTATGGCCCGGAAACCTCCAGCAACGTGTTCTGGATTGTGGACTACGCGGACCCGGAGGGGAATTCCTGGTTCCACATGATCATTGACGACCGGACGGGGACGGTGTGCTCGGTGGAATACCGGGACCTGGAAAACGAATACGGCTCCGGGGAGATGGGAAAGATTCTGGAGGGCTTCTGCCGGACCTATCTGGAGGGCCTGGGGGAGGAGTTCTTTGACTACAGCGGCGCTGACCTGGCAGGCAAGGCCGATCAGGACGCGGAGCAGACCTATATGGCGGCTCAGCTTCGGTTTGATGCCTGGGACAATCCCCTCTACGGTGAAACCCGGATTGTATTCTTCCTGAACCGGAACGGGTTCTATACCTACTTTGAGTAGCCGCAGAAGAGCTTTGGGAAGGTAAATTGGCGTTTGTACGTCTTTGCTGTCATTGCGAGCCAGTGCGCACACTGGCGTGGCAATCCCCCCGTTGAATGGAACCAGGTAACGATTACCACCAAAATCGCCACATTATCCTACTCTGTAGGGCAATCGTCGAACATTTTACCTCTAACCGGGGGATTGCCACACCAGCGTGCGCGCTGGTTCGCAATGACAGGTAATCGAGGCACAGCCCGACAAACACCAATTTTTCGATCTGACGGTTTCGGCGGATTTCTGCGCAATGGAAAATGTTGTCAATTTTGATGTATTTTTGATGCACTTTCGAGAATAGTTCTGATGCACCCTTTCCCTATAATGTGGCCATACCACTTAGGGAAAGGGTGATTTTCATGAAGGAACGAAGATTTGAAGCCGGAAAAGCGGGACGGCCGAGGCGTGCGGGGCGGAGAAAGCCCTTTTGGCCGCTGTACGCGCTGAACGCACTGCTGCTGATTTTCGCCGCAGCCCAGGTGACCCGGGCTGCCAGAATGGAGGAGCCCGAACTCCAGCCGGTCATCGTGGAGTCCTGCGGGGATACCCAGGCCCCGGTGATTCTGGGCGCCGGGGATCTGACGGTTCGCGTGGGCGATACGGCGGCCTATTTCCGGGGTGTCAGCGCTCAGGATGACCGGGACGGAAACCCCGCTCTGGAGGTGGACAGCACCCGGGTGGATCTGAGCACCCCGGGGGAATACCCGCTGTATTATACCGCCCGGGACGCGGCGGGAAACGGGACCACGCTGGAGGTTCTGGTGAAGGTGCTTCCCCGGGATGCGGCGGAGGACGAGGAGATTGACCGGACGGTGGAGGGGATTCTGGAGGAGCTTCTGTCCCCGGACATGACACAGCGGCAGCAGGTGGAAGCCATCTACACCTGGGCTAAGGCACGGATTCACTACGGCGGACATACCTCCCGGGTGGACTACCGTCAGGCAGGATATGAGGCCATCACTGCCGGGGAGGCGGACTGCTATGGGTATTTTGCCGCCACCAAGCTGATGTTTGAGCAACTGGGAATTCCCAACGTGGATGTGCGCAAGGAAAAGCACGATGACAGCGACAGCGATCATTTCTGGAGCCTGGTCAGCGTGGACGGGGGGCAGACCTATTACCATTTCGATGCCACTCCCCGGGTGGGGCAGACCGAAGAGCTGTGTCTGGTGACGGACCTGTTTCTGGATTCCTTTGACACCTTCCACAACGGCTGCCACAACCGGGATAAAACCCTCTATCCCGCCACTCCGGAGGGATGGGCATGAGCGCGAAGGTATTGGGAGTGATCGGCGGACTGGGACCTATGGCGACGGCCCTGTTTCAGGAGCAGGTGGTGAAGATGACCGAGGCTCCCACGGAGCAGGACCATGTGAATATGATCGTCTACAATTTCCCCTCCATCCCCGACCGGACGGGGTACATTCTGGGGAGCAATCTGAAAAGCCCTGTGCCGGGGCTTCTGTGGGCAGGACGGGCGCTGGCCCGGCAGAAGGTTTGCTGCATCGTCATTCCCTGCGTGACGGCCCACTGCTTCTATGAGGAGCTGGAGGAGCGCATCGGCGTTCCCATCCTCCACGCGGTGAAGGATACGGCCAGGTATCTGCGCGCCCGGGGCGTGACCGCGGCGGGGATCATGGCTACGGAGGGAACGGTGTATTCCGGGCTTTTCTCCCGGGCCCTGATGGCGGAGGGAATCCGCCCGGTGCTGCCGGGGAAAAGAAGCCAGGAGCACATCAGTCATCTGATTTACCGCAATATCAAGGCGGGAAAGCCGCCGGAGATGGATCGGTTCGACACCGTGGATGAGGAGCTGCGCCAGAGCGGAGCGGAGGTTGTGATTCTGGGCTGCACGGAGCTGTCCGTGATCCGGCAGCGGGAGGAAATCGGCAAAGGTTTCCTGGATGTGACCCAGGTGCTGGCCAGAGAATCCATCCTCCGCTGCGGGAAAACCGTCCGGCAGGAGTATGGGGAGCTGATTACATGAGGCTCTGGTAATGATAAATTGTTGTTTACAGTTTTCAAACGCACTTCGTCCTTACTGTAGGGGAGCC
>CALYTB010000151.1 GCA_945486035.1 uncultured Clostridia bacterium
CAACTGTCAATTGTCAATTGTCAATTCGGCGAAGCCGCTAAACACCAATTTACCGTTCTTCCTGTTTGGTCAACGCGATCACCTTGCCCTGAGCTCCCAGAAGGCCACGGCGCTGGCGGCGGCCACGTTCAGGGAGTCCACCCCATGGCTCATGGGGATGCGGACGGTGTAGTCGCACCCGGCAATGGTGCCGTCGCGCAGTCCGTCCCCCTCGGTGCCCAGCACCACCACCAACCGTTCCGCCCGATGCAAAGCAGGGTCATCCACGGACAGGGAATCCTCCCGCAGCGCCATGGCCGCGGTCTGAAAGCCCAGCTCCCGCAGCTGCCCAATCCAGTCCTCCCCTACATAGGCCCAGGGTACCTGAAACACCGTACCCATGCTCACCCGGACACAGCGACGATACAACGGATCGGTACACCCGGAGGTCAGCAGCACCGCGTCCATCCCCAGCGCTGCGGCGGAGCGGAAAATGGCCCCCAGGTTGGTGGGGTTCATCACATCCTCCAGCACCGCCACCCGCTTTGCCCCCACGAGCACCCGGGACAATTCAGGGATCGCCGGCCGCATCATAGCGCACAACATCCCCCGGGTCAGCTGAAACCCTGTCAGCTGGGTCAGCACCTCCAGCGGCGCGGTGTATACGGGAATGTCCCCGCACCGGTCAATGGCCTCCCGGGCCTCCCCGTGGATATGGCTGCGCTCCGCCAGGATGGAAACCGGCACACACCCGGCCTCCAGCGCCCTGAGAATCACCTTGGGACTCTCGGCGATAAACATCCCCTTTTTCGGCTCAAACCGGTTTAGAAGCTGCGCCTCCGTCAGCCGCGCGTACACATCCAGCTCCGGCGCCTGAAAGTCCGATATTTCAATAAGGTTCATAGGAATTCCCCCGCTATGTTCTCTATCCCCCGCATCCGCGGAGCGACAAATTATTGTTTGTCTGGCCGTGCCCCGATTACCTGTCATTGCGAACCAGTGCGCTTAAGTGGTGTGGCAATCCCCCGGATTTTCCACCCAGCCCACATCCTTCCACCCAAGCTGTCATCCTGAGCGAGCGCAGCGAGTCGAAGGATCTACGCACTGAACGAAGCTGAAATGTGAACGAACACGCCAGATCCCTCGACTCGCTGCGCTCGCTCGGGATGACAGGAGGAAGAACAGGGGGATTGCCACGTCGCTGCGCTCCTCGCAATGACAGCGTTTTTTCGGGGCGCTAAACAACAATTTATTCGCGTAACAACCATATTATAAAAAGAACCCCCTTCCCTGTCAAACCCTTTTCGGCTCTGGCAGGGGAGGGGATTCTTATACTTCTTTCCTGGTAAACCACCAGGCCAGCGCCAGGGCGCTGATGCCGCCTGTCAGCTTTCCAACAATCATGGCGGGCAGCACCTCCGGGGCAAACCCCGCGGTAAAGCCCAGGTGATCGCCGAATACGAAGGCCGCGGACACGGCGAAGGCGATGTTCATCACCTTCCCCCGGGGGTTCATATCCTTCACCATGCCAAAAGTGGCGATGGAGTTGGCAAGGCTGGCAATCAGCCCCGCCGCTGCAGCGTCATTGATGCCCAGCAGCTTCCCCCCGGCCATCAGGGGCCTTCGCAGCAGCCGGGTAATCACCGCCACCATGGGGAACGCTCCCGCCAGCACGATGGCGATGGCCCCCACAGTCTCAAACCCCTCGGAAATGGGGGCCATACCGGGAATCAGCACATATCCCGTCAGGGCCTGCCAGATTGCCGCCGCCAGGCCCACGGTAATCAGGGCAACCACAAGCTTTCCGAACACTTCAAACCCCCGCACCATTTTTCTTTCCGCCCGCCACAGCCCCAGGGCAATCAGGGCGGCAATCAACACGATGGGGGTCAGGTTCCTGGCCACCATCCCAATGGGATACCCTGCAGTCAGGCCCCCGATAAACACCCCCAGGGGGATGGTCACCACGCCATAGAGGATTCCCCGGGCCATGGCGGGCCGGTCCTCCTCCTTCAGGATGCCCATGGCCACGGGAATGGTGAAGACCACCGTGGCCCCCAGCATGGAGCCGTTGATGACGCCCCCCAGCAGTGCCGCCCGGGGGTCCGCGGTCAGCTGGGCCGCCAGGGAGCCGCCGCCCATATCGCATGCCAGAATGGTGCCCGCGAACATAGCCGGGTCCGCCCCCAGGAAGGCATACACCGGAACCACCACAGGCCGCAGCAGCGCCGCCAGCACCGGGGCCAGGCACACGATTCCCACCATGGCCAGCGCCAGGGAACCCATGGCGAGAATCCCCTCTTCAAATTCCTTCCCCAGTCCCCACCGGTTTCCCAGAATCCGGTCCAATGCCCCTGCCAGGGCGAACAGAGCCATCCCCGCAATGAGGATTTCATGGGCTGACATGCCGTCCCTCCTGATCCACGATGGCCACCACCGCCGCATCCACCGGCGCATCCATGCAGTACCGGCTGGCCACGGTTCCGGTAGCCAGCAGAACCTTGTCCCCGGGGCCTGCCCCCACCTGGTCCGCCGCGACAACCACCCCGTCGCAGCTTTCCACCACCAGGAAAGTCTGCCCCTGCAGACAGGCGGCCTTCCGGGTGGCCCAGACAGAGCCGATTACCTTTCCGATTTTCATTCCGATCCCTCCAAAATCTCCTTGGCCAGGGGCGTGAGCACCGCTCCCGGGCCGGGGTGGGCCCCCCGGCTGCGCAAGGCCCTGGCCTCCTCCGCCGTAATCAGGCGCTTGCGGCCCCCGTCGGTGAACAGCACCCCCCAGTTTTTCAGCTCCCGCTGGGCAGCGGTGAGGCTGCCGGACAGCGCCCGGTTTTTGGGACATTCCGGCAGCCCCGGGGTGTACAGGTACACGCTCTTCCCCTGGGCGAGAGCGGTGAGCACCCGCTCCTCCCGGAACCGCAGCAGCTGCCCCAGCTCCAGCGACCCGATGACCACCGCATCATAGGGCTCCCGGTCGGTATAGGAAAACCCCAGCTCCCCTGCCGGTTCCCTTCCAATGAGCAGCGCCCGGTTCATGGGAGAATTCTCCCCAGGCTGTGCTGCCCCAAGCCGCAGGCGTTGGCCTCGTCAAAGTCCAAATGCACCGCCGCCCGGAACTGGGGGTTTACCCGCACGGTCACATCCTGGAATACCGCCGGGCGGTCGGTAAAGGTCTGCAAGCTGACATTCTGGCCATCCGTCACCCCGAAACGGTCCGCCTCCTCCGGGCTCAGGTGAACGTGCCGCTGGGCGGCGATGACCCCACAGGGAAGGGTCAGGGAGCCCAGGGGCCCTTTCAGCGTAATGCCCGGGGTATCCCGGATATCCCCAGAGAGGCGCACCGGAGGCGTAATTCCCAAAGCGCGCCCATCCGTAATGGAGATTTCCACCTGGGCCTCCTTCCGCTCCGGCCCAAGGACGGCCACGTTTGTGAATTCCCCCTTCTCCCCCACCAGGGTCAACCGCTCATTGGCCAGAAACTGCCCCGGCTGGGACAGAGGCCGCTTAGGGGTCAGGGGATGGCCGAAGAGCGCCCTGGCCTGGTCGGCAGTGAGATGAACATGCCGCCCGGAGGCCTCCAGCGGTATAAACAGAAGCTTCGTCAGCCGAAGCGCCAAAGCATCCAAAGTCTGCTGATCCATAGTTACCTCCTTTTGTATCCGCTATGTTCTTATCGGAGCGATAAATTGTTGTTTAGCGCCCCGAAAAACGCTGTCATTGCGAGGAGCGCAGCGACGTGGCAATCCCCCGGTTGAATGGTACCAGGTAGCGATTACCACCAAAAATCGCAGCATTTCCCGATCTGTAGGGCAATTGTCGATACATTTCCCCTCTAACCGGGGGATTGCCACGCCAGTGTGCGCACTGGCTCGCAATGACAGCATTTCTAAGCGCACAAGCGTAAACAACAATTTACCTTCCTGCCGCCGCTTTCTCCCGGATCATCAGCAGGTACACCATGCTGCTCATCCGGTTCATGGCCCGGAGGATATCGGGGCGCCGGGCATTTCCTTCCGGGCTGACAAACGCCGCCGCGGCGGCCAGCTCCGCCTCCCGGACGGCGCAGCGCAGCCGGTTCAGGCGCAGCACCTCCCGGGAGTCCCGGACATCGGGCATGAAATGGGGCTGGCCGTAGTAATCCTGGGGAAAATGGCTCCTTTTGCGAAGCTCCTCCTCCGTCAGACCGCAGAGCCTCCCATCGGGGAGAGGCTCCTCCAGCACATCACAGCGAATCATCCGCCGGGCCAGCTCCAGAATCTCCCCCAGCTCCTTTTGAAGCCCGGGAAAATCCCTCCCGCACAGCAGCAGCTCCGCCTCCAGGCTGTCCAGCTTCCCCCGGAATACAATCCGGGGGTGGGTCTTGGGTACCAGCACCTGGGCGTTTAAGTGGGTCATGTGCTCGGGCTTGCCCTCCATGAAGCCGCCGGACAAAAGCCGATACCGCGCCGGGGCCGCCTGGGTGGCCGGGAGCACCTCAATCCGCTCCCGGCTCAGGTAATCCCGGGCAGAGGCCGTCAGCCGGTCCCCGTCTCCCAGGTAGAAAACCCGTTTCCCGTCCCGGTTGCGCAGGTTCTCCCGAACAGTCTGCTCCGTGTAGAGCATCCCTTATTTCCCCTGGGGAGGGGTGGGTGTGTGCCGCCCCTTGGGCAGAATGGCATCCACCTCCATGTGGGGCCGGGCGATGACATGGACGGAGATCAGCTCGCCCACCTTCTCGGCAGCAGCGGCTCCGGCATCGGTGGCCGCCTTCACCGCCCCCACATCACCCCGCACCATGACGGTCACCAGGCCGCCGCCCACCTGCTCCTTGCCCACCAGCTGCACATTGGCGGATTTTACCATAGCATCCGCCGCCTCAATGGCCCCAATGAGCCCCTTTGTTTCAATCATTCCAAGAGAATTCGTGTCCATAGCTCGTTCCTTTCCCGTCAAAACGGATTGTCATTGAATCGCAATTGTTACGGTAAATTGTTGTTTACAGTTTTCAAACGCACTTCGTCCTTACTGTAGGGGAGC
>CALYTB010000152.1 GCA_945486035.1 uncultured Clostridia bacterium
GTACGATAAATTGTTGTTTAGCGGCTTCGCCGAATTGACAATTGACAATTGACAGTTGACAATTTCGGCATCCTTTCAGAATGATCAAAAACGCCTAAATCCTACTGTAGGGGAGCCATTCATGGCTCCCGGCAGTGAAATCTTCCGATATTGCTCCGCACTTCGGCAAAAACGTACTGCTCTACGGGAGCCATGAATGGCTCCCCTACAGTAAGGACGAAGTGCGTTTGAAAACTGTAAACAACAATTTATCTTCTTTCTTTTTCATTATACCCGATCCGGCGAAAAAATCAAGCACCGGCGTATCTTCGGCCGCATAGTCTGGCAGGAAGGAGGTATTGCCATGCTGCCCAGACCCTTGTATTGCGCCGGAAGCACTCCCGCCGTCCGGTATGCCACGGAAATCCTTGCCGCCCGGGGTATCCCCATTGCCCTCAGCCCCCAGGATCACAACGGCTATGTGCTGCTGGATGTGCCCAGCTTTGACCCCAGCGGGGCCCTTCGGGGCGGAGGGAAGCCGGAGGAACTGCTGAATGTACTTGCCGACGATGCTGTCCTCTGCGGAGGGAATCTGAACCATCCCCTGCTGGAGGGACTCCCAACCGTGGATCTTCTCCGGGACGAAGAATACTTAGCCCGAAACGCCGCCATCACTGCCCAGTGCGCCATTCAGATCGCCGCTTCCCTGCTGAGCATCACCCTGGCGGAGGCGCCCACGCTGATTCTGGGCTGGGGCCGGATCGGCAAATGCCTTGCCCGGCTGCTAAAGGACCTGGGGGCCCGGGTCACGGTCACCGCCCGGAATCCTGCCCACCGGGCTATGCTGCTGGCCCTGGGCTACGGCACGGCGGAGGCATCCGCACTGGACCTAAAACCCTACCGGCTCATCATCAACACCGTTCCCGCGCCTCTGCTCAAGCCGGCGCAGCTGGAGGCATGTCCCCGGGCCGTCAAGCTGGACCTGGCCTCCCGCCGGGGGCTGCCGGGACCCGACGCGGTCTGGGCCCGGGGGCTCCCCGGCATCCACGCCCCGGAAAGCTCCGGCAGGCTCATCGCGGATACCCTGACCCGGCTTTGGAAGGAGGAGAACCCATGACCCTGGGCTTTGCCATGTGCGGCTCGTTTTGCACCTTTGCCGCGGTATTCCCGGTGATGGAGGTCCTTTCCCGGGAGTATGACCTGATTCCCATTTTCTCCCGGTCCGTCTGCACCGTTTCCAGCCGTTTCGGCACGCCGGAGGAATTCCGTGCCAGAGCGGAGGAAATCTGCGGAAAACCGCCCCTTGACACCATCACCCAGGTGGAGCCAATTGGCCCGAAAAAGCTGCTGGACGCGCTGATCATCGCTCCCTGCACCGGCAACACCCTGGCAAAGCTCTCCCACAGCATTGCCGATACCCCGGTGACCATGGCCGCCAAGAGCCATCTGCGCAACGGCCGGCCGGTACTGGTAGCGGTCTCCACCAACGATGGTCTGGCCGGGGCGGCGGAGAATATCGGCAGGCTCCTTGCCCGGAAGCACTACTATTTTGTTCCCTTCCGCCAGGACGATCCCGAAAAGAAGCCCACCTCCCTGGTGGCAGACTTTTCCCAGCTTCCCGAAGCCCTCCGCCTGGCCCTGGCAGGCAACCAGCTCCAACCCATCCTGGCCCGATAACCCTCCCACAAACCTCACGACAGGCTGATAAATTGTTGTTTACAACAATTGTTTCAAATTAGCTGTCATTGCGAACCAGCGCGCCGGCTTCAGTGGCAATCCCCCGGATTTTCCACCCAGCCCACATCCTTCCACCCAAGCTGTCATCCTGAGCGAGCGCAGCGAGTCGAAGGATCTACGCACTGAACGAAGCTGAAATGTGAACGAACACGCCAGATCCCTCGACTCGCTGCGCTCGCTCGGGATGACAGGAGGAAAACATAAGGGATTGCCACGTCGCTGCGCTCCTCGCAATGACAGCATTTTTCGGGGCGCTAAACAACAATTTATCTGCCCACTCCATCCAAAAGTACGCCGCGGGGAAGGGATTCCTTCTCCGCGGCAAAATTTCGTTTGCTGTCAGATTCCCGCCAGCGCCTTCAGCTTCGGTGCCAGATCGGTCTGCTCCCAGGGCCTGCCCTCCACGCCGAAGTGGCCATGGGCGGCGGTGTCGCCGTAGATGGGACGGCGCAGGTCCAGCTTGCGGATGATCCCGGCGGGGGTCATGTCGCAGCACTGCCGCAAAAGCTCCGTCATCCTTCCGTCGGAGACCACCCCGGTTCCAAAGCTGTCCACCCGGAGGGAAACCGGCTCCGCCACGCCGATGGCATAGGCCAGCTGCACCTGTACCTGGCTGGCCAGGCCCGCCGCCACCAGATTCTTGGCCATGTACCGGGCCATGTAGGCCGCGCTCCGGTCCACCTTGGTGGGGTCCTTCCCGGAGAAGGCTCCGCCGCCGTGGGAGAAGTAACCGCCGTAGGTATCCACAATGATCTTCCGCCCGGTGAGGCCCGTGTCGCCGTTGGGTCCGCCAATGACGAAGCTGCCGGTGGGATTGATGTGGATGTGCTTCACACGGTCCATGCAGAAGCCGTACTGCTCCAGCACCGGGGCGATGACCCCCTGCCGGATGTAGCGCCGCAGCTCCTCAATCTCAAAATCCGCGCTGTGCATGACGGATACCACCACGGTATCCACCCCCAGCACATTGCCGTTTTCGTCATAGGCAACGCTCACCTGGGTTTTCCCGTCAGGCCGCAGCAGATCCGTGGAGCGGACACACTGTGTCAGCCGCCCGCACAGCGCCCGGGCCAGCGCCACCGGCAGGGGCATCAGCTCCGGGGTCTGGGTGCAGGCACCGCCGAACATCATCCCCTGATCCCCGGCGCCGCCCACGGCATCATTGGTACCCAGGGCGATGTCCGGGGACTGGGTGTGAATCCGGCACTGGATTTCCACGCTGTCCGCATCGAAGCCGTCGCCGGGGTAAACATAGCCGATCTCCCGGATGGTTTCCCGGGCCACGGCGGCATAATCCACCTGGGCTTTCGTGGTGATTTCTCCGCAGATCAGGCAAAAGTCGGTAGTCACCATGGTTTCACAGGCCACCCGGGAGCCGGGGTCCTGGGTAAGGCAGGCATCCAGAATGGCATCCGAAATCGCATCCGCCACCTTGTCCGGATGGCCGCAGGTAACACATTCCGAGGTAAAAAGTCTTTCTTCCATTTTTCTGTTTCCTTTCGATTCTGTTTTTTGGAATGTGCCGTCGCTCCCCCGGGAGAACGATAAATTGTTGTTTGCTGAATATATGCTGTCATTGCGAGCCAGTGCGCACACTGGCGTGGCAATCCCCCGGATTTTCCGCCCAGCCCCCATCCTTCCACCCAAGCTGTCATCCTGAGCGAGCGCAGCGAGTCGAAGGATCTACGCACGGAACGAAGCTGAAATGTGAACGAACACGCCAGATCCCTCGACTCGCTGCGCTCGCTCGGGATGACAGGAGGAAAAACAGGGGGGATTGCCACGTCGCTGCGCTCCTCGCAATGACAGCGTTTTTTCGGGGCGCTAAACAACAATTTACCTTTCCATCGGAGAATACCGACAGGCATGGCCGGGAAAACCCAGCCGGGAGCCTTGGGAAGCCCCCAACAAAAAACCGCACACCGAAGATTCGATGTGCGTGAATCGAATCCTCATCTGTCGTTGCCGCCGGATTTGGCACCTTGAATAAACAGGTTGCCGGGTTTCATCGGGCCGTTCCCTCCACCACTCTTGATAAGGCTTGTATGCAGTTCCCACATATTATACGGTTTTTTTCCGTTTTGTCAAGCATCTTTCCAGACTTTCCGAAGATTTTTTCCGTTCGGGTATCAACCTTGCGCACAACGTTTACAATTCCGCTATGGACTTTTTCGGAACTTGCTGATAGAATATCCCCAGAAAGCTTTAGGAGTTGACTGCAATTGAAAAATCTGCGCAAGGAATTTGACCGGCTGTGCTACCGCAACCGGAACAAGGGCATTCCCAACCTGATGCTGTATATCTGCGTGGGCAGTGCCGTGGTGTATCTGATGACCCAGATCACCCGCAATACTGTGCTGTATAATGTCCTCTATTTTGACCGTACCCTGATTCTGCAGGGTCAGGTGTGGCGGCTGTTTACCTATGCCCTGACCTATAACGGAGGAAACCTTCTCTACACCGCCATTGGCCTTCTGTGCTACTTCTCTCTGGGCCGGGCCATTGAGAACCAGTGGGGAACCTTCCGGTTCAACCTGTTCTATCTGTCGGGTCTGGTGCTGATGGATATCTACTGTCTGATCTTCCCCTGCAGCGCCTCGGTGAACTACCTGAACATGAGTCTGTTCCTGGCCTACGCCACCTTGTATCCCAACGCCCATTTCCTGCTCTTTTTCATCATCCCCATCAAGGCGTGGCTCTTCGCCCTGTTTGACCTGGCCATTACGCTCATCAACGTAATCCAGCTGTCTGTGCCCGTGTTCTACTTTCCCTACAACCTCTTCCCCCTGGTGGCCCTGGCCAACTACTTCCTGTTCTTCGGGAAGGATGTGGCCAATGTGATTCCCGTATCCTGGCGTGTCAATGCCCGGCGGCTGTTCCACCGGGGCAAACGCACCGCCTCCTCCGCCCCCCGGGCCAAGGTGATCCCTTTTAACGGCGCGCCCTCCTACGAGGCCTCCACCGCCCAGCCCAAGGCCCCCTATCTGCATCGCTGCACCGTCTGCGGACGGACGGATGTATCCAACCCGGAACTGGAATTCCGCTACTGCTCCCGGTGCAAGGGCTACTACTGCTATTGCCAGGATCATATCGGCAACCACACCCACATCCAATAATCCCCCCAGCGGCCGCCAAACCCGGCCGCTGTTTTTATGCCGCCATCCATCCCAACCAGCAGTCCGGTAAATTGTTGTTTACACGTTCTTGCTGTCATTGCGAGCCAGTGCGCACACTGGCGTGGCAATCCCCCGGTTAGACGT
>CALYTB010000153.1 GCA_945486035.1 uncultured Clostridia bacterium
AATGTGCTGAAGCTGAACCCGGAGCACATCAGCTGCTACGGCCTGAAGGTGGAGGAGGGCACGCCTCTGTATGAGGTGCGGGACTACGCGGCGCTCCCCGATGACGACACCCAGGCGGATATGTACCTGGCCGCGGTGGAGACCCTCCGGGGCCGGGGCTTCAAGCAGTATGAGATTTCCAATTTCTGCCGGAAAAACCTCCAGTCCCGGCACAATCTGAAGTATTGGACCGGGGGCGAGTACCTGGGCTTCGGCCCCAGCGCCAGCTCCGACTTCGCGGGCAAGCGCTTTACCCTGGTCCGGGATGTCCATGCCTACATCCTGGGCATCCGGGAGGGCGGCGAGGTCATGGAGGATGTCCAGGAGATCCCCCTGCGGGAGCGTGCCGGGGAATATCTGATGCTGCGGCTGCGCACCAGCCTGGGCATCAGCCGGGAGGAGTACGAGCGGAAATTCCTGCTGCCCTTCGACCCCCTGGAGAAGGTGCTGCGCCGCCATGAGGAATATTACCACACCGCCCAGGACGGGGACGGCCGGTGGTTCCTGACAGCCAAAGGCTTCCTCACCAGCAACGACATCATCTCCGACCTGCTCCTGGCCCAGGACAGCTCCACCCCCCTGAAGAAAATCTGACAAAACCCCCTGCGCCCCAAAGCGCAGGGGGTTCGACGATTTGTCCACAAAAGGCCGACAAATTGGTGTTTGTTTAGAAAAGGTTGTCATCCCGAGCGGAGCGAAGCGTAGTCGAGGGATCTACGCATTTCGTTATGCTTTCTGGTCAACTTGGTGCGAAGATCCTTCGACTCCGCTCCGCTTCGCTCAGGATGACAGCATTTTTGAAATGTTTAACCTGTGCAACAAACTCTCCATTTGGCGGTTCGTCTACAAATCACACAAGTTTTTTCATTGAACCACAATTATTATGTTTTATCCCGAAGGGATTCCTTAATTGTCAATTGTCAATTGTTAATTGTCAATTATAAACACCAACTTGTCGATTTCCCGGAATCTGTCAGAGCCCGAAGAGTTCGTCCAGGGTGCCGAAGCGGTAGCCCATTTGCTCCCATTTGGTCAGAAGCTCATCTAAAATCTGCGCGTTGGTTTCCGAGGTGGAGTGGAGCAGCACCACGGCGCCGGGGTGGATGCGGGGAAGGAGCTTGGCGAAGGCCTGCTCCTTTGTCGGCTGGCTGTCGTTTTTCCAGTCCACGTAGGCAAGGCTCCAGAATACGGTTTTGTACCCCAATTCCTTCGCCATTTTCAGGTTTTCCTCGCTGTAGCTTCCCTGGGGCGGGCGGTAGTATTTGGGCAGTTCCTGCCCGGTTTTCTCCCGGAACAGGTCCTCCAGCTCCCGAAGCTCCTTGTTAAAAGCCTCCTTGTCCTTTAATTTGCTCATGTCCGGGTGGTGCATGGTGTGGTTTCCCACGGTGTGGCCATCTGCCACCATCCGGCGGACCAGATCGGCGTTTTTCTCGATGTAGTTTCCCACCAGGAAGAAGGCGGCCTTCGCCTGATGCTTTTGGAGCGCATCCAGAATCCGCTCCGTGGCCCCGTTTTCGTACCCGGCATCGAAGGTCAGGTAGATCACCTTTTCCGCCGTGTCCCCCAGGTACGCGGCATCATACTGCTTCAGCTGATCCACCCCGGCGGTGCCGATGGGGGCCGCCCCCTCCTGCCGGAAGCTTAAGCCCCAGGAGCCGGTTTCCAGGGTGCTGCTGAAAAAAATCCCCAGCGCCACCCCCACAGCCACCCCAATGGCCGCCAGGATCATCACAATGTCCCGCTTGCGCATAAAAAATCCCCTCCCGGAACAAGCCTATGTTCCAAAGTAGGGGCGTATGCGGGGGAGAGACGAATTGACAATTGACAGTTGACAATTTCTTACCCGCTCACAAAATAACGCTATGTCATCCTGAGCGAGCGAAGCGAGTCGAAGGATCTACGCACTTTTGTTCACCATGGCAGTTACCAAAATGTGAAGATCCCTCGACGCGCTTCGCTTGCTCGGGATGACAGCCTTTTCAAAAGAACCCACAGTACCGAACCAATTGTCAATTGTGAATTGTCAATTGAATTTACCTTCCCCCGTGGAGGTATTTGCGGTCCCAGTCCAGGTCGAAAAGCCTGCTTCCCATGTCCATGGGGCAGCCGTGGTACATGTCGTCGGCCAGCTCCCGGAGGACCTCCCCGGGCTCCAGGCAGTCGATATAGAAGCTGGGCAGGGCCGTTTCCCCCAGCCGGGCTCCCAGCAGCGCTCCGGTGATGGCTCCCACCGCCGCCGAGCGGCCGGAGTGGTTCACGGCGATGATCAGGGAGGCATCGAAATCTCCTCCCCCGGCAAGAATGGCGTACACCGCTCCCGCCAGAACCTCAGCGGCGCTTTCGCATTTCAGCCGCTCCATCACGGTGGTTGGGGTCAGGGTGGGATTGTCGCACAGCTGCATGGCCTGGCTGACCAGGGTACACAGCTCGTAGGTCTGGCTGTATTTGGGGCCGAACCGCTCCTTCATGGTGTCCAGGGTTTCCTTCACCGCCAGGCGGAAGGAAACGTTGGGCCGCCGCACCACCCGGCTGGTCAGGTGGGCCAGGGCCGCCCCGGTGAGGAAGGCCAGGGGGCTTCCGTGGGTCAGGGCCACGGCCTCCGCCCCCAGATAGTCAATCTCCAGCTGCTCCATCCGGTCGGGATCGAAGAAGAGGCCCACGGCCACGGCGGCGGTGAGGGAGCCGGGATTGGCATAGCGGTTTTTCGGCTCCTCGGGGGTGCCCAGGGGATACCGCCTGGGGTCCCGGCAGAGATTTTCCAGCATCCGGGTGTCCATGCAGTGCCGGCGGCAGATCTCCGGCTGGGTCAGCAGCCAGCAAAAGGTTCGCTCCGGCCGTCCCCAGGCCCGCTGGGACACGGCCCATTCCCGCAGGGCCAGCGCCGCGTATTTCACATAGGGGGCCATCTGCCCCTTCATCTGCCCCCGGGTAATGCCCAGGAGCAGACCGTTGCAGGTGAATGCCCCGATCTGGGTATAGGAGGAAATCTCGGCGTAGCCGTTCACCAGGTCATAGCCCAGCAGGCCGTTGGGGCCGTAGTCCTCCCGGATCTCCGCCAGGGTGCGGCTGTCCACGGTGTAGCCCATGGCATCCCCCACCGCCAGACCCAGCAGGCACCCCCGATAAGCATTCTGGCCCACCCTCATATACCCAGCTCCTTTCGAAATTCTACGCCTATTATATCCCAACCCGAAAGCAAAGGCAAGGGAATGTTTCAGTGGACAGTTAAGGAGTCCCTTCGGGACGAATAGAAAGGAAACCGAGAAATTGGTGTTTGTTTAGACAAGGTTGTCATCCCGAGCGGAGCGAAGCGGAGTCGAGGGATCTACACATTTCGTTTCGCTTTCTGGTTAATTTGGTGCGAAGATCCTTCGACTCCGCTTCGCTCCGCTCAGGATGACAAGGTTTTCTGTTGTTTGGGGCTGCCCGAAAAACACCAATTTGTCGGTGGGCTGAAAAAAGATTTCCTGTTAATTGTCTGCTGTCAGCTTTTCCAGCTTTTCCAGGGCAGCATCCAGGGTTTCGTCCTTGAGCCCGGCGTAGCTGACCACCAGGGTGTGGAGGTTTTCTTTTGGGGAAGCGTAGAAGCTGCCCAAAGCCGGGAAGGGAATCCCCGCCTCACGGAAAGCGCTGTCGGGAAGATTGGTATCCACCCGCAGCAGAAAATGAAGGCCCGCATCCAGCTCCAGAATGGTAAGCTTGTCTGCCATAGGGCAGCTTTTGATCTTCGCCACCACCTTTTTCCGGCGGCTGCGGTAGAATTTGCGCATCCGATTGATGTGCTTTTCGAAGTGGCCCGCGCTTAAGAATCTCGCCAGGGTGTACTGCTCAAAGCTGGGCACGGTGCAGCTGTAGAACCCCAGCTTCCGCTGGAATTTGTCCATCAGCGCTCCGGGCAGTACCATGTAGCTGATACGGATGGAGGGGGCTAGGCTCTTGGAGAAGGAGTTTAAGTAAATCACCCGCTGGGGATCGCTGGTCTGCATGGCGCTCATGGGATGGGCGTGGAAGCGGAACTCGGAGTCGTAATCATCCTCGATGATCCACCCATCCCGCCGCTGGGCCCACCCCAGCAGCTCCCGGCGGCGCTCCGGCGGGGTCACCAGCCCCGTGGGATAGTGGTGGGAGGGGGAGATGTGCAGCACCCGGGCTTCGCCCAGGCAGTCAGGCTTTACCCCGGCTTCGTCCATGGGGGCAGCAAGGCAGGAAACGCCTCCCGCGGCGTAGATGCTGCGGATTTTCCCGTAGCCCGGGTCCTCCACGGCGTAGCAAAGGTCCCGGCCCAGCAGCTGGATCAGAAGATTGTATAGAAAGTCCGTCCCCGCGCCGATGAGGATGTTCTCCGGGTCCACGGTCATCCCCCGGAAGGAGGCCAGATGCTCCGCAATGGCGCAGCGCAGCTCCCGCGCACCCCGGTTCGGAAGGGGCAGCAGCAGGGTTTCCCCGTAGTCCAGGACCACCTCCCGCTGCAGCCGGCTCCACACCGAGAAGGGGAAGCCCTCCACCTTGCCCGCGGGGGGCGCGGCGGATTCCGGGGACGAAGGCACACTTGCCGGGGGGAGCCGCCGGTATTCCTCCACGAAGTAGCCCACCTTTTCCTTGGAACGGATGTAGCCCTCGCTGAGCAGCTCCTCATAGGCCGCCTCCACGGTGATGACACTGACCTCCAGATGCTCCGCCAGCGCCCGCTTGCTGGGCAGCTTCTCCCCGGCGGAGAGCTTCCCCGTCCGAATGTCCTCCCGGAGCAGTCGGTACAGCGATTCATAAAGCGGCATCCCCGGGCCTTTTTTTAACTGATAAGTTAACATAATTGTTCTCCAAGAAGTGTTGACAAACATATCGATAGAGCGACAAATTGGTGTTTGCCAATTTGTTTTGAAAATGCTGGAATAACACTGTAGGGGAGCCATTCATGGCTCCCGT
>CALYTB010000154.1 GCA_945486035.1 uncultured Clostridia bacterium
GGGGGATTGCCACGACCAGTCTGCGGACTGGTCTCGCAATGACAGGTAATCGGGGTACGGCCCGACAAACAACAATTTACCGTTCCCCATACGTTTGCCCTCTTCTCTACACCCTCCCCTTCGTCATATTTCCCGCATTTTGGCGTTTTTCCTCTGGACGATTGGGAAAAGCTGTGGTATGATACGGTAAATAAGTAGTATATCCGGGAGGGCTGTCCATGAAGAAACTGAATTTTTTTAAGACCATGCAGCTGATCGTCATGCTGGCATTTCTGGCTGTGTGTGTCTGGCTGATCTTTTTTCAGCGGGAGCTCTACCATGAAATTGCCCGGGACTCCAACCTGAAGATGGTTTGCGGGATGCTGTGGGCCTGCTTCGGGCTGAGCCTGATTTTCGTGTTCATTGATTTTCTCACCATGGCCGACTACAAGCGGGACTTCCGGGAGCTGGACTTCGCGGTGCACTCCGACCCCATGTCGGGCCTGGCCAACCGCAACAGCTGCGACGGCATCATCGAGCGCTACGCGGACAAGCCGGTGCCCAAGGGCGTGGGCTGTGTCATGCTGGAGCTGAGCAACATCCGCTACATCAACGGCCGCTTCGGCCATTCCCAGGGCAATGCCGTGATCCGGGACTTTTCCAACATTCTGAAGATGTCCTCGGTGAGCCTGTGCTTTGTGGGCCGCAACGGGGGCAACAAGTTCCTGGCGGTGTTCGAGGAAAGCGACCGGCAGCAGATTGACCGCTTCCTGGAGCGGATCGATCAGAAAATTGACAGCTACAACCAGGCAAATCCCAAAGTAACCATTGAATACAGCTGCGGCATCGCCTTTGACGAGCCGGAGCAGCTGACCATTACCCAACTGGTGGCGCTGGCGGACCGCCGCATTCAGCGCTGAGAAGGTTCTCCCGACGATTCGGAAAGGAGGCGGCAAAGGTGGCGGAACTGGATTATCAATACATCGGCGAATTGGTGCTCAGGGCCCAGGAAGGGGACAGCGATGCCTTTGCCGAGCTGTATGTGGCGACCTATCAGCAGCAGTACCGGTTTTCCTACCGCTATCTGCAGGATGAATTCCTGGCCCAGGACGCGCTGCAGGAGACCTATATCCTGGCACTAAAGAACATCACGACCCTGCGCGACCCCCATGTGTTTGTGTCCTGGCTGAATCAGATCAATATGCGGGTTTGCTTCGACACCCACCGCCGGGAGAAGCGGCAGGAGGTGGAGCTGGACCGGTATGAGCAGTTTCACCTCACCGAACGGGCCAACCGGGGGGAGGGGGATTCGCCGGAAGACACTGCTCTGCGGCAGGACCAGCAGGATTACATCGTCCGTCAGGTGATGTCCCTGCCGTTTTCCGAGTCCCAGGCGATCCTGCTGCGCTATTTCAGGAATATGAAGCTGGAGGAAATCGCGGACATGATGCAGATCAGTCAAAGCTCCGTGAAACGGTATTTGAACAGCGGCCGGGAGAAGCTGGCCAAGCAGCTTAAGTAAGGAAGGGGGATACCGTCGTGGGAAAACTGTTTCGTAAAAAGAAGGACGAGGTAACCCTCAGCCCCGATGCTGCCAGCCAGATGCTGTCCAACGTCTTTGAGGCCTGCGATTACGAGGCCAACAAGGTCCCCCTGGAGGTGCTCCGGTCCTACAGCAACTACCGCCGGGAGCGGCATCTGCTGCAGAAGGCCATCATCCTGGTGGTGGCGCTGCTGTTTGCCATGCTGCCGCTGCTGTTCGTCACCCCGGAGATAAGCTCCGCCCTGATAGACGGGACGACCCCCGGCAGCCCCGTGGTGGAGATTCAGACCAAGAGCCTGCTGCCCGTGGAGAGCGTGAAGGCCCGCATGGGTGCCAGCGATATGGATGTGTACCAGGTGGCGGAGGATGCCTACCGCATCCGGCCCACCATGAACGGCACCCTGGTGATCGCGGTGACCCTGACCAACAAGCAGTCCGCCGAAGCCCGGGTGGAGGTGGACGGCGTGGATGTGACCCCGCCGCAGCTGCTGGGCAGCTCCCTGGTAAACGGCGAGCTGGAGATTTTCCTCTCCGACGACTCTGGAGACCTGGATTTTGATGCCATCTACGGTGTGGACGGCCAGGGCAGCAAGGTCTATCCCCTGCGCTATGACCGGGAGAAGATGAGCGTCACTTTCGCCTATCCCGATTCCTACCTGAATATGTTCATTCCCGACAAGTGCAAGAACATCCTCCAGCTGGTGCTGACGATCCAGTAGATCAAACATATCGGCTGGACGAAGTATACCGCTAAATTGATATTTGTTCGAGAGAGGTTGTCATCCCGAGCGAGCGCAGCGAGTCGAGGGATCTACGCATTTCGTTTCGCTTTCTGGTTAATTTGGCGCGAAGATCCTTCGACTCCGCTTCGCTCCGCTCAGGATGACAAGGTTTTCTGTTGTTTGGGACTGCCCGCCAAACACCAATTTGTCGGGCTGCTGAGGAAAAACCGGTCAGCACAGAAACAAGGTCCGCTCTTCCAATCAAATTTCCGCAGCGTAAGGAGGCTATCCGATGAAACGAGCATGGCTGCGGCACATTGCCGCCGGACTGGCTGCCATGCTGCTGCTTTCCGGCTGCTCCAACACAGCTGCCCCCGGCCCCACCACCCGCAGGGTCACCCGGACCACGGTCCTGGAGCCCCGGGCACCGGGGGAAGTGGTGCTGGGCAATTCCTTCGCCGGTGTGGACGCGTCCTGCACCGGCGATGGCTATATTCAGCTGCATTATTCCGGCACCGCCGTCAAGGCCAAGCTCCAGCTGACCCTGCCCGACGGCAACATGTACACCTACACCCTGGCCCCCGGGAAAACCGAAACCATCCCCCTCACCGGCGGCAGCGGGGAGTACGGCGTGACCCTGCTGGAGAACGCCTTTGACAATATCTATGCCATGGTCTACTCCGGCGGCTTTCAGGCCCGGAATGTGGACGAGTTCCTGCCCTACCTCTACCCCAACCAGTTTGTGTGGTTCACAGCGGACAGCAGTGTCTGCGCCCTGGGGGTGGAGATTTCGGAGCAGTCCGCCGACGATCTGGATTATGTAACCCGGGTCTACGATTATGTGGTGGCAAACATCGACTATGATTACGATCTGGCCGCCTCAACCCCGGTGGATTATATTCCCGATGTGGAGAAAACCCTGGTCAGCCGCAAGGGCATCTGCCTGGACTACGCCTCGCTGATGACCGCCCTGCTTCGCAGCCAGGGCATCCCCACCAAGCTGGTGGTGGGCTACTCCGGCACGGAGTACCACGCCTGGATCAGCGTGTATCTGGAGGAAACCGGCTGGATGGACGGCATCATCTACTTTGACGGTGTCAGCTGGTCCAGAATCGACCCCACCCTGGCCGCCGGTAACCGGGATGTGTCCGTCAAGGATTATGTAAACAACAACGACAATTATAAGGAAAAGTATTTCTACTGACCCACAACCCCCAAAGCCACCATTCATCCGGCCGCCCGACAAATTGTTGTTTGAAGATTTCAAACGTACTTCGTCCTTACTGTAGGGGAGCCATTCATGGCTCCCGTGACGCAGTACGTTTTCGCCGAAATGCTGGGGATATCGGAACATTTCACCGCCGGGAGCCATGAATGGCTCCCCTACAGTGTTATTCCGACATTTCTAAAACTGATCTGCAAACACCAATTTTCCGCTCTGCTGAGCAATCCCGATAAGGAGGGATGTCCCATGAAACATTCCAAACCGAAGCTTTCCAACGAAAATCTCTCCGGGCTGTGCCGGCAGCTGGCCATGCTGCTGCGGGCGGGCATTCCGGTGGGCCAGGGGCTGGAGCTGCTGGCCCAGGACGCGGAAACGGCGAAGGATCAGGCGCTGTTCCTCCGGCTGGAGGCGCTGGAGCAGGAGAAGGGGAACCTTACCGATGCCCTGGAGGAAACGGGGCTGTTCCCGGAGTATCTGCGCCGCATGGTGCGCCTGGGCGAGGAGGCCGGCCGCCTGGACGATGTGATGACCTCCCTGGCGGACCACTATGACCGGGAAGCCTCTCTGCGGGACTCCATCCGGGGGGCGGTGCTCTATCCCCTGGTGATGCTGGGGATGCTGCTGGCCATTCTGGCGGTGCTGCTGGGGAAGGTCATGCCGGTGTTTGACCAGGTCTTCGCCCAGTTGGGCACCCGCCTGACGGGCCTGAGCCGGGTGCTCATGGATTTGGGGCTGGGTCTTAGGCAGGGCGGCGTGGTTCTGGCGGTGCTGGCCCTGGTGCTGGTCGGGGCGGCCTTCTGGCTGAAGGCGAAGCCCGCTCTGGCCTTCCGGCTGCTGCGGGCTTTCCCCTGGAGCCGGAATATCTGCGAAAAAACCGCCCTGTGCCGTCTGGCGGGGGCGCTGTCGCTGGCCCTTTCCAGCGGCCTCAACACCCAGTACGCCCTGGAGCTGGCCGGGGAGCTGACCGGCGACCCGGACTTCTGCCGCCGGCTTTCCCAGGCGGGAAAGGATCTGGAGGAAAACGGCGACCTCACCGCCGCCCTGCGCCGGGCGAAGATTCTCACCGGGGCCCACAGCCACCTGGCGCTGGTGGGCAGCCGGACGGGGGCCCTGGACGATGCCTTCTCCCGGATTGCCGAGGAGTGCCGGGTGGAGGCCGACCGCTCCGCCGCCTCCGCCATCGCCCTGATCGAGCCCAGCCTGGTGGCGGTTCTGTCCGTGCTGGTGGGCATTGTGCTGCTCAGTGTCCTTGCCCCCATGCTGGGCATACTCTCCGCGATGTAAACAGTCGACGGTGGTCAGCCGCAGACAAATTGGTGTTTGTAAAGATATGCTGTCATTGCGAGCCAGCGCGCACGCTGGCGTGGCAATCCCCTGGTTGAATGGGACCAGGTGACGATTACCACCAAAATACCGCTGTTTCCCCACTCTGTAGGGCAATTGTCGATACATTTCCTCTCTAACCGGGGGATTGCCACGACCAG
>CALYTB010000155.1 GCA_945486035.1 uncultured Clostridia bacterium
TCGGACGTTTTCCAATATCTTGTGTCTTGCTTACTAAAGCCGATAACCTAAATTGGTGTTTGTAAAAAGATAAGCTGTCATTGCGAGCCAGCGCGCACGCTGGCGTGGCAATCCCCCGGTTAGAGGGGAAATGTATCGATAATTGCCCTATAGGACAGGGAAACGCTGCAATTCTTGGCGGTAATCGTCACCTGTTACCATTCATCCGGGGGATTGCCACGCCAGTTTGCGAACTGGCTCGCAATGACAGCAAGTATTCGGCAAACACCAATTTTTCAGTGTGCTTACGAAAGCCAATAACCTGAACACAAATTTATCGCTCCGCTTCCCGGTTGATGGCGATTCGGATTTCGCCGTAGGACAGGGCCTGCTCCGTGCCGTCGGGATAGCGCACCAGGAGGCGGCAGTCATCGTCCAGCCCGAAGGCGAAGGCCCGGCGTTCCCATCCGCCGGAGAGCACCGTAACCTCTCTGCCTACGGCTATGCTCCGGCGGCGGTATACATCCAGAAAATGCCGGTCCTCCGGGTGTTCATATCCTTCCAGGAACCGGTTGAGAAATTCCCCGGCGATCCGGTTTCGTACATCCTCCCCGGGGGTATCCAGCACCGCCCCGGCAATCTCCCTCAGCTGACCGGGAAAGCCCCCCTCCGGCAGGTACACATTCACGCCCAACCCCAGCACCGCGTACTCCAGAACCCCGCTCTCCATGCTGAAAGAGGCCTCTGTAAGAATGCCGCAGATCTTTTTCCCATCCAGCAGCAGGTCGTTGACCCACTTGATGCCCGGTTCCTTCCCGGTGACCTGCCGGATGGCCTCGCACATGGCGGCCGCCGCGGCGGCTGTCAGCTGGGCCGCCCGGGTCGGCTCCCAAGCAGTGGGCCGCAGCAGCAGACTCAGGTACAGCCCGGTTCCGGCAGGGGAGAAGAAGGACCTTCCCATCCTTCCCCGGCCCCCGGTCTGGCCCTGGGCGATGTACACCGTCCCCTCGGGAGCCCCCGCCTCCGCCAGAGCGCGAAGGGCGGTGTTGGTGGACTGGGTTTCCTCCGCCACCGTGATGGGGAGGTCTCTGTATTCCGGCTTCAGGTATTTGCGGATTCCGGGGGCCGACAGTCGGTCGCCACCCCGGGAAAGCCGATAGCCCCGGTTGGTCACTGCGTCAATGGGGTAGCCCTCCTGCTGCAGGCTCTTCACGGCCTTCCACACCGCCGCCCGGGACACCGCCAGCGCTTTCGCCAGCTCCTCCCCGGACAGGTATGCCTCCCGGTTTTCTTCCAGCAGCCCCAGGAGCTTTTCCCTGGTGGTCATAGCCTTCACCGCAGCCGGATGGCGGTGGACAGCAGCTTCTGCAGCAGCAGCGCCAGGGCGATCTTCACCAGGTCGGGGACGATATAGGGAATCACGCACCAGCCCAGGGCGGTCATAAGGCCGATGGCCCCGGTGTTTTTTGCGTAGACCACCATGAACCAGGCGGTGCCGAAGGCGTAGCACACGGCAAGGCCCAGCACCATGGAAACCGCCAGCACCCAGGTTTTCCTCCCCAGGGCGGCCTCAAATCCCCACATCGTAAGCGCCGACAGCAAAAAGCCCACAATATATCCCCCGGTGGAGCCCAGCATATAGCCAAGGCCTCCGTTAAAGCCCGCAAACACCGGCATACCCACGGCGCCCAACAGCAGATAAATCAGCACGGCCAGGGTTCCCCGCTTGCCGCCCAGCATCCCCACCGCCAGGAACACCCCAAGGGTTTGCAGGGTAAAAGGCACCGCCGCCGGGATGCTGATCCAGGCGCACACCGCCATCACCACGGCAAACATCGCGATATAGGCCATATCCACGGTTCTCATTTTCGGTTTCACAGCAGCTTCCATTTCCGATTCCTCCCGGTTTTATGTATTTTCAGCAGGAGTGTACCATGCTGAATGTTAATTGTCAACCCAAAAATATAAAAGGTTTACAATCATTCCGACAAAGGAACAAATTGTTGTATAGGCTATCGGCTTAGAACAGCATCCATAGAAACACCTCACGTTACTACCGTAGGGGCGGCTATCAGCCGCCCGAAAGGGCTCAATCATTGAGCGTTTCCGGTAAAACGGGGTGCTTTGGAAGCCGAAAGGTTTCGGGCGGCTGATAGCCGCCCCTACGGTGGCATCCAGCAATCACTTGCTGGATGGTTTGCTGTTTTAACCCGATAACCTGAATTGGTGTTTGTCGAGATGTTTTGGAAATCCTGGAATTACTCTGTAGGGGAGCCATTCATTTGAATTATGGAATGATTGCCACTGGCAATCATTGTAATTCTGATTCGCTGCGCGGAGCACCACTCCCGGCGGTGAAATGTACCGATTATATGAGCATTTCGGCGAAAACGTACTGTGTCACGGGAGCCATGAATGGCTCCCCTACAGTAAGAACGCAGTGTGTACGAAATCTCCAAACACCAATTTAACATCCTCCTGCGGAGGGCTCAGGCCAGGATGACGGCCATGAGGCAGAACAGGGCGAGGCACACGGCGGTGAGCAGGGAGCAGACACCCGAGGCGGCGGCGGACTCTTTTTGGGACCTTCCCAGGGTGGGGGCGATGTAGCTGGCGGGAAGGGCGGCGTAGAGGGCCACGGCCCAGGCGGTGGCGCTGTCCACCCGGGGCAGGGCCAGCAGGATCAGCTCCATCACCGCGCAGATTGCCGCAAAGACGGCCAGATGGGCGGCGCTGAGCTTCAGAACCAGGGCCCGGTTCTCTCTGGACAGGGAAAAGCTGTAGCCCACGCTGAAAAGCATCACAGAGCTGACACTCTGGGCCAGAAACTCCGTGGTCCGCGTAATGACGGGAAGCACCCGCGCCCGCTCCAGCGCCGCCGCGGCACCGGTGAGGTTCAGCCCCAGACCCAGCACGCTCATAATCAGCAGGGGAGAGCGGACTACCTTCCCGGCCAGGTACGCCGCTGTGGGGTTGTCCCCGGGGTCCGCCGCCAGCAGGCTGATCACCGGAATGGCGATGATGGCCTGGGCGATGTCCAGAACTCCCATCCGGTAGGCCTGGGCCGCGCCGAAAAGGGTGATGTACAGCGGGATTCCGATCATGCCCGTCTCCTTGGCGGAAAAGAGCATGGGGAAATTGTGCATGGGCAGCTTCTTTTTTCGGAGGAAGAAGGCACCCAGGGAGCTTGCCAGCAGCAGCGGCAGCAGCATGGCCATGGTCACAAGGGCCTCCGCACCCAATGAGGCGGTGAGGGTGGAATTAAACAGCACGCAGGGCATGCCGAACTTCATAACAAACTGCTGCAGCCCCTGGTTCCCCTCCGGGGAGAGAATCCCCTTTTTCCGGGCGAACACGCCCAGGGCCACCGCCGCGAAAATCGGCACAATCACCTGTGCCACAGCGCTCCATTTTTCCATATCCTTCTCTCCTTTGAATCCCCTCGCCAGTGCGTCGGCAGGTAAATTGGTATTTGAAAATGTGCTTATCGGCTTTGCTCAGCTGCTCGGAAAATTGGTGTTTGGCGCTCTGTCTCCAAGTTTCCTGTCATTGCGAGACCAGTCCGCAGACTGGTCGTGGCAATCCCCCGGTTAGAGGTAAAATGTTCGACGATTGCCCTACAGAGTAGGATAATGTGGCGATTTTGGTGGTAATCGTTACCTGGTTCCATTCATCGGGGGGATTGCCACGCCAGTTTGCGAACTGGCTCGCAATGACAGCATATATTCGACAAACACCAGTTTATCTGTCGGATGACAGATGCCGGGGCGGGGTGTCTTTACACTTTATCATAGCATGGCGGGCGGGGAAAATCCAGTGCCCGGCAAAGGTTTTCTTCCTGCCGGAGGGAACCCCGGATTCTGGAGGGAGGAGCTGGAATTTATGTACAAAATGACGGATATGGAATTGTACAGAGTCACCAAATATTGTGGTTTTGACAATTTTATGAAGCAAATGTTAAGAAGCTCTATTTACATTTTCCCTGATGCATGCTATAATCACCTTGAAGTTTGCGAGAAAGAGCACGGTTGAACCGGGTGTATGGAGTGTATTTCCGTCTGGACTGCAAGCTTCCTTTTTCTGCCGGAACACTCAGACTTTCCGAAAAGAACAAAAAAGGGGTGCCCCTTTTATCGCATTCCTGATCAGGAATGCGAATGATCCTTTGGCTTTTGCGGCGGATGCCGTGATTGCATATATTATTCATCCATATAGGAGGAACAACCAATGAAAAAGATCATCGCGCTTGTTCTGGTGCTGACCTTGGCCCTGACCCTGGCTGCCTGCGGCGGCTCCGGCCCCAAGGAGACGAAGGTCTCCGTGTTCTGGTACGAGGAGAGCGACGTGTATCTCAGCTCCGTCCGTACCGCCCTGAACAAGGAACTGGATGCTCTGGGTGTTGCCTACGACAACCAGTATGCCGGCAATGACCAGTCCAAGCAGCTCGACCAGATTAAGACCGCCATCGCCGGCGGCGCCAACCTGCTGGTCGTCAACCAGGTCACCTCCGGCGCTGCCGACACCGCCGAGGACATCCTGGCCGCCGCGGGCGACATCCCCGTCATCTTCTTCAACCGCGCCATCGGCACCGACGGCTCCGACCTGCCTGTGCTGAACGGCCACGCCAACGCCTGCTTCATCGGCACCGACGCTCCTGAGGCCGGCCATATGCAGGGCAAGATGGTCGGCGAGCACATCCTGGCCAACTATGACGACATCGACGTCAACGGCGACGGTGTCATCTCCTACGCCATGATGAAGGGCGACGAGGCCAACATCGAGGCTATCTACCGCACCCAGTACGGCGTTGAGGATGCCAACGCTGTCCTGACTGCCGCCGGCAAGCCCGCGCTGCAGTACTTTGACGCGTCCAACTCCGACTGCTACCAGGTTGACCAGGGCGGCGCTTGGTCCGCTGCCGCTGCCAAGGAGTACATGGACACCAACTTCGTTACCTACAACGAGGC
>CALYTB010000156.1 GCA_945486035.1 uncultured Clostridia bacterium
TAGGCCCGGCCTTTTTTGCTGGCCACGGGGTACTGGGCCTTGTTCCGGTAGCCGCCGCAGTCGGCAGATGCCAGAATGGGCACGCTTTCCAGACTTTCCCCGGCCAGCCGGTTCAGGCAGCTTTTCACCCGCTCCGCCTTCAGCCGGGTCTCCTCGGCGTAGTCCATGTGCCAGAAGTCGCAGCCTCCGCAGAGCTTGGCAACCTCGCATTCCCGGTTACAGCGGTGGGGGGAGCGCTCCAGGATTTCCACGATTTTCCCGGTGGCCCAGGTTTTGCCCACCTTCTCCACACGCAGCCGCACCCGCTCCCCGGCGATGGCGTTGGGCAGAAACACGGCGCAGCCCTCCACATGGGCCACCCCCTGGCCCTCGGCGGTGTAGTCCGTCACCAGGGCCTCATAAATTGCGTTCTTTTGCAGCATAAAGCCTCCAAAACCCGCGGCAGCATCCAAACTCCGTTTTGCGGGATTGCGCCGTCACAGCGGCGATTGTTTGATTTTGGCATAGCGCCGGGGGTACTGTTTGGGGGTGGGGGAGACCTTCCGAAGGACTACAAGACAGTGATGGGTGTCCTCGATGGGAAATTCCAGCACCGTTTCCGGCTTTAGTCCCAGCTTTTTGATGGCGGAGGCCGCTTCCTTCAGCTCCTCCTCCGCCGCCGCGCCCTTCATGGCCAGCACGGCCCCGCCAACCTTCACGAAGGGGGCGGTGAGCTCCAAGAGGATATTCAGCCGCGCCACGGCCCGGGAGGTGGCATAGTCAAAGCACTCCCGGTGCTGGGCTGCGTAGTCCTCCGCCCGGGCGTTAACACAGACCGCCTCAATTCCCAGACCGGGCAAAGTGGCCTCCAGCCAGCTCACCCGCTTGCCCAGGCTGTCGAGAAGTGTCACCTGCAAATCCTCCCTGGCGCAGGCCAGGGGCACCCCGGGAAAGCCCGCGCCGCAGCCCACATCAATGAGGGTTTTCTTCCCCGGCTCCAGGGCCTTTGTCACCGTCAGGCTGTCCAGCAGGTGCAGCCGGGCCACCTTCTCCGGCTCCGTGATGGCGGTCAGGTTCATCACCTCATTCTGCCGCAGCATGGCCTCGGCAAAGGCGCAGAGGGTCTCCGCCCGGGACCCCTCCAGGGAAATGTCCAGCTCCGAAAGCCCTTCCAGAAGGGCCTGCTTCATCCGATTATCCATTGCCGCCCCCCGCGTTCACGATGCCGCTGAGGTCCACCTTGCTCTCGTCATAGGGGTCAAAGGGATCGATGTTGATGGTCAGCTCCGGCAGCACCACCTGTTTGATGTGCCAGTTCACCAGCAGGTCGCAGACCTGGCCGTAGGAACGGATGCCGGCGGAGTCGCCGCTGGCCTTCAGGTAGGTGTCGTTCACCGTATCGGCAACCTTGGTGGCCTTGGTATCCTGCTTGGAGGAGAAGAAGCTGTCGTAATATTGGATATCCTTTCGCATCTGCTCGCCGATGCCGCTGCTGATGCGGCCCGCTGCCGCGGCGGCCTCGGTGGAGTTGGCGGTGGCCAGCACGTTGTAGCAGTAGCGGAAGGCCATGAAATAGGCGCTGTACCGGAACTCCACGCTGTCGTTGACGGAGGCTGCCAGGAAGGCGGCGAAATTGGCATCCCGCTCCGGGGCGATGCACATCCGGTGGGCCATCTCATGGCACATGGTAAAGGGCAGGGACACGTCGGGAATCTGGGGATTCACGGCAGCCTCCCCGGTGATGCCGCAGGTAAAGCCGGTGATGCCCATGGAGGTGTACATGTCCGCCCAGCCCAGCTCCTTCACCGGCTCGGTGGACCCGGCGAACACGGGGTAGTAGTATTCCCGGGTCAGGGTTTCAAAGCCGTCCCCGGCCTTCTGGGCCAGCTCCTGAAAGGAAGCGAAGGAGGCAACGCCGCTTTGGTCCCGGTTTACCTGGGCGGCCAGCTCGTTGGCCTTGTCCCGGTAATACTCGGTGGCCTCGGCCAGCTCCGACACGGCGTAGCGGCTGACATCCATCCGCAGATCGTCGCTGAGGGAGCCCGCGTAGTAGTTGAGGCCGAACATGGCGGTATGAATCATGTAGACAAAGCTGACGATGGCCAGCATCCAGCCCGCCCAGCTGATGATGTTTTTGCGCAGCACCACCACAATCACCAGCGTGGCCAGCGCCACCACACCCAGCGCCACTGCCAGCACCTGCCACAAAAGGAAGTCCACACTGCCGCTCCACTGGGCCAGAATGCCCTGGAAATTGCGGATGACATAGGGGTAGACCATGTCCACCAGGGTGGAAAACCGCTGCCCGAACTGCATCAGCACCCAGGTAATGGCCCCAAAGATTCCGGCCGTCAGATAGCCCCAAAGATATTTCAAAGGAAATCCCTCCTAATAAGTAAACGAAAAAAGTGTACAACCTCTCATAGTATAGCACAGATGAAGCCGCTTGTCTCCCCCCAATCGGTAAATTTTTCGTAACAGGGCCCCCGGGACGGCAAATTGGTGTTTGTAAAGATATGCTGTCATTGCGAGCCAGTGCGCACACTGGCGTGGCAATCCCCCGGATCCATGGAACCAGGTAACGATTATCACCATAAATCGCAACGACTCCCGCTTCTGTAGGGCAATTGTCGGCACATTTTTCCTCTAACCGGGGGATTGCCACGCCAGCGTGCGCGCTGGCTCGCAATGACAGCAACGACATACAAACACCAATTTGTCGTTCTGTTTGTACAAGCGGTGTTTTTGGCAGGGTGTCCGCCGGTCGCTGGCAGGTGTCCGTGGAATTTGGCCTTGACCGGGGGGAATATTTATGGTAGAATCAGCAATTAAGAAAAATCTTCAGGAGCGGGTTATGGCTTTCTTTAAAAAGAGTTTGACCTATCTTGTCATCTGCGGCATCGCCCTGCTGGAGGCGGTGAATTACCAGCTGTTTGTGTTCCCCAATCAGTTCGCCCCCTCGGGGCTCAACGGCATCTGCACCATGATCCAGTATCTTACCGGCATCAGCGTGGGATACTTAAGTCTGCTGATTAACATTCCTCTGGCCCTGTGGGTATACAAATCCGTCAGCAAGCCCCTGGCTGTGCGCAGCATGGTGTATGTGGTGTTCTTCTCCGTGGGACTGCTGGTTCTTGAGCGGGTGGATCTTTCCGCCTTCGCCTATTCCACGGATAATGGCACCAGCAAAATTCTGGGGCCCTTGGTGGCCGGCATCATCATGGGCTTCGGCTACAGCATCCTGGTCCGCTCCAGCGCCTACAGCGGGGGCACGGACTTTATCTCCGCCCTGATCCACAACCGCTATCCGGACAAGAGCTTCTTCGGCATGTCCTTCACCATCAACGCCTGCATTGCCATCGCCAGCTTCTTTGTGTATGACTACAAAATGGAGCCGGTGATTCTGTGCATTCTCTACAGCTTCACCTCTACCACCGTGGGGGAGCGGCTGATGAAGAGCGGCCGCAGTGCCGTCCGGTTCGAGATCGTCACCGACCAGCCCCAGGCCCTGGCCAATGAGATCATCGGCAGATTCCACCACAGCGCCACCCTGATTCCCGCCAAGGGCATGTACTCCGGCCGGGAGACCAGCATGCTGGTGTGCGTGGTGAACAAGACCCAGGCCGCGGCCCTGGCCGCCATCGTCAAGCAGTTCCCCCACTCCTTTGCCGTCATGAGCCAGGTGGGCCAGGTGGTTGGCAACTTCAAGAACCTCTCCCGGGAGGGCAAGGAAGTGGCCGAGCTCCTCGACTGCGGCGACGGAAAGACACTGTAAATGAATTGACAATTGATAATTGACAATTGACAATTATTGTGCTGAAAATCGAACCGTTTCCTATCAAAATATCCGCATCCGTGTTTGAGATTTTTTGTTTGCGCCACGAAAGGATTAACAAATTGTCAATTAGGTTATCGGGTTTAGTAAGCACACTATTGTAGGGTGCGGGCATGACCGCACCGCTCCGGTTGGATGACTGAGAACTACCGTTTTACGGTATATTTTACGAGCTCAATCGCGTCAGGTGGGCGGCGCGGTCATGCCCGCGCCCTACAGAGCGTGTGCAGCAAACATCAATTTGACGACCAGCTTACTAAACCCGATAGTCTAAATTGTCAATTGTCAATTGTTAATTGTCAATTATAAAATATACAGGAGGAACAATACCCATGGCCTACTACTATCCGGAGCCCAGCCACACCTTCAGCGAGTATCTTCTGATCCCGGGCTATACCTCGGAGGACTGCGTTCCCGACCGGGTGAGCCTGAAAACCCCCCTGGTCAAGTACCGCAAGGGCTTTGAGGAGCCCGCCATCTCCCTGAATGTGCCCCTGACCTCCGCCGTGATGCAGTCCGTGTCCAACGACACCCTGGCCATCGCCTTGGCCAAGGAGGGCGGCATCAGCTTCATCTACGGCTCCCAGTCCGTCGAAAACCAGGCCGCCATGGTGGCAAAGGTTAAGGGCTACAAGGCGGGCTTCGTCACCTCCGCCTCCAACCTGACCCCGGAGAACACCCTGGCCGATGTGCTGGCGCTCAAGGCCCAAAACGGCTTCTCCACCGTGGCCATCACCGCCGACGGCACCCCCAACGGAAAGCTGCTGGGCATCGTCACCAGCCGGGACTACCGCATCTCCCGGATGGAGCCCACGGACAAGGTGCGCGATTTCATGACCCCCCGGGACAAGCTCATCACCGCCCCCGCGGAGACCACCCTGAAGGAAGCCAACGACATCATCTGGGAGCATAAGCTGAACAGCCTTCCCATCGTGGACAGAGATGACAACCTCCTGTATTTCGTGTTCCGCAAGGACTATTCCTCCCACAAGGCCAACCCCCTGGAGCTGCTGGACGACAAGAAGCGCTACCTCGTGGGCGCGGGCATCAACACCCGGGA
>CALYTB010000157.1 GCA_945486035.1 uncultured Clostridia bacterium
GTCAACTGTCAATTGTCAATTGTCAATTCGGCGTAGCCGCTAAACAACAATTTATCTGACCGTTACCCCATATTTGAATTCGTCCCGAAGGGACACCCTGACTGTCAACTGTCCACGATCCACTGTCAACTGAATTAAGAAGGGAGAAAAAATTATGGCAGATCCTTTAGCGGGCTTTGTCCCGGATTTTGTGGAGAAGGAGGAGCCCCGGGAGGTCATCCTCAAGCTGGGACACATGGTCACAAACCGCATCCCCTACCGTCTGGGGCTGAAGAAGCTGACGAAGTATGACCCGGAATACTGGGGCCTTTCGCTGCTGCTCACCGATGAAATGGCCGAAATTGCCCTGAAAATGGGCGTCCGTAAGCCCAAAACCCTGGCGGATATGGTAAAGATCACCGGCATGGAGGCCGGGAAGCTGGAGCCCCTGCTGGAAGAAATGTCCTACCGGGGCATTCTGGAATATAACTGGGAGAACCCCACCCACACCAAGCAGTATGTGCTGCCCATGTTCGTCCCCGGCAGCGCGGAATTTACCAACATGAACGCGGCCATTCTGGCCGAGCACCCAGAAATGGGCCGGTTCTTTGAGCGCATGAGCCGCCTGCCCCTGGAGGCCGTCACCCCCATGGTGCCCCCCGGAGGCGCAGGCATCGGTATGCACGTCATCCCCGTGGAGAAGGCCATCGAGGCGGAGAATACCTCCATTGACTTGGAGCACATCTCCCACTGGCTGGACAAGTACGACGGCAAATACGCCGCCTCCCCCTGCTCCTGCCGCCGTTCCCGCATGACCTTTGACGAGGGCTGTGCCGACGATCCCGAGGGCTGGTGCGTGGCCGTGGGCGATATGGCGGACTATGTGGTGGAGACCGGCAAGGGCGGCCGCTACATCACCCGGGAGGAGGCCCTGGAAATCTTCCGTCAGGGAGAGGAAAACGGCTTCGTCCACCAGATCACCAACATCGACGGCAAGGACAAGATCTTCGCCATCTGCAACTGCAACGTCAACGTCTGCTACGCTCTGCGCACCTCCCAGCTGTTCAACACCCCCAACCTGTCCCGCAGCGCCTATGTGGCCCGGGTGGAGAAGGCGGACTGCGTGGCCTGCGGCAAGTGCGTGGAAAGCTGCCCCGCCGGAGCCGTGAAGCTGGGCCGGAAGCTGTGCACCAAGGATGGCAGCGAGATTCAGTATCCCAAACACTCCCTGCCCTCCGAGCAGAAGTGGGGCCCCCATATGTGGGACGAGGACTACCGGGACAACAACCGGATCAACTGCTACGACGTGGGCACCTCCCCCTGCAAGACCGCCTGCCCGGCACACATCGCCGTTCAGGGCTACCTGAAAATGGCTGCCCAGGGCCGGTATCAGGAGGCGCTGGCCCTTATCAAGCAGGATAACCCCCTGCCCGCCATCTGCGGCCGGATCTGCAACCGCCGCTGTGAGGACGCCTGCACCCGGGGCAGCATCGACCGGGCCATCGCCATCGATGAGGTGAAGAAATTCATCGCCCAGCAGGACCTGAACGCCGAAACCCGCTACATCCCCAAGAAGGTGGTTCCCAGCCTGGACGGCAGCTTCCCGGAGAAGATCGCCGTCATCGGCGCGGGCCCCGCAGGCCTCAGCTGCGCGTTTTATCTGGCGCAGAAGGGCTACAGCCCCACCATCTTCGAGAAGAATCCCCAGCCCGGCGGTATGCTCCGCTACGGCATCCCCTCCTTCAAGCTGGAGAAGGATGTCATTGACGCGGAGATCGAGGTCATCAAGGCCATGGGTGTGGAAATCCGCTGCGGCGTGGAGGTCGGCAGGGATGTGACCATCCCCCAGCTCCGGGAGCAGGGCTACAAGGCCTTCTACATCGCCATCGGCTGCCAGGGCGGCCGGAAGGCGGGGGTTCCCGGTGAGGATGCCGAGGGTGTCATGACCGCCGTGGACTTCCTGCGCACCGTAGGTTTGGACGAAAGCTACCCGGTCTCCGGCAAGGCTGTGGTGGTGGGCGGCGGCAATGTGGCCGTAGACGTGGCCCGGTCCGCTGTGCGCTGCGGCGCGGAAAGCGTATCCATGTTCTGCCTGGAGCCCCGGGATAAGATGCCCGCCTCCAACGAGGAGCTGGCCGAGGCCGCCGAAGACGGCGTGAGCCTGGACTGCGGCTGGGGCCCCAAGGAGATTCTCACCGAAAACGGCAAGGTTACGGGGATTGTGTTTAAGCGCTGCGTATCCGTCTGGGACGAGAACGGCCGCTTCAGCCCCAGCTACGACGAAAACGACTGCAAAACCGTCCCCTGTGACCGGGTGTTCCTGTCCATCGGCCAGAGCATCCAGTGGGGCAATTTGCTGGACGGCTCCAAGGTGGAGCTGGGCCGGGGCAATGGTGCGGTGGCCGACAAGCTGACCTACCAGACCGCCGAGCCCGACATCTTTGTGGGCGGCGACGTGTACACCGGCCCCAAGTTTGCCATTGATGCCATCGCAGCAGGCCGGGAGGGCGCCATCTCCATCCACCGGTTCGTCCGTCCCCACTCCAGCCTGACCATTGGCCGCAACCGCCGGGACTTCATCGCCCTGGACAAGGAAAATATCCGGGTGGAGCACTACGACAACGCCTCCCGACAGGTGCCTGGGGTGGATGCCTCCCTCAGCGGCAAGCGCTCCTTCCGGGATCCTAAGCTCCCCTTCACCGAGGAGCAGGTGAAGATCGAAACCGCCCGGTGCCTGGGCTGCGGCGCGTCCGTGGTGGACCCCAACAAGTGCATCGGCTGCGGCGTGTGTACCACCAAGTGTGAATTCGGAGCCATCAAGCTCCATCGGGAGCACCCCGAGTGCAGCACCATGATTCCCAGTGAGAAAAAGCTGAAATATGTCCTGGGCAACGGCGCCAAGCAGGCCATCAAGATCAAGTTCTCCGGGAAGAAGGGCAAATAAATGCACGAGCTGGGCATCGTCTACCACATCATCGACACCCTGGAGCAGGTGGCGAAGGACAACGAACTGACCCATATTGACTCCGTCACCATGGAGGTGGGCGAGGTCTCGGCGGTGATCCCCGATTATCTCACGGACTGCTGGGCCTGGGCCTCCGGGAAAAACGAGCTGCTGCGGGGCTGCCGGATGGAGGTGGAGCCCCTTCCCGCCGTGACCCACTGCGACGGCTGCGGAGAGGACTACCCCACCGTAGCCCACGGCCGGATCTGCCCCCACTGCGGCAGCGAGCGCACCTGGCTTGTAAAAGGGAACGAAATCAATATCAAAGAAATCAGCGTATCGGAATAACGCGCGGGCCGGTAAATTGTTGTTTAGCGCACAACCTCAAACAACAGTAAACCTTGTCATCCTGAGCGAAGCGCAGCGTAGTCGAAGGATCTTGGCACTGAATTTACCCGAAAGCGTAACGAAATGCGTAGATCCCTCGACTCGCTGCGCTCGCTCGGGATGACAGCCTTCTTTGTGTAAACAACAATTTATCTATCATCGCAAGCATTGTGTATCTATGAAAGAGGAGGAGTAAACTATGTTATTTCAGATCTACGGCGAACGGGCCGGTTTTCAGCTTCTGGGCTGGCTGCTGGTGTTTTTGGGGCTGATCCTCACCAATGAGATCGCCCGGCGTTCCAAAAAAGGCGGCATTTTCTTCTTCCTGGTACTGCCGGGAGCCCTGACGGTCTACTTTATCTCCATCTATGTGGGCGCGGCCATGGGGGCGCAGTGGGCGCTGAACAACCCCACCTATGTCTACATGAACAGCTGGTTCCACTACGCCAAGCTCTATGCCGCCACGGCAGGCTGCATCGGCTTTATGATGCTCAAGTACAAGTGGAGCATTGGCAAAACCGAATGGTTCAAGGTGTTCCCCTTTGTCATCGTGGCCATCAACATTCTCATTGCCGTGGCCAGCGATTTTGAGTCCGCCATCAAGGGCGCGGCGGCCATGAAGGAATTCGGTGACCGCTGGTGGCTGTCCAGCGAGAACGTGTGGCTCTACGGCGGCTGGTGGAACTGGCTCAACGGCATCGCGGGCATCCTCAACATCTTCTGCATGACCGGCTGGTGGGGCATCTACTCCTCCAAAAAGAAGGACGATATGCTCTGGCCCGACATGATCTGGCTGTACATCCTGGCCTACGACGTGTGGAACTTCCAGTACACCTACCTGAACCTGCCCACCCATTCCTGGTACTGCGGTATGGCGCTGCTGCTGGCCCCCACCGTGGCGGCGGCGCTGTGGAACAAGGGCGGCTGGATTCAGAACCGGGCCAACACCCTGGCCACCTGGTGCATGTTCGCCCAGGTGTTCCCCCTGTTCCAGGACGCCAGCATCTTCACCACCATCCCCGTGCTGTACGCCGACGGCTTCATGGATGCGGCGGTCCGGCCCACGTTGGTAAACCCTGTGCCTCAGGGTGTTATTTCCATCCTCTCCCTGGCCATCAACGCGTTGGTGCTGGCAATCGTCATCAAGCGCTCCATCCAGCAGAAGAAGAACCCCTACAAAAACGAAATCTTCACCGATACCAAAGACTTCCGGCTGGCCATGGCCAGAGCGGAGGAGTAATTCAAGAGGCCCGGCAGCACCCACTGCCGGGCCTCTTGATTATTTCACTTTGAAATGGTAAATTGTTGTTTACAACAATTGTTTCAAATTAGCTGTCATTGCGAACCAGTCCGCAGACTGGTGTGGCAATCCCCCGGTTGAATGGTACCAGGTAGCGATTACCACCAAAAATTGCAGCATTTCCCGATCTGTAGGGCAATTGTCGATACATTTCCCTTCTAACCGGGGGATTGCCACGCCAGTGTGCGCACTGGCTCGCAATGACAGCAAAA
>CALYTB010000158.1 GCA_945486035.1 uncultured Clostridia bacterium
ACGGCTGGATGAAGAATCCCAAATCCGCCATGATTTCCTGCAACGACGGCTTCCGTCCTGTGAGCTTTTATCTGGAAGCACTGGAGGAGGACGCGGAATGAACAGGGCGGAACTGGAACGCTATATCGCGGAAGGTTACAGTACCCAGGGGGAAAGCCCCTGGGCACAGTCGCCGACCAATACCGTGTTCCGGCATCGCCACAACCGGAAGTGGTTTGCCATTATCATGGACATTCCCAGAGAAAAGCTGGGGCTTCCCGGCGGGAAAATCATCTCCGTGGTGAATGTAAAATGCGATCCCCGGCTGATCGGCTCCTTCCGGGAAGAACCGGGAATTTTCCCCGCATATCACATGAACAAAGCCCATTGGTTGACTATCGCGCTGGACGGCAGCGCAGACGAGGGGAAGCTGAAATTCCTGCTGGATATGAGCTATGAGCTGACGAAGTGAGACTTTCTCCAAGGCATGCGCAAAAAGAAAAATGCTGCGCTATTCGTAACGAATAACACAACATTTTTGCATGGGCAAGTTTGTTGTTGGTGCTCGTCAGGGCTGAATGACGACCTTTTGGGTGGACAGGGTGCTGCCGTCCACCGTCAGAATCGCAAGCGTAATCTCCTGATCGAAGCGGCGCTTGCCGCAGCTGCCGGGATTCAGCCAGAGTCGTCCGTCAATAATCTCCTCAAAATACTTGTGGGAGTGTCCGAAGATCACCGCGTCGATGCCGGTTAAGGTTTTGGGGACTTCCTTTTTGTTGTGTACCAGAAAGAACCGGCAGTCCTCAATCTGGAAGGTCAGCGTTGCGGGGATATGCTCTGCCCACTCCTTGTCGTTGTTGCCCCGCACCACATAAACCGGGGCGATTTCCTGCAATCGCTCAATGATTTCCGGCTTGTTGATGTCGCCGCCGTGGATGATGGCGTCACAGCCGTCAATGGCTTCTACCACCTCAGGGCGGAGCAGCCCGTGGGTGTCAGACAATACCGCAATTCGCTTCGCCATTTCCTTCACTCCAATTCCTTTTCAATTTCGGTGTACTCCGTGGCGATAACCTCTATTTCAGACAATATTCCCAGAGCAGGGATTCAGCGTCCAGCCGTTGTCGCCGTGGTAGATCATGAGCCGGGTCTGACCGCCATCGATGCAGATGTTTTCGCCGGTGATGAAACCGGCTTTGTCGGATGCCAGGAACAGCACCATGTTGGCGATGTCCAGGGGATTACCCACCCGACCGGCAGGCTGCTGGATGGCGTCGGGGCCTTCGTAGACGGTGTAAGCCGTGTCAATCCAGCCGGGAGAGATGGAGTTGACCCGCACCTTTCCGGCGAAGCTGACTGCCAGCGCGTGGGTCAGAGCGGAAATGCCGCCCTTGGCAGCGGTGTAGCTTTCGCTCTGGGGCTGGCTCATCCGGTCCCGGGAGGAAGAGATGTTGATGATGCTGGCACCCAGGGCGAAGTAAGGCGCAAACAGCTTGCTTAAGTAGAACGGCGCGGTAACGCCGATAGCCATGGACTGCTGGAACTGCTCATAGGTGCATTCGTTTAACCCCAAAAACAGGGGCGGAGCGTTGTTCACCAGCACATCCACCCGGCCATACTTCTCGATAACTCTTTGGGCAAAGTCCTCCAGTGTGACCTTGTCGGCGAGATCGCCCACATAGTGGTCACCTTCTGCCCGGTCAATGACGCAAACATGGGCGCCGTTTTTCTGAAATTCCTCAGCGATACACTTGCCGATACCGTTGGCACCGCCGGTGATGACGATTACTTTGTCTTGGAACATACCCGTGTTTTCCTTTCGAAGGTAAGGAATTACTTTTCTCCAATCTTCAATTTGGTTGGTGAGGTCTGTACTCTTTTTACGGTTTCGGTTCAGTGTCCCCATAGCACCGCAATGCGCAAGTGCAAAGACATAGGCAGTGCTGCCGTTCTCCAAGGTAACGGGAACCGGGTTGTGCGTGCTTTCGATGAATGCGTTGTAGTCCGTAATGGAGCAGGGAAGCTTTGCGCCAAAGGCAGACAGAACGCCTTCAAAGGTTGACTTGCCAAGGCAGAGAATCACCCTTGGTTGAATGATGTCTGTCAGTTCTTTGAAGTAGCCTTTGTCATGCTTCTCCCAAGCCTTTTTGTATCCGCCGCTGGTGCCTTTATTGCGATATCCAAGGACAAAATTTGTGAAGAAAAGATCGGAGCAGGGCTTTGTAATATCATAGCCAAGTTCACTAAACAGCCGTGTCAGGTTCGCATCGGTGGGGCTGGGATTGTTGTGCAGGTAATCGTAGGCACGACCCTCATTTGCTTTACGCACTTCATCCATCGTGGGCTGAGAAGCGTCATCCCAAGGACAGCCCCAGTCCTGCCCAACCAGCAGGATTTTCGCATCCAGATTCCCTTTGCCCTGCCAATATGTCCACAGATTGATTTCTTTGCAATTGTCACACCAGTAAAGGCGCAGTTCCTTTCCGCCATCTGAAGGATTACGCGCCGGATAGCTTGCTTTGACTCTTTCAATCAGATCGCGGTATTTTCTCTGTTTGGTGTCCATACGGATTCCTCCTGTTGGATTTGCTGCAGCTTTATTATAGCGCAATCCGGGCATAAAGGCAAAAGAAATAACCCTCGACCTGTTGCCTACTCACTGCAACCGTCGAGGGTTATTCCTTTTGGGTGGTGGGTTCCATCTGTGGTTAACCTCGCTTTCTTCGGATTTGGAGAAACCTTAGTACATTGGACTCACTCCTTTTTTGTACCCTTATAATAGCGCAGCTTTTCCGGTTTTGCAAGATGGGATGATTCACAAGAATGCGCGGTAAAAGTTGGAGAAACTGAGAATGGACATGGGGCTTCAAATATGATACACTGAATATGTTGGGGTGCAAATGGGAACCGCTTTTGGCGGCTCCCATTTTTTATAGCTTGTGTTCCTGATAGAACGCTTTCAGGTCTGCTTTTACCGCATCCGAAAGCTCGATTTTCTTGACGCCCTCAATGGCACCTTCCAATGCCAGCAGGCGATGGATGCAGGCGGACGGGTCGATCTCCTGAATTTTCAGCCACGCGGCTTTGGCTCCGGCTTGCCGCAGAGCCTCCGGGGTTTCAATTCCCACCTGAATCAGCTGCGCTTCCACAGTCTTGCCGATGTTCGGCAGCTTCGATAGTTCTCCCATGTTCCATTCCTCCCGTTTGTACCACTCGGATTCCGGACGGTTCTTTTTTTGCCCGCATTGCGTGGGTATGCTTTTACAAACCTAACGACAGTATACTGCAAATTCTGAGCCGGTGCAATCCATCTGGACCATGCGCTGGTTGGAACTGTTCACAAATGTTGCGCTGGAATTTTGTTCAACCATACAAAAATGAAAAAGTTTTGTATCAGAGCCGGACAAAATCGCGTTTTCACTGCCTACCAAGTGAGGGGCCTTTTACAAAAACGGCAAGGAGATCACCACAATGTCCAAAATTGAACTGCTTGCCAAGATCGAACTGCTGAATAAATACGAGGCTATGATCGACGAAATGAAGTCCGAAGCCGACAGCATCCGCAACTCCATCAAGTGTTGCTTGTAGGTGCTCAAGGTTTTGTCCTTTACGCCTCTGGCAGCAGCCGAAGAGAGAAAAAGATCAAAATACTCGGAAACAGGGGATTTCTGAACATTTCGCATGGAGATTCTTGCCATAACTACACCTCTTGAGTATCCGCCTGCTTCTTTGTACAGGCATGAGAACCCAGGAACTCCTTGGCCTGGAACCTCGTCATATTGACCCCAAAGGCACTGCTATAACCATAGAGCAGGCCCTCGTGAGAATTCGCGGCAGTGTAGCAATTGGAACCCCCAAGAGCTATGACAGTTATCGAACGATCCCGGTTCCGCCTATGGCACAATACTGTGCACGCCAGCTCAGAGAAACGAACGATAAGTTCATCTGGAACTCTCCTCAGAAGGCTGACCAGCCCTGCAACCCCTCCCACTTTGCAGACCTGTTCAAGAAAACCCTGGAACAGATGGAGGGTGTCCGCGTGCTGACGCCACATTGTTGCCGTCATACCTATGTCTCTCAGATGCAAGCACTGGGTGTGTCTATGGAAACCATCCAGAGTATCGTTGGCCACGCAGATATGGACATGACCAGGCACTACCTACATGTACAGGATAGTATTCGCCTTGAAGCTGTTGATCGATTCAGCGAAGCCTTCTCCAGAAAAGGCAAAGGAACCTTCGGAAACGTATTGGACTATATGGACAGGGTAAAATCATCCTGATTCAAGTTGGATTCAAGATGAAGTGTATCGGGCAAATAGGGTGTATCGGGGTGGTTCGAGAATCACCCCAATTCAAGCTATTTCTTCGGAATACAAAAAGAAAAAGTCCCGAAATCTTATGATTTCAGGACTTCCTGGTGGAGATAAGCGGGATCGAACCGCTGACCTCTTGCATGCCATGCTTTGGTAATGAATATCATTTGATATTTATGCAATAATTAGTCCAATAAGTCCAGAAAATTCGCATAAAAATCCATTATATATCAGTTGGTGCATAGTGTTTCGTCGTGATTCCGGTATGCGTTCCGGTACGATCTGTAACACGTTTTTTAGGTGTAACAATCCGAACGTGTTCAAACAACTGAGAAAGGATTTTTTATGAGTTACATGACAGTTAAGGAAGCCACAGAAAGGTGGAAAACCTCTGGTCAGATTATCCGCCGCCTTTGCCGACAGGGGCGCATCCCCGGCGCGATCACGCGCAAAGGCGCATGGCTGATTCCAGAAGATGCCAAGAGACCGATGAAAATAGAACCGGGTG
>CALYTB010000159.1 GCA_945486035.1 uncultured Clostridia bacterium
ATTCAACCGGGGGATTGCCACGCCAGTGTGAGCACTGGCTCGCAATGACAGCGTTTTTTCAAGTGCACACTTTCAAACACCAATTTATCGCTCCGATGAGCGAATGGAAGGATTTGCGGAAATTATCAATTCAAAAAAAGCCGGAAGGAGGATTGCCCATGCAGATATGGGGACTGACGGACGCGGGATGTGTCCGAAAACAGAATCAGGATGCCTATCATGTGGATAAGCTGGACCGCAATACGGTGCTGGCTGTGGTCTGCGACGGCATGGGCGGTGCCAAATCCGGAAACATTGCCAGTATGCTGGCGGTGGATGTCTTCAGCCAGGAGATCTGCCGCAGCTACACTTCCGGCATGAGCCAGGAGCGCATCGACCAGATGCTCCGCTCCGCGGTGAAGCTGGCAAACTTCACGGTGTATGACCAGGCCCAGCAGTTCGTGGAGTTCGACGGCATGGGCACCACCTTGGTTTCGGTGCTGGTCCAGGGCCGGCGGGCCACGGTGGTCCATGTGGGCGACAGCCGGGCCTACGGCATCAACGCCGACGGCATCCACCAGCTCACCCGGGACCACTCCCTGGTGCAGATGATGGTGGACCGGGGGGAGCTGACCGCTGAACAGGCCAAGTCCTACCCGGGAAAGAACTTTATTACCCGCGCCATCGGTACAGAGCCCACGGTGATGTGCGACATCGGGCACTTCGACGTGGAAAAGGGGGACTACCTCCTGCTGTGCTCCGACGGCCTGAGCAATATGATGGACGATCAGGAGATCCTGTTTGAGGCGGTTCACGGGGTGAACAAGCGGCAATGCTGCAAGCGCCTGCTGGACATCGCCAAAAGCCGGGGTGCCCCCGATAATGTGACCACCGTTCTGATCCTGATATAGTTGCGCGCCTCTAAAACGCCCCTGTACTTGCTTTATAACCGCAAAAAGCAGTTTCAGTGGCCGCGCATGGATCAGCTCAAAGCCGCGAAAGGAGCATTTTTACACATGGATCAGTATATTGGACGGCTCTTGGACGGCCGGTACGAGATCTTGGAGGTCATCGGCACCGGCGGGATGGCCGTTGTATATAAAGCCCGCTGCCACCGCTTAAACCGGTTGGTGGCCATCAAAATCCTCAAGGACGAGTTCGCCAGGGACGAGGAGTTCCGCCGCCGGTTCCGGGCCGAGGGCCAGGCAGTGGCCATGCTCAGCCATCCCAACATCGTGCAGGTGTACGATGTTTCCTCCTCGGACAATGCCAACTTCATTGTCATGGAGCTGATTGACGGTATCTCCCTGAAGCAGTATATGGAGAAGAAGGGGTCCCTCAACTGGAAGGAAACCCTGCATTTCGCCATGCAGATCGCCACGGGTCTGGAGCACGCCCACAGCCGGGGCATTGTCCATCGGGACATCAAGCCCCACAATGTGATGGTGCTGAAAAACGGCTCCGTGAAGGTCATGGACTTCGGCATTGCCCGGGTCATGTCCAAGAGCAACACTCTGACCAAGGAGGCCCTGGGCTCCGTGCACTATATCTCCCCGGAGCAGGCCAAGGGCAGCTACACCGACAACCGGTCGGACCTGTACTCCCTCAGTGTGGTGATGTACGAAATGACTACGGGACGGCCTCCCTATGACGGGGAATCCCCGGTTGCTGTGGCCATCCAGCACATCAACGGCGGGGCCCTGCCACCCTCGGTGCTGAACCCCAACATTCCCAAGGGCCTGGAGCAGATTATTCAGAAGGGCATGGCCCTGGATGTGAAGGACCGCTATGCCTCCGCCACGGAAATGCTGCGGGATATGGAGGAATTCCGGAAGAATCCTTCCATCGTCTTTGACTACGCCCCCCAGGAGCAGCCGGCCCGGCCCGCCATTCCCATTCCTCCGGCGCCCATTTCCACCGCCGAGCGGGTGGTGATGCAGAAAACCGGGGTTCGCCCCGCCCAGGAGCACGGCAAGAGCGCCCCGGCCCAGCCCAGGAAACGCGCCGAAGCCCCCGAAAAGAGAAGGCCCCAGGAGCCCCGCCAGCGTACCCAGCAGCGCAGCCGCACCGACGAGCGCAGCCGGGTGGCCACCGCGGCCATTGTGGTTTGCAGCGCCGTGGCGGTGATCTCCATCTGCGTGTTCCTGGCGGCGCTGTTCAACGGGGCCATCCTGAACCAGGAGAAGGAGCTGGTGGAGGTTCCCAATCTGGTGGGCAGCTTCTTCAGCGACGATCTGAGCGTAACCTATGAGGACTTTACCTTCCGGTTCCAGCCCCAGGAATACAGCGACCAGTACCAGAAGGGCCAGATTATGCGCCAGGAGCCGGTGGGCGGCAGCCGGGTGGTGAAGGGGACGGAAATCGTCCTCACCGTGAGCATGGGCGAGGAGCCCCAGGCGAAGGTCATGGAGAATCTGGTGGGCGTGACCCAGGAGGAGGCCCGCTCCTTCCTGGAAAACCAGGGCTTCCTGCCCCTGGTGCGCAACGAAACCAGCTCCATGTATGATGCGGGGGTGGTTATCCGCACCGAGCCCTCCGCCGGAACGGAGCTGAGCCCCGGGCAGACTGTAAAGCTCTGGGTCAGCATCGGCCCGGAGGTGATTTTGCAGAAGATGCCCGATGTGCTGGGCATGGATCTGGACATTGCCCTGCGGGTGCTGGATCAGGTTGGTTTTAAGAATATCCGCACCCGGGAGATCAGCGACGGGAAAACTCCCGGCGCCGTGGTGTACCAGTCCGTGAAGAAGGACGAGGAAATCGACATCACCACGGAGATTCTGCTGGAATACACGGCGCTGCCCAAGGAAACCGAGGCCCCCACCCAGGAGGAAACCCAGCAGGAGCCGGTCAGCCGCTTTGTCACCTTTGACCTGCCGGTGCGGGAGGAGCCCTACGATCTGACCATCTATCACGAGGGAATCCTGGTGATGGAGCCCAGCCGGATCGAGCCGGGAATCCACAGCATCACCCTGGAGCTGAAGGGGCTCGGGGAGCAGAAGTACGATCTGTATATCGACGATGTGCTCTATGCCTCCAAGGTGGTGGAGTTCGAATAAATGGAACGAAGAGAAACGGGGCGCATTGTGCGCTCACTCAGCGGATTTTATGATGTGGCCTGCCCGTCGGGGCTCATCACCTGCCGGGCCCGGGGGATCTTGCGTAAAGAAGGGGTTACACCCCTCACCGGCGATCTGGCGGAAATCACCCTGGAGCGGGGCAAGGGCATGGTGGAGAAGATTCTGCCCCGGCGCAACAGCTTCGTCCGTCCGGCGGTGGCCAATGTGGATGCCCTGGTGGTATTCGCCGCCAACGTGAATCCCGTTACGGAGCCCTTTTTGATCGACCGGGTGGCGGCCATCGCGGGAGACCAGGGGATGGCGGTGTATCTGTGCGTCAATAAGTGCGACTTAGACCCCGGGGCGGATCTGGTTCGGATTTATGAGGCAGCGGGCTTCCCGGTGATCCGTACCAGCGCCGAAACCGGCGAGGGGGTGCAGCAGCTGCGGCAGCTGATCCGGGGAAAGCTCACAGCCTTTACCGGAAACTCCGGTGTGGGCAAGAGCAGCATCCTCAACCGGCTTCACCCCCAGCTGGGGCTTCCCGTGGGGGAGGTCTCCGAAAAACTTGGACGGGGACGGCATACCACCCGGCATGTGGAGCTTTACGATCTGGGGGAGGATACCTTCGTTGCGGATACTCCGGGGTTTTCCTCCTTTGACACGGACCAGATGGATGTGATCCTGAAGGAAAACCTTCAGTATGCCTTCCCGGATTTTGGACCCTGTTTGGGGAAATGTCAGTTTCACGACTGCTCCCACCGCGCCGAACCCGGCTGCGCCGTCCGGGCAGCACTGGAGCGGGGGGACATTCAGCCCACCCGGTACGACAGCTACCTGCGCCTGTACGAAAAGGCCAGCCAGGTAAAGCTCTGGGAGCTGAAACAGGGAACAAATTGACCTCCCCGAAAAACAGAACGCTAGACCGCAGAGCGATAAATTGTTGTTTACACAAAGAAGGCTGTCATCCCGAGCGAGCGCAGCGAGTCGAGGGATCTACGCATTTCGTTACGCTTTCGGGTAAATTCAGTGCCAAGATCCTTCGACTACGCTGCGCTTCGCTCAGGATGACAAGGTTTACTGTTGTTTGAGGTTGTGCGCTAAACAACAATTTGTCTGTCTGTGATGCAGGAGTGGAGGTAGGACTTTGGTCACAACGGAGAGAATGGAAATTGTGCCGCTGTCCGATGGGGAAATGCTGGCGCTGATTGCCGGGGAGTCGGACCCGGAAATGCGGCAGGCCTATACCGAGATGCGGCAGCTGGCGCTGGCGCATCCTGAGGAGCGCCTGTGGTACACCGCCTGGCAGTTGCGGCTGCGCTGCGGCGGCGAGGCTGTGGGGGACCTGTGCTTCAAGGGCCTGTCCCCGGCAGGCGTGGTGGAAATCGGCTATGGTATGAACCCCGCCTATGAGGGTCGGGGGCTTATGACGGAGGCAGTGAAGGCCATGCTGGATTGGGCCTCCCGGCAGCCCGGGGTGCGGGAAATCCAGGCGGAAGCCGACCCGGGAAACCGCGCCTCCAAGCGGGTGCTGGAAAAAGCGGGCTTCCGTCCCAACGGCGAAACCGGGGAAGAGGGCCCCAGATTCACATGGCTACCTTAACAGAACAACGCCGGAGCGCCTCCTTTTGGAGGCGCTCCGGCGCGTTTCCGGGAAAAGAATGGATATGCTTATTGGGTTGCCTCAGCAGTTCGACAAATTTTTGTTTAAAGATTTCAAACGCACTTCGTTCTTACTGTAGGGGAGCCATTCATGGCTCCCGTG
>CALYTB010000160.1 GCA_945486035.1 uncultured Clostridia bacterium
GGAGCCGGGGGAAATCTGCATCCGGGGAAGCCGCCTGACCCTGGGCTACTGCGGGCAGGAGCAGGGGGGCTTTGGACCCAATCCGCTGCAAAGCCTGTATCCCGAGCGGATTTACCGAACCGGGGATATGGGCAGGTACAATGATCGGGGGGAGCTGCTGTTTCTGGGAAGGAAGGACGGTCAGATCAAGCACATGGGCCGCAGAATTGAACTGGGCGAGATTGAAACGGCAGCCATGGCCCAGGGGAAGGTCAGTTCCGCCTGCTGCGTGTACGACCCGGTGAAGGGCAGGCTGACCCTGTACTACACCGGGGAGGCGGAGGAAGGAACACTGGGGGAATATTTGAGGAAAAAGCTTCCCCGGTATATGCTGCCCCGGCAGCTGCGGAAGCTGGAAACCATGCCCCGGACAGAAAACGGGAAGATCGCAAGAAGGCTGCTGGAGGAAGCGTAAATTGTTGTTTAGCGGCTTTGCCGAATTTACAATTGACAATTTTGGTATCATTTCAGAATGATCAAAAACGCCTAAATCCTACTGTAGGGGAGCCATTCATGGCTCCCGGCGGTACATTGTTCCGATTTCCTCCACATTTCGGCGAAAACGTACTGCCCCACGGGAGCCATGAATGGCTCCCCTACAGTAAGGACGAAGTGCGTTTGAAAACTGTAAACAACAATTTACAGCCGCGTGTAATCGACGAACTGGGAGGGATGACGATGGATGAATTGATGGACATTCTGGAGGCGCTGCGGCCGGATGTGGACTTTGACAGGGAGGAGCATCTGGTGGAGGACGGAATTCTGGATTCTTTTGATATTGTGAGTATCGTGGCGGAGCTTGACGGCGTGCTGGGCGTGCGCGTCGGGGCGGAGGAGCTGGTGCCGGAGAACTTTAACTCCGCCCGGGCGCTGTGGGCTCTGGTGCGCAGGCTCCGGGGGTAATATGTTTTTGTGCTATTCCTTTCCGCTGCTGTTTGGACTGCTGCTGATGGTCTACTACCGTTTGCCCGCAATGGCGCAGCGGGGACTGCTGCTGGGATTCAGTATATTCTTCTATGCCCGGGCGGGATGGGTGAGTCTGGGGCTCATGGTGCTTGCGGCGGCGATTTGCTACGGAGCGGCTCTCGCCATGGATCGCTGGCCGGGGAGGAGGGGAATTCTGTGGAGCTGCCTGGCGGCAAATTTCTCGCTGCTGGCGCTGTGCCGTTTTTGCTTCCCGGCGGGGGCCATGCCGGTGGGGATCTCCTTCTATCTGCTGCAGGGTGTGGGCTACTGTGTGGATGTATACCGGGGGACCATCCGGGCGGAGCGGGGTGCTTTGAGATTCGGGCTGTTTCTGTCCTTCTTTCCGCAGATGGAACAGGGACCCATCGGCAAATACGACACGCTGTCCCGGGAGCTTTCCGGCGGGCGGAAATATGACCCGGAGCAGGTTTCCGCAGGGCTTGCGCGGATGGCGTGGGGGTATTTCAAGAAACTGGTTGTGGCGGACAGACTGGCCGTGCCAGTGGCGGCGCTGAAGGACTGCTATGGGCCGGGGTTTGCCCTGCTGACGGTGCTTTACACTCTGCGCCTGTATGCCGACTTCACCGGAGGGATGGATATGGCCCTGGGGGCTGCCCGGGCTCTGGGCATCCGGCTGGAGGAGAATTTTGACCGGCCCTTTCTGTCAAAGAGTGTTGCGGAATACTGGCGCAGGTGGCACATCACCCTGGGCAGATGGATGAAAGAATACATTTTTTATCCGCTCTGTGTCAGTACGCCCCTGCTGCGGCTGGGCCGGGCGGCACGCAAGCGGCTGGGGACTCGGGGAAAACGGCTGAGTGTGTACATCGCCTCGGGGATTACCTGGCTGGCTACCGGGCTGTGGCATGGGGTGACTCCTAATTTTCTGCTGTGGGGGATGCTCAACTGCGCTTTTGTTCTGATCTCCCAGGAGCTTGCGCCCCTGTATGCCCGGTTCCACAAGCGGTTCGGCTGGAAGGGAAAGCGGTGGTACGCCACTTTTGAAATGGCGAGAACCTTTTTCCTGATGAATCTGATCCGGGCCTGTGATCTGTTCCCCAATCCTTTGGATTATGTGAACCGATTGATGTCACTGGTTCGGTGGGGGACGATTCCGGAACTGGGGTTGGGAGCCGGGGACTGGTGGATTCTGGCGCTGGGAACGGCGCTGATGTTCGGCGCGGAAGCATGCAGGGAAAGGCTGCTTCAGCTTACCCCGGATGCAAAATGGGCCGGGGTGGCGGTGATGGTTGTTGCGGTGCTGGTTTTCGGCTGCTACGGCCCGGGATACGATGCCGGGAGCTTTATCTACGCGGGTTTTTGACGAGAAAATTGTTGTTTGTAAAGATATGCTGTCATTGCGAGCCAGCGCGCACGCTGGCGTGGCAATCCCCCTGTTGAATGGAACCAGGCAGCGATTACCACCAAAAGTGCTGTGTTTTTCTGTGCTGTAGGGCGATGATCGATACATATCCTCTCTAACCGGGGGATTGCCACGCCACTTAAGCGGACTGGCTCGCAATGACAGATAATCGGAGAAACAGCCCGACAAACACCAATTTGTCGGGTTGCTGACTTAAGCCGATAAGCACTTTTTCACAATAGTCCCGAAGGGACACAATAATTGTCAATTCTCAATTGTCAATTCGGCGAAGCTGCTAAACAACAATTTACATATCCAGGCATGGAAGGGGGAATACAGATGCGGCGGGGGATGGGGGTGTTGGCGATGGGGGTGGCGATATGGATGCTCCAGGCGCTGCTGATGCCCAAGTATATGGAGCGAACCCCGGAGGGGGCGCTGATTGAGGAGTACTACGAAGAAACGGAAGGCCACGATGTGCTCTTTGTGGGGGACTGCGAGGTGTACGAGACCTATTCCCCCGTGACACTGTGGCAGGAATACGGCATTCCCTCCTGGGTGCGGGGCAGCGCTCAGCAGACTGTGTGGCAGTCCTACTATCTGCTGGAGGAGATGCTCCGCTATGAAACCCCAAAGGTGGTGGTGTTCAACGTGCTGGCCATGAAATACGACACCCCGGAGAGCACGGGCAGCGACACCCGGCGGGAGGCATACAACCGGATGACCCTGGATGCCATGAAGTGGTCGGGGAGCAAATGGGGGGCTGTGTCCGCCTCCATGACCGCTGAGGAGCGGCATCAGGAGGGAATGCTCACCTATCTGTTTCCGATTCTCCGGTTCCACGACCGGTGGCGGGAGCTGGGGTGGGAGGATTTCAAATACCTCTTCCACCGGGAGGCTGTTTCCCACAACGGATACCTGATGCGCACGGAAGCGGTGCCCTTTGCGGGAGGTCTGCCGGAAGCGCCGCCCGGGAAGCCTTCCTTCGGGGAAAACAGCTGGGATTATCTGAATAAAATGGAGGCCCTCTGCCGGGAGCGGGGGATTCAGCTGGTGCTGGTGAAAGCGCCCAACCCCATGCCGGTATGGTGGGAATCCTGGGAGCAGGCCATCCGGGATTACGCGGAGGAGAAGGGGCTGCTCTATCTGAACGCCCAGGCGTACCAGGAGGAGATCGGCATCGATTGGACCCGGGACACCTATGACGGCGGGTATCATCTGAATGTGTATGGGGCGGAAAAGACCACCCGCTGGCTGGGAGAAATTCTGTTACAGCGGTGCGGTCTGCCGGACCGGCGGGGCGAGCAGGAGACGGCGGCTCTGTGGGCGGAAAAGACCGCCCGGTATGAAAAAGACAAACAGGAGGCGGGAACATGAAACGATGGGTACTGCTTTTGCTTTGCCTGGCGCTGCTGTGCGCCGGGTGCGGGAAGGAAACAAACAGGGAGGATTTCCGGTTTACCTACCGGGAGGCGGAGATTGGCATAAACGCCGAGGCGGGGCCGGTGCTTTACCGGTTGGGAGAGCCGGTGCAGTGCACCCAGTCCCCCAGCTGCGCCTTTGAGGGGATGGACACCACATACTACCACGGCGGGATCTATCTGACCACTGCCACGGTGGAGGGCACCGAGCGGATTATCCGGGCCTGGTTTGCGGACGATACGGTCTGTACCGGGGAGGGCCTGAAAATCGGGGACTCCCGGGACCGGGCACAGGAGCTCTACGGCCCGGAGGGCTTCCGGGAGGACGAAATCTGGGAAGCGGTCCGGGGGAACACCCGGCTGGTGATTACCTTCGCGGAGGATACGGTGGACGGAATCATTTATGAAGTGGCTTAAGCGAGAAAGGAGTCATTAAAATGCGCAGGACAAAGTGGATTCTGGCTGTTCTGATGCTGACATTGGCGCTGTCCGGGTGCGGCTCCCGGGAGAAGGTGCCTCAGGTAGGGGACTTTTCCTTTGAGCTGCCGGAAGGGTTTACGATTTCCGATGTGACGGATATGACCTGCACTGTGCTGGACGGGGATGGCACGGTGGTGAGCACGATCCGGCTTACGGATATCACCCCCTCCCAGCTTTGGGACGATGACGGCGCGCTGCCCCGTTACCTTAACAAGGTGGCCTACGGCTGCGAGTATTTCGGGTGGAAGGGCGGCGACGAAGCCCATCCGCTGCACTACATCACGCTGTATTTCCCTGATCCCGATACGCTGGAACGGCGGGAAAGCTATCGGGTGCTGTTTGTGAAGGACGGGGGCGTGTATGATATGTGGCTGGACAGGGAGAAGCTGGACGCGCAGACGGTTACGGCCTTCGAAGCAGTGGCGGAACGGCAGGGGGAAGAAGGTTAGTGGAGGGAAGATAAATTGTTGTTTAGCGGCTTCGCCGAATTGACAATTGACAGTTGACAATTTC
>CALYTB010000161.1 GCA_945486035.1 uncultured Clostridia bacterium
AACTGTCAATTGTCAATTGTCAATTCGGCGAAGCCGCTAAACAACAATTTACCTGTCAGTGAGAGAATACTTTTCCTTTGACGGATGGGGGTTCTTCTGCTATAATGTTATACTGTGCAATTGCGGAGATTTTTCCGTTGGAGGAATCGATATGAGAATGAGAAAGATGAAAAACCTGGAGCCCCGGATGGAGCGGTGTGGGGCTTACCGGATTGCTGACCCTGCCGCGCGGAAGGGCTTCTGGCGGGAGCTGAAGCAGGATGCCCGGGCGCTTTGGGTGGAGGTTGGCTGCGGCAAGGGCAAATTCACCGCGGAAACCGCTCAGGCCAATCCGGATGTTCTTCTGATTGCCGTGGAGCGCTGCCGGGAGGCTATGGTGGTGGCCATGGAGAAGGCCCAGGATATGGGGCTGCAGAACGTGTTCTTCATCGACATGGATGTGGCCAATATGGAGGAGATTTTTGCCCCCGACGAAATTGACCGGCTGTTCATCAACTTCCCTGATCCCTGGCCCCGGAAGAAGAACGCCAAGCGCCGTCTGACCCACAGAAGCTTTCTGGAAAAGTATTCCCATGTACTCCGGGAGGGGGGAGAGGTCCATTTCAAAACCGACAACGCGGCGCTCTTCGAATACTCCCTGGAGGAGTTTGCCGCCTGCGGCCTGGAAATCCGGAATCTGACCCGGAACCTCCACGAGCATGGCGTGGTGGGGATCATGACCGGCTACGAGGAGAAGTTTCACGCCCTGGGCACCCCCATCAACCGCTGCGAAGTGGTGATGAAGCCCTTTGTGCTTCCTCCGGAGGAGAAGAAAAAAGCGGAGGAAGAGGCATGAATCCTGTCATTGAACAGCTCTACGCGCGCAAATCCGTCCGGGTTTTTGAAGACCGTCCCGTGGAGGATGGTGTGAAGCGGGCCGTCCTGGAGGCGGCGATCCAGGCTCCTACCGCGGGAAATATGGCGCTGTACACCATCCTGGATATCACGGACCCGGAAAAGAAGGCAGCGCTCGCCAAAAGCTGTGACAATCAGCCCTTTATCGCCACGGCACCTCTGGTGTTGGTTTTCTGCGCGGACTACCGGCGGTGGTACGATGTGTTCTGCCGGTATGTACCGGAGGTTCGAAAGCCGGGAATGGGGGATCTGTTCCTGGCCCAGGCGGATGCCCTCATCGCCGCCCAGAACGCGGTGGTGGCGGCCCACAGCCTGGGGCTGGGCAGCTGCTATATTGGGGATATTACCGAGAATTATGAATTCCACCGGGAGCTGCTGCGGCTGCCCCGGTATGTGGTGCCTACCGCCCTGCTGGTGATGGGCTACCCGACGGAGCAGCAGAAAAACCGGCCCAAGCCCAACCGCTTTCGGACACAGGATCTGGTGCACGAAAACGGCTATGACCCGGCCAAATCCGCCGATATGCCCCGGATGCTCCGGGAACAGACGGGAAAGAGCGGGCAGGAGTTTGCGGACTATGTCCAAAGATTCTGCCAGCGGAAATGGAACAGCGATTTCAGCCGGGAGATGAGCCGCTCCTGCGCCGCCATGGTGCGGGACTGGCTGAGCGAATAAAGGAGCAATACCTATGACCTATTATGCGGGGGCATGTGATGTGGCCGTCATCGGCGCGGGCCATGCCGGAATTGAGGCGGCTCTGGCCGCGGCGCGGCTGGGCTGCAAGACCATCCTCTTTACCATCAATCTGGACGCGGTGGGGAATATGCCCTGCAATCCCGCCATCGGCGGCACCGGCAAGGGCCACCTGGTCCGGGAGCTGGACGCCCTGGGCGGGGAGATGGGGGTGGCTGCCGACCACAGCTGCATCCAGTACCGCACCCTGAACCGGGGCAAGGGCCCGGCGGTGCACTCCCTGCGGGCCCAGGCCGACCGGAGACGATATCAGGAGTACATGAAGCACACCCTGGAAAAGCAGGAAGGGCTGGAGCTGAAGCAGGCCCAGATTGTGGAGGTGCTCACGGAGGGCGGAGCCGTCCGGGGGCTGCGCACCCAGTTGGGGGCGGAGTACAGCGCCAAGGCCGTGGTTATCGCCACGGGAACGTACTTAGACAGCACGGTGATTACCGGGGAGAGCGTGATTGCCTCCGGCCCCGACGGGATGCACCCCAGCGTGGGGCTGGCGGACAATCTGCGCACGCTGGGATTGTCCCTGCGGCGGTTCAAAACCGGAACGCCCCCCCGGGTCAATCGCAGGAGCATTGATTTTTCCAAAATGGAAATCCAGCCCGGGGAGGACGAGGCGGAGCCCTTCTCCTTCCGCACGGAGAGCCGGCCCGAAAATGCAGCCGTGTGCTACCTGACCTACACCAATGAGGAAACCCACCGGATTATCCGGGAGAACTTAGACCGAAGCCCCATGTACGACGGCACCATCTCCGGCGTAGGGCCCCGGTACTGCCCCAGCATCGAGACGAAAATCGTCCGTTTCGCGGACAAGCCCCGGCATCAGCTGTTCATTGAGCCCTGCGGACTGAATACCGAGGAGATGTACATTCAGGGCTTTTCCTCCAGCATGCCCGAGGATGTGCAGATTCGGATGCTGCGCACGGTGCCGGGACTGGAGCAGGCGGAGATCATGCGCCCTGCCTATGCCATTGAGTATGAGTGCGTGGATCCCACCCAGCTGCTGCCCACCCTGGAAACCAAGCTCGTTTCCGGCCTCTACGGCGCGGGGCAGTTTAACGGCACCTCCGGCTATGAGGAGGCAGCCGCCCAGGGGCTGGTGGCGGGGATCAATGCCGCCCTGAAAATCCTGGGCAGGCCCCCCATGATTCTGACCCGGGATACCAGCTACATTGGCACCCTCATTGATGACCTGGTGACCAAGGGCACCGAGGAGCCCTACCGGATCATGACCAGCCGGTGCGAGTACCGGCTCCTGCACCGGCAGGACAACGCCGATTGGAGGCTGACCCGCATCGGAGCTCAGGTGGGACTGGTAAGCCCCGAACGGCTGCGACAGGTTGAGGAAAAATACGAAGCTGTCCGCCGGGAGATTCGCCGCTTAGAGACCAGCGGCATCCCCGGCTCTCGGGACTTAAACACCATGCTGGAAGAGCGGGGTACCACCCCGGTGGAAAATTCTGCCAGACTTTCCGATCTGCTTCGGCGGCCCCAGGTCAGCTATGAAGATTTGGCACCCTTTGACCCGGAGCGGCAGACGCTTCCCGGGGCTGTGACCCGGGAGGTGGAGATTCAGCTGAAGTACGAGGGGTATCTGGCCCGGCAGGAAAAGCAGGTGGAGGAATTCCGCAAGGAGGAATCCCGGCTGCTGCCGGAGGACTTGGACTACAACGCCATCGCGGGACTGCGGCTGGAGGCCCGGCAGAAGCTGGATCAGATCCGCCCCGTGTCCCTGGGTCAGGCGGGCAGAATCTCCGGTGTCAGCCCCGCGGACATCGGCGTGCTGCTCATCTACCTGGAACAGAGAAAGGATTGCCAGTAAGAGTGGTAAATTGTTGTTTACGGTTTTTAAACGCACTTCGTCCTTGCTGTAGGGGAGCCATTCATGGCTCCCGTGATGCAGTACGTTTTCGCCGAAATGCTGGGGATATCGGAATATTTCACCGCCGGGAGCCATGAATGGCTCCCCTACAGTAGGATTTGGGCGTTTTGATCATTCTGAAAGGATGCCGAAATTGTCAATTGTTAATTGTCAATTGTCAATTCTAAACAACAATTTACCTGCCTGCTGACCATAGAGGATGCACAAAAAAACGACTCCGGCATAGAATAGCCGGAGGTGATCTTTTGGCCATTGTAAATACGGATGTACCCATGACCTCCGCATTGTGCGGGGAGACCATTGAACGGATTGTCAAAACATACCCCTTCTGCTCTGTCCGGCAGCTGACCACCACGGCCTTCGGACGGCCGGTGTGGAGTCTGACCATCGGAACCGGGGACCGCAAGGTACTCTACAGCGCGGCGCACCACGCCAATGAGTGGATTACTACCCCGGTGCTGCTGAAATTCGTAGAGGAGCTGGCGGCGGCCATGGATGCCGGAGGGAGGCTCTACGGGGTGGAGGCCCAGAACATTGCCAAAGCCGCCACCATCCATACCGTGCCTATGGTGGACCCGGACGGGGTGGATCTGGTTACCGGGGCCATTGAGCAGGGAACTCTGGAATACGAAGCCGCCCGGCGGCTGGGGGACAATTACCCGAATATCCCCTTCCCGGATGGGTGGAAGGCCAATCTGCTGGGGGTGGACCTGAATTTGCAGTACCCGGCGGGGTGGCTCCGTGCCAGAGAAATAAAATTCTCCCAGGGCTATACAAAGCCGGGGCCCCGGGACTATGTGGGGAGGAGCCCTTTAAGCCAGCGGGAATCCATCGCCTTGGCGGAGTATACCCGGGAGGTGGACCCTGCCCTGGTGCTTGCCTACCACACCCAAGGCAAGGAAATCTACTGGAAGTTTGAAAATTATGAGGTGCCCGGGGCCAGGGCCCTGGGGGAGGAATTCGCCCGGCTCAGCGGCTACACCATGGCAGAGGTTGCCTACGAATCCGGCTTCGCCGGGTACAAGGATTGGTTTATCCAGGACTTCCGCCGGCCGGGCTACACCATCGAGGCGGGCTCCGGCGTGAACCCGCTGCCCCTGGAGCAATTTGACGAGATCTACCGGGATAACCTTGGAATCCTGGTTACCGCCGCCCTGGGACTGAGGGAATTGGGATGAGATAAATTGTTGTTTAGCGGCTTTGCCTCAAAGTTTTCTGTCATTGCGAGACCAG
>CALYTB010000162.1 GCA_945486035.1 uncultured Clostridia bacterium
TCTCGTAGTTTACACCGTCACCGATGGCGATGCACTGGGTCTGGAAGGAATCGATCTTGCCGTTCTTCCGGCGCACATTGCGAACACCGGTATACATCAGCAGATGCCGTCCATCGGGCATTTCCACGGCGCCGCCGGAGAAGCAGCCGTCCTTGTCATAATCCATGTCCGGGGCTATGGCGATGGGAAGCCGCTCCCACTTGACGAAGTCCTGGGTCTTCACATGGCCCCAGTGCATGGGCCCCCACTTCACATCGTAGGGATGATTTTGGTAAAAGAGGTGATATTCGCCTTTATACGGCGCAAAGCCGTTGGGATCGTTGATCCAGCCGATGGGGGCAGTGACATGGAACTTTGGCAGCTCCGAAGCCACATAGGGGCCGTATTTTTTTTCAAAATCCCGGGCGCGCTGTAATTTTTTACTGGTCATAGAAATGCTCCTTTCGGGTGCACAGAGTCTTTTCTGCGCTTTGACGAAAACCCGCCAGGGCAGGTTTTCGTCAAAATACAGAATATGCTTATCGGCTTAAGTCAGCAAGCCGATAAATTGGTGTTTGTCGGGCTGGCTCCAGATTACCTGTCATTGCGAGACCAGTCCGCAGACTGGTCGTGGCAATCCCCCGGTTGAATGGGGCCAGGTGACGATTACCACCAAAATTGCAGTGTTTCCCTGTTCTGTAGGGCAATTGTCGATACATTTTACCTCTAACCGGGGGATTGCCACACCAGTCTGCGGACTGGTTCGCAATGACAGCTTATCTTTACATACACCAATTTACCGGGCAGCTGAGTAAAGCCGATAAGCACAATACAGAAAGTATACTTCATTCCCTGCCCCCGGAAAGGGGGCAGGGACTTAGAATCATTCAGCGTAGTAGGCGTCGAGATATTTCTGGTAGATGGCCAGAAGGTCCTTCAGGCCATAGGCATCCAGATCAGACTGGAGCTTGTCCCAGTCCGCATCGGTGAAGCCGTTCATGACCCAGTCGGACTTGGCGGTATTGATGCACTTGGTGATGTCAGTCTGGAGGTCGGAGACCTTCTTGGTATCCTCCGTGCTCATGAACACATTGGGAAAGACATACTTGGTGTGCATATCGGGAGTGTAGATGTCCTTAATCCAGTCCAGACGGTACTGAGCGTCATCGGGGCAGGTGACATACACGTCGTAGTAGCTGTCCAGAATAGCCAGAGGGCCACCGACACACTCAGCTTCACGGACTTCCACAGGGGAAGCATCGCCCAGAGGTGCATGCTTCAGCATGGGGTCGCCGTTGGCGTTGGTGCTCATCTCGAAGATATCAAAGTCGTCGTTTTCACCGTAGGTGCCCCAGTTGTTCTGGGGAGACTGGATGGGATCGTACATCTGATCCAGCCATGCGCAGACCAGAGCGGGATTCTCTGCTACAGCGGTAACAACGCAGCGGCCGCGGTCAAAACCGGAGGTGAAGGAGCCGTTCTGAGGAGTCAGGTTTCTGACATCAGCAGTCAGCACAGGCATAGGAGCCCAGTCCGTCAGATTTGCAATGTTGGCAACGTCCCAGGAGAAGCAGACGCCGTAGCGACCGGACTTACCCTTGGCAACGTAAGTAGACCATTCGTGGGTGAAGGCTTCGGGATCGATCAGGCCTTCTGCGTACAGCTCATGCATCCAAGCCAGGCCCTTTTTGAAGCCTTCCTGGGTTGCGGTGCAGATAACTTCCTTGTTGTCGGTGACTGCAATGTGACGGCCCTTGTCAGGATCGCCGTAGCCTTCGCCGAAGCCGTTGATCAGAACCATGGGGTCCTCACCGCCGGCGTTCATGATGAAGGACATGGGGATGATGTCGCCTTCGATACCGAAGTGCGCCTTCAGATCAGCAGCGTTGTCACGGAAAGCGATCAGAACAGCCTTGAACTCATCAACGTTCTCGGGCATCTTCAGGTTCAGGTACTCCAGCCAGGAAGTGTTGATGAAGCTCATGTAGTCGATGGTCTGAATAGCGGTCTTCTCATAGCCCAGCTGCTCAATCCAGGGCAGTGCCCAGATGTGACCGTTTTCGTCGGTGCACATGGCCTTGTACTCAGGAGCCTGCTCGAAGACCTTGCACAGGTTGGGCATGTACTTGTCGATGTACTCCTCCAGATTGATGATGACACCCTGCTTGGCGTATTTCAGCAGATCGGTATCGCCAAAACCGGCGTTGAACACGAAGTCGGGCAGGGTTTTGACATTGGCCATTTCAAGGGCAATCTTCTCGCCCCACTGGTCGCTCTGAATGGTTTTCCACTCCACATGGACGTTGGTCTGCTCCTCCAGCCGCTTGAAGATGGTGCGGTTGTTGGGCTCGGACTCGGTGCCGGCGGGGAAGTTGGTCAGGCCCTTGATGGTGGCGGTTTCTGCCAGAGGGAACTGCAAGGTTGCGGGGTCAACTTCCAGACCGGCAGAATTGCCGCCGATGGTACCGCTCTTACCGCCGCAGCCGGCCAGCAGGGACATCGTCAGAACCACGGCCAGTGCCAGTGACATCAGTTTTGTAAATTTACGCATATTTCTTCTCCTTTACGATTCAATAATGTTGGATTATCCCTTCACGGCACCTGCCATAATGCCGCTGTCAAAATACTTCTGGAAGAAGGGATACAGGATCATCAGGGGAACGCTGGAGATGATAATGGTGGCGTACTTCAGAAGCTCTGCCAGCTGCGCCCGGGCAGCGGTGCTCTGCATATCGGAAACCATGCCGGGTTCCGGCTGGCTCTGAATCAGAATGGCCCGCAGCACCAGCTGCAAGGGCTGCTTCGCCGCGTCATTCAGGTAGATCATTGCATCAAAGTAGCTGTTCCACATACCCACAAACTGCCACATGGCGATGGTGGCGATGATGGGCATACACAGGGGCAGCAGGATTTTGAAGAAGTAGACCATTTCGGAAGCACCGTCGATCTCGGCGGCCTCCTGCATATCATGGGGAATGCCCATGTAGTAGGTGCGGGCAATAATCATGTTCCAAACGCTGAACGCGCCGGGAATCAGAATGGCCCAGATGGTGTCCAGCATTCCCAGATTGCTGATGAGCAGGTAGGTGGGAATCAGGCCGCCGCCGAAGAACATGGTGATGACGAACATGACATTGAAGAAGCCCTTGCCCTTGAAGTCCGGGCGGGACATGGGGTAGGCTGCCAGCAGCGTCACCATGACGGAAATGATGGTGAACAAAACAGAGTAGATCATGGCGTTCTTGAAGCCCGTCCAGATCTGCGCGTTGGACATGACGCGTTCATAGGCCGTCAGCGTCCACTTGCTGAAATCAAAGGTCAGTCCGCTGTTTTGCAGCGTGATGGGGTCGATAAAGGATGCCAGAATGATGTAGACCACAGGCAGGATAATGGCGGCCATGAACAATCCCAGAATGGTATAGGCAAAGGCCATGATCACCTTATCTCCGCCGGAAAGCCGGGAGAATTTGGTATTCATTGTGTTTCTCCTTTCCTCAGACGCCCTTACCGTCGTTGAGTTTCTTCACGATGGTGTTCATGGAAATCAGAAGCACAACATTGATGACGGTGTTAAACAGGCCGACGGCGGTAGAGAATCCATAGTCGCCGTCTATCAGGCCTTTTTTGTAGACATAGGTAGAGATGATTTCGGACGCGTTCAGGTTCAGATCCGTCTGCAACGCATAGGCCTTCTCAAAGCCGACGCTCATGATGTTGCCCACGCTCATGATGAACTGAATCAGCACCGTATCCTTGATGGCAGGCCATTCCACCGCCTTAATCTGCTGGATGATGTTGGCTCCATCCAGGACAGCGGCTTCCTTCAGCTCCTTGCTGGCGTTGGAGAGGGCCGCGGTGTAGATGATGGAGGCCCAGCCTGCGCCCTGCCAGATGCCGCTGGCGATGTAGATGGTGCGGAAGGCTTCGGGCATCGTCATGAAGTTGTAGTTGGTTCCCAGCAGCATATTAATCATGCCGGTGGGAGACAGCAGAATTCTGACGATACCGCACAGGACGATAACTGAGATGAAGTTGGGCATATACAGTACCAGCTGAATCTTCTGCTTGATGCCGCTGCTGAGAATTCGGTTCAGCAGGAAGGCCAGCAGAATCGGAGCCGGGAACCCCCACAGAAGCCCAAAGATGCTGAGCTTCAGAGTGTTCATCAGATACCGCATAAAGTCCGGGGACGACAGGAACCGGGTGAAGTGGCTGAAACCGACCCACTCGCTTCCCAGGATACCTCTGATGGGGTTGTATTCTGTAAACGCGATCAAAACGCCGCCCATGGGGATGTAGCGGAAAATGACGGTCAACAGAACCGCGGGCAGCATAAAGACTACATACAGCTGCCAATGCTGGCGCATATAAACCAGCGTGTTATGCAGTCCGGATGCTTTGCCCGTTTTTTCAGAGGTGCGTGTCATTGCTCCTTTCATTTGATTCCTCCTTTTTTATTTTTGCCCTCTTAAATTTTACATTTGCACAATTTGAAAAGGCTCTTGACGACTTTATGGTATCACTCACGCTTTCACCTGTCAACATGAATTTAACATTTGCACAATCTTTGGTGCAAATGCACGATTTAGCGCAGTCATATTTGCACACAATGACAGTGGTCAAGATTTGACATTTGCATATGGAATGTGTTATATTATAGTTGTAAAGACCGAGAATCAGGAGTGCTGAGATGAACAAAAAAGTTACCATACAGGATATTGCCGACGCCCTGGGGATCT
>CALYTB010000163.1 GCA_945486035.1 uncultured Clostridia bacterium
CAACTGTCAATTGTCAATTGTCAATTCGGCGAAGCCGGCAAACACCAATTTGTCGTTCCATTATGCTGTGAGGCGGAAGCTTTTACTTGACGGGTTTTGGAAAAAAAGGTATGATTTATAAAACGTTATCCGATGGTACATATTTTTTTCACATCCCGTCGGTAAAGTACAATCAGAAACAAACAAGGAGGCATCTGAATATGGATGACTTTGAGAAGCAGGATGTTATCAGCGGCGAGGAGCCGGAGCAGGAGAATGCGGTTTGCGGCGGAGAAGAGACCAACCCGGTTTTCGGTGCGGAGGAGACCGGCCCGGTTCCCGGCGAAGAGGAGGCCTGTCCGGTTTCCGGCGGGGCTGAGGAGCGGTCCGGCAGCGGTGAGCCGGAGAGCGCGGGGGAGGTTCCGCCCCATCAGGAGCCGGTGCGGCCTGCCCGGAGATCTCCCTACGAGAATTCCCCCTACGAGCGGCCCATGGAGTACCGGCAGGAGCAGTTCCGCTATGAGCCCCAGCCCCGGCCTGCCAAGGCGCCGAAAAAGCACCGCTCCGCCGGTCGTTTCTGGCGGGGGGCTCTGGCGGTGTGCCTGGTGGCGGTTATGGTGGCCGGCGGCTGCCTGATCACCGCCGGCAGCATCAACAACACCTGGCGGAAGAATACGGAGCAGACCACCCAGCAGCTGGAGCAGAGGATTCAGGAGCTGGAGCAGAAGCTTGCAGAGCAGGAAAGCAAAGCGCCCGTTTCCGGCAGCGCCGTGGCCTCTGCCTGGGGAATGACCCCGGCACAGGTCTACCAGCAGAATGTGGCCAGCGTGGTGGCCATCAGTGTCACCGTGAAAACCCAGAGCTTCGGCCAGGTTATGGAGGGCACCTCCTCCGGCTCCGGCTTCATCCTGACGGAGGACGGCTATGTGGTCACCAACTACCATGTGGTGGAGGGCGGAAGCTCCATATCCGTGATCATGAACGACGGCACCCAGTTGGAGGCCCAGCTGGTGGGCTCGGATTCTGCCAATGACCTGGCCGTGCTGAAGGTGGAGGCTCAGAATCTGCCTGCCGTGACTTTGGGCAGCAGCTCGGAGCTCACCGTGGGAGACATGGTGGTCGCCATCGGCAATCCCCTGGGAGAGCTGAACTCCACCCAGACCGTGGGCTACGTCTGCGGCAAGGACCGGGAGGTCACCACCGGCGGCACCATCATCAATATGATTCAGACCGATGCGGCCATCAACCCCGGCAACTCCGGCGGCCCCCTGTTCAATATGAACGGTGAGGTCATCGGCATCACCACCGCCAAATATTCCGGCACCACCTCCTCCGGCGCCTCCATCGAAGGCATCGGCTTCGCCATCCCCATTGACGATGTCATGGGCATCATCGGCGATCTGCGCAGCTACGGCTATGTGACCGGCGCGTACCTGGGCATCACGGTTCAGGATGTGGCGTCCGAGTTCTCCTCCGCCTACGGCATCAGCGGCGCCTGCGTTGTCAGCGTGGAGCCCGGCTACGCCGCGGAGCGGGCCGGAGTTCAGCCCCGGGACATCATCGTGGCGCTGAACGGCCAGAACATTACCAGCATTACCAGCCTGACCCGGGCCCTGCGCGGCTATAAGGCCGGGGACACCGTCCAGCTGACGGTGATCCGCGGCGGGGAGAAGCTGACGCTGGACGTGACATTGGACGAGCGGCCCCAGAACCTGGGCAGCGCCTCCGCGGAGCCAGACCAGGAGCAGATGCCCAGCGAGGGAGACTTCGACGAGTGGTACGAGTATTTCCGCCGCTATTTCGGAGGTTGATGACAGACAGGCCGCACCCGCAGTCGGGCGCGGCCTGTTTCGCGGATGCGACAATGTATGCAGCTGGCAGATGAATTGTTGTTTGAACATTTCAAAAGCACTTTGCCCTTTGTGCTTATCGGCTTAAGTCAGCAGCCCGACAAATTGGTGTTTACAGCACTTGTTTAAAGTTTCCTGTCATTGCGAACCAGTCCGCAGACTGGTGTGGCAATCCCCCGGTTAGAGGGAAAATGTATCGACTATTGCCCTACAGAGTGGAAAATACCGTGATTTTTGGTGGTAATCGTTACCTGGTTCCATTCAACGGGGGGATTGCCACGCCAGTTTGCGAACTGGCTCGCAATGACAGCATAACTTTATAAACAACAATTCATATATCTGTCCCGGGGCGGGGGATTGTTTGGGCTTTTGGCGTGTTCTTCCGCAAACGTGTCCGGCGGCGCGGGGATAGGCGTGAATAACAAAAAAGGAAAATATTTCCTTTAAAAATTTTTAAAAACTACAGGATAATTATTCTATGATGAAATATATCGCAAAAAAATGGGCAAAAAAGTATTGTGTTATCTCGCGAACATAATTGACAAAATCTGTAAATTAGGGTATAATATGAACCACTGAAGAATCCAGGAGGTGTACGGATGGAACTGACAAAAAGCGAAATGGAAATTATGGATGTGCTCTGGGAAACTGGCCAGCCTATGTCCCGTGCTGATCTTTTGGGCCGGTCGGAGGAAAAAACCTGGAAGGATGGTTCTGTACACATTCTGCTCAACGGCCTTCTCCAGAAGGGCGCGATTCACGAGGCGGGAATGGTGAAACGGAGCAAAACCTATGGCCGCGTCTTCGCCCCGACCATGAGCCGGGAGGAGTATTTTGCGCAGGCGGTCTTCAGCCATCGGCATAAGCCGGACATTGTGGGCCTTTTCGCCGCGCTACTGACACAACAGGATATTTCTCACGATCAGCTGGAGCAGATTGCACGGCTTGTGGAGCAGAGAATGGGGTAATTTCCAGCCCCGCAGCCGCCCTGAGGGGCGGCTTATTTTTTTGCCCCCGTGAGCATTTCTGCGCACGGTGCGAACGAAAAATTGGTGTTTGAACATTTCAAACGCACTTTGTTTTACTGTAGGGGAGCCATTCATGGCTCCCGTGACACAGTACGTTTTCGCCGCAATGCGGAGTAAAAACGGAACATTTCACCGCCGGGAGCCATGAATGGCTCCCCTACAGTGTTATTCCGACATTATAAAAAACTGAACTGCAAACACCAATTTGCGGAATAAGGGATGGAATTGTATGGGCAATGGGGCTGTGTGGTGAGGATAGTTGAAATATACAAATAAAAAATTAAAATATATACAAAACGGAAGCGCGGCGTTGACTTTTCGCTTCCGGTATAGTATAGTATAGCCCGTAACGCTGAAACCTGAGGAGGTTTTTTATGCTGAAAACCGCTGAGTTATATGACTTCTCCCACACCCTGGCGGGAGACTATCTTGCCCAATGGGAGTATCCCTGGCAGGCGCTGCCCGGAATCAAGGAGCTGATCGTGACCCTGGGGAGCCGCCTGGGGGAGGATTACCGGGAAATCGCGCCTCAGGTCTGGGTACATCATACCGCCAAGGTGGCGCCCACCGCGTTCCTGGGCGGCCCCTGCATCATCGGCGCGGGTACGGAAGTGCGCCACTGCGCCTTCGTCCGTGGCAGCGCCCTGGTGGGAGCAAACTGCGTGGTGGGAAACTCCGTGGAGCTGAAAAACGTGATTCTGTTTGATAATGTCCAGGTGCCCCACTATAATTATGTAGGAGACAGCATCCTGGGCTACAAGTCCCACATGGGGGCGGGAAGCCTTACCTCCAACGTCAAGTCCGACAAGACCCTGGTGGTGGTGAAGGACGGCGCGGAACAGATTCCCACGGGACTTAAGAAAATGGGCGCCATGCTGGGCGATTTCGTGGAGGTGGGCTGCAACAGCGTGCTCAACCCCGGCACCGTCATCGGACGGCACACCAACATCTACCCCACCAGCTGTGTCCGGGGCGTGATCCCCGCGGACAGCATCTTCAAAACCGGCGGCGTGGTTGTGAAGAAGGTTTCATCTCATCCCGGAACGCTTGGGTAAGCGATAAAATTGTTGTTTGGCGGGTTGTGCCCCGATTACCTGTCATTGCGAACCAGCGCGCACGCTGGTGTGGCAATCCCCCGGTTAGAAGGGAAATGTATCGAAAATTGCCCTGTAGGACGGGGAAACACTGCGTTTTTTGGTAGAAATCGTTACCTGGTTCCATGGGACGGGGGGATTGCCACACCAGTGTGCGCACTGGTTCGCAATGACAGCATGTATTTTTAAACACCAATTTGTCAATGCGCCGGACGGGTTTTGTTCTTGCTTTGATTTCGAAAGGAGTTTTTTCATGGGTAAATATTTTGGAACCGACGGCTTCCGGGGGGAGGCCAACTGCGGTCTGACTGCTGACCACGCTTATCAGGTGGGCCGTTTTCTGGGCTGGTACTACTGCCAGCTGAAGCGCCGGTCCGGCTGTGACGATCCTGCCCGGATTGTCATCGGCAAGGATACCCGCCGCTCCAGCTACATGTTTGAATACTCCCTGGTGGGCGGATTGGTTGCCTCCGGGGCGGATGCCTATCTGCTCCACGTGACCACCACCCCCTCCGTGGCCTATGTGACCCGTACCGACGGGTTTGACTGCGGCATTATGATCTCCGCCAGCCACAACCCCTACTACGACAACGGCATCAAGCTGATTAACGGCTCCGGCGAGAAGATGGACGAGGGCGTGATCGCGCTGGTGGAGGCTTATCTGGACGGGAACCTGGTGGCCTTCGACCGGAAGTGGGACACCCTGCCTCTGGCCAAGCGGGATCAGATCGGCCGCACCGTGGACTATGTTTCCGGCCGGAACC
>CALYTB010000164.1 GCA_945486035.1 uncultured Clostridia bacterium
AAGGTGGGCGGCGCCTTCTGCGCCGGGGTGGAGGCCCTGGGGGAGAGCCGCATCCTCACCAACTTTGACGGCCAGTTCGGCGATGTGGTGACTCTGGCCCATGAGCTGGGCCACGCCTTCCACAACCAGTGCATCCGGGATCACCGGCCCCTGAACCGGGACTACTCCATGCCCGTGGCGGAGACCGCCTCCACCTTCAACGAGTGCGTGGTCATGGCCGCGGCCATCGCGGATGCCCAGTCCGACGGCGAGAAGCTGGCCCTCATCGAAGGACAGCTCCAGGATGCCTGCCAGATCATCTGCGACATCTACTCCCGGTTCCGGTTCGAGGCCAAGGTGTTCGAAAACCGGGAAGAAAAGTTCATGGACGCGGACACCCTGTGCGCTTATATGCTGGAGGCCCAGAAGCAGTCCTACGGCGACGGCCTGGACGAAAGCTGCCTGCACCCCTATATGTGGGTGTGCAAGAGCCACTACTACGGTCCCACCTTCTACAATTTCCCCTACGCCTTCGGCGGCCTCTTCGCCCGGGGCCTGTACGCGAGGTTCCAAGCCGAGGGAGCGGACTTTGTGCCTAAGTACAAGAAGCTCCTGTACACCACCACCGTGGCCACTGCCGAGGATACCGCCAAGGTGGCCGGCATCGACCTGACCGACAAGGACTTCTGGCGCGCAGCCCTGCAAACCATCGCCGACCAGATCGACCTGTTCTGCGAATTGGTAAAATAAACGTCAGACAGACAAATTGGTGTTTACCTATTTGTTTTGAAAATGCTGGAATAACACTGTAGGGGAGCCATTCATGGCTCCCGTGGGGCAGTACGTTTTCGCCGAAATGTGGAGCAAATCGGAACAATGTACCGCCGGGAGCCATGAATGGCTCCCCTACAGTAGGATTTAGGCGTTTTTGATCATTCTGAAAGGATGCCGAAATTGTCAACTGTCAATTGTTAATTGTCAATTCGGCGAAGCCGCTCAAACACCAATTTGTCACTGTCCGATTGAATTTTTGGAGGTAACGATGAATCCTTCCGTTCAACATCTATGTGAATTCCTGGACGCGTCGCCCAGCGTATACCACGCGGTGGCGTTTCTGGAAAATATGCTCTCCTCCGCCGGATACAACCGGCTGCACCTGGGGGAGCGGTGGAGCCTGGCTCCCGGAGGAAAATACTATCTGACCCGGGGCGGCAGCGCGGTGCTTGCCTTCCGGATTCCCGAAGGGGACTGCCGGGGCTTTGCCATCAGCGCCAGCCACTCGGACCGGCCCTGTTTCAAGCTGAAGGAGAACCCGGAGCTTCCCGGCACCTACACCCGACTGGCCGTGGAGCGCTACGGCGGAATGCTCATGGCCCCCTGGCTGGATCGGCCTCTGTCTCTGGCTGGCCGGGTGCTGGTGGAGACGGAAAAGGGCCTGGAAAGCAGCCTTGTGAACATCGACCGGGATCTGCTGCTGATTCCCAACGTGGCCATCCACATGAACCGACAGGCCAACGACGGCTATAAGTGGAACCCCGCCGTGGACCTGCTGCCCCTGCTGGGGGGCAAGGATGCTGCCGGAAAGCTTATGGGCTTGCTGGAGCAGGCTGCGGGAGGGAAAATCCTGGGAAGCGACCTGTACCTGTATGTGCGGGAGAAGGCCCGGGTCTGGGGCATGGAGGAGGAGTTTCTCTCCGCCCCGGCGCTGGACGACCTGGAATGCGCCTGGGGCTGCACCCGGGGCTTCCTGGCATCGGAAGACAGCGATGTGATCCCGGTGCTCGCCGTTTTCGACAGCGAGGAGGTGGGCTCCAACTCCGTCCAGGGCGCGGCCTCCACGCTGCTGGCCGACACTCTGGAGCGAATCTGCGCTGCCCTGGATCTGGCGAAAGGGGAGCTGCTCAGCCGCAGCTTCCTGGTTTCCGCGGACAACGCCCACGCGGTGCATCCCAACCACCCGGAGTACGCCGATCCCGGCAACGCGCCCGTGCTGAACGGCGGCCCGGTGCTCAAATTCAACGCCGCCCAGCGCTACACCACCGACGGCTTCAGCGCGGCGGTGTTCCGCAGGGTCTGCGGGAAGGCCGGGGTAAAGGTGCAGACCTACTGCAACCGGGCGGACATCGCCGGCGGCTCCACCCTGGGCCACATCAGCCTCACCCAGGTCAGCATCCCCACGGCGGACATCGGCCTTCCCCAGCTGGCCATGCACTCCTGCTACGAAACCGCGGGGGTACGCGATGCCCTGGCCCTGGAAGAAGCCATGACCGCCTTCTATGGCATTCCCGCTTCGGAATTGGCTATTGATTGACAAATTGGTGTTCAGGTTATCGGCTTTAATAAGCAGATCGTGAAATTAGTGTTTGCCAATCTGTTTTGAAAATGTTGAAATAACACTGTAGGGGAGCCATTCATGGCTCCCGGCGGCGAAATGTTCCGATATCCCCAGCATTTCGGCGAAAACGTACTGCTCTACGGGAGCCATGAATGGCTCCCCTACAGTAAGAACGCAGTGCGTACGAAATCTCCAAACACCAATTTATCAGTGTGCTTACGAAAGCCGATAACCTAAATTGGTGTTTGAAAGGTAGCGTAGCAAACTACCTGTCATTGCGAGACCAGTCCGCAGACTGGTCGTGGCAATCCCCCGGTTGAATGGAACCAGGTTTCGATTACCGCCAAAAATCGCGTAAGATCCCGCTCTTCCGGGAACTATTCGGTACATTTCCCTTCTAACCGGGGGATTGCCACGCCAGTTTGCGAACTGGCTCGCAATGACAGTAGAGACGTACAGACTCCCAATTTCCCGTTCCCGAATACAGAAAAACTGCCGCCCAACCGGGCGGCAGTGATTATTTTTGGGCTTTTTTCGATTTGCGGAAGAAGGTAAACCACTCGGCAACCAAACACACGGGCAGGGCGGCGAAGAAATCCACGGCGGAGTGCTGCTTGATGAACATGGTGGACAGGCAAATGATGGCTACAAACACCCACACCAGCGCCTTCCACCACCAGGCCGCGCTCTTTTCCCGCAGCCAGGTGGAGCCGATGCCGAAGGAATAAGCCACATGCAGGCTGGGGCATACCCCGGTGTTGGTGTCGAAGGCGTAGAGCAGCGCCACAATGCGACTGGGGAAGTTGTCGTTTGGCAGCACCTCAGGCCGCAGATCCTGGCGGGAGGGGTAGAGGATGTAGGCCGTCATGGCAAGCACCTGGGTCACGATGATGTAGGTCTGCAGCCGGGAGAAATTCCGGGGGTTGTACAGGAGGAAATATCCCAGCGATACCACAATCAGCAGATACCACCCCACATAGGGCAGCACGAACCACTCGTTGAAGGGGATGAGGTCATCGAGAAAGCAGTGCGTGGGATGGCAGCGTTCCGCCGGAATCAGATTCTCGGTGAGAAAATAGAAAGCGAAATACACCACCCACCCCAGAAGCAGCAGCAGATGCCGGTACTCCGGGGAAGTGATGTTCGAAAGCCGCAGCTTGCGGTAGTCCACCACGGGTTGTTTCATAGAGGTGTTCCTTTCCAATGGAGTTGTTGCAGAGAGGGAAATCAGTGTTTGGCGCGCAGCGCCTTGCCTTCCCCTTTGGGGAAGGTGCCCCAGTGCGCACACTGGGGCGGAAGAGGTTTACCCAGCGGCAACAATAACAAACACGATGTAATATATGGAGAAACTCCGAAAAGCAGCTTCTTTACCAACCGCACAGCGAATACTTACCCTGTACCAAACCTCTTCAGTCACCCCAATCGGTTCCGAAGAGCCGATTGGGGTGCCAGCTTCCCCAAAGGGGAAGCCATGAGCGCTGCGCGCCAAACACCAATTTGTCTGTCTGCTTACTGCCCTTTTCTGCTGCTGGGGTACTTACTTTTCGGCAGGTTGGGGTAGGGGACGACGGTGTGCTCGGGGAGGGCTTCCGCCAGGGCGGTGATGGCATCCATTAGCTTCTCACACAGATCGTGGCGTTGGGATGTGATGGGCACCTGGGGGTCATAGTATACCGGCTTTCCGATGACCAGCTTCCTCAGAGCGGGGCAGACGTAGATGGGCACGAAGGGGAGGGCTTCCCCGGTCTGCTTGTAGTACAGCTTGGCCACATCCGTGAAATTCTCCTGAAAGGCGTGGACGATGTGGTTGTGTTCCTCCGGGCACTCCGGGAAGATCACCACGTCGGAGCCCTCCTTCAAAGCGTTCACCGTCTGCTTGAAGGTGTTGATGATCCGCCCGTCCCGCCAGACCCCGATTGTATCCGCGTGGTTGAAGATGCAAACGCACAGCGGGGCGATGAGGTAGGAGAGAATTTTGTAGAACCACCGTACTGCCTTGGGCTTTCCCGACCAGAAATCCTGGTAGGCGTAGGCCGGAACCTCTTTCAGGCGCATCATCTGCCCGGCGCACCAGGTTTTCCGCTTCCGGGGGTAGTAGAGCACGGAGGTGATGGGGCCGTTCATCTGTGCGTGGTTCCCCACGGCCACCACAGGCTCGTCGGGCAGATTCTCCGCCCCCTCCACGGTGATACGGGGGTAGAACACCCAAACCAGCCACCGGCAGAACCGATAGACTGTCCTTTGTATGGTTTGCAGCATGAAATCAGTCCTCCCGATGGGTCGTTTTTCAGTGTCAGCGGAGCGACAAATTGGTGTTTGAACGGCTTCGCCGAATTGACAATTGACAATTGACAG
>CALYTB010000165.1 GCA_945486035.1 uncultured Clostridia bacterium
TCCCCTACAGTAAGGACGAAGTGCGTTTGAAAACTGTAAACAACAATTTACCGTACAAACGCACACCCCGATCCTGTTCTCAACCTGCATCTTGAAAGGAAGTTATCTTTTGGATACTCTGATTTCCAACGTCACCGTGGTGACCATGAACCCCCGGATGGAGGTGCTTTTCGGCGGCTTCATCGGCATTGAAAACGGCAAAATCGTTTCCATCTCCAAATCCGCACCCAAGGAAGCCCCCAAGACCATTCTGGACGGCACCGGCATGGTGGCCATCCCCGGCCTCATCAACTGCCATACCCACCTGGCCACCTCGGTGTTGCGCTGCCTCAGCGACGACCTGAGCAACCGGGAGGCCCTGGAGGAGCTTCTCAAAAAGGAGGCGAAAATGGACTCCCGCTCCGCCAAGGCGGCAGCGCTGCTGTCCATCGCCGAGTGCCTGCGCTTCGGCGTCACCTCCGTCAGTGACCTCTATTACTATCCCGATGCCACCGCCCAGGCCGTGGCGGAATCCGGCATCAAGGCCAATCTCGCCCTATCTGCCTACCGCTTCATCGACCAGAACGAGGACTTCGACTTTGAAACCGACGAGCAGTGCCGGGAGCTTTGCCGGGTAGTGGAGAAGTGGAACGGCTACGATGATGGACGCATCAGAATTGACGCGGGAATCTATGCCGAGTATACCAGCAACTACAAGCTCTGGGAGGCTTTGGCGGGCTACGCGTCGGAGCAGCATCTGGGCCTCCAGCTCCACCTTGCCCAGACCCGGGAGGAGGTGGACTCCTGCCTGGACCGCACCGGCATGAACCCCGGTGAGCTCTTAAACTGCCACCGGCTGTTCTCCGTTCCCGCCACCGCCGCCAACTGCGCCTGCCTGGAGGATTTCGAGCGGAAGCTCCTGGGCTCCAAAAAGGTCAGCGCCGTAGCTACCCCCCTGGCGGATGCCAAGGCAGGCCTGCCCACCACTCCCATCTCCGCCTGTGTCAAAGCCGGGATGAACGTGGCCCTGGGAACCGGCGGCGCCATCGAGTGCGGCAACCTGGACCTGTTTGAGGTCATGCGCTATGCCGCCATGGCAGAGCGCACCGCTTCGGGAAGCCCCGATTCCCTCCCCTCCCAGGCTGCCCTGATGATGGCCACAGTCTGCGGCGCCCAGGCCCAGGGGCGGGCGAAGGAGTGCGGGATGCTCCAGGAGGGTATGGATGCGGACATTGTTCTTGTGGACTTCTCCGCTCCCCACCTGATGCCCTGCCACAATGTGCTCCACGGCCTTGTCTGGAGCGCCAAAGGCGGCGATGTGGCCATGACCATGGTGCGGGGCAATATCCTCTATCAAAACGGCCGTTTCCCCACCATCGATCTGCAGGCCGTGGTGGCCGAGCTCACCGGCTACGCCATCCCCAGGCTCTTTGAAAGCAGCGAATCCTAAGGAGGCTCCCATGTCCGATACCCAGAAGAAGCAGAATTTCCTTCAGGGAACCGCATTGCTGGCTATGGCGGCCATGTTCGTCAAGCTGGTAGGCGCGCTGTACAAGGTTCCCCTGAACGCCATCATCGGTGAGAAGGGCTTCGGCTATTTCACCACAGCCTACGAAATCTACAACATCCTGTTGATGATCTCCACCGCCGGACTTCCCGTGGCAATGAGCCGGATGATCTCCGAGTCCAGCTCCCTGGGCAATTACGCTCAGGTGCGGCAGATCTACACCACCGCCAGGAAGATATTCCTGATCCTCGGTGTCAGCGGCAGTCTGCTGATGACCCTGTTCTGCCGTCAGCTGGCAGCCTACTGGAACCAGCCCGATGCCTGGGCCGCCATCGGATTTCTCGGCCCCTGTGTCCTGTTCATCTGTGTCATGAGCGCCTACCGGGGCTACTTCCAGGGGCAGAGCAACATGATCCCCACCGCGGTTTCCCAGGTAATCGAGGTCATTGTCAAGCTGGCGGTGGGAATGCTGGCCGCCGTCGCGCTGCTGAAGCTCACCTCCAGCATCCCCCTGGCGGCGGGCGGCGCCATTCTGGGCGTTACCGCCAGCTGTATTGTCTCGGTATTCTACCTTTCCGGCCGGTTCCGGGCAAGCTTCCGGTTACTTCCCCAGACCGGCGACACCCCCAAGTCCTTCCGCTCTACCGCCTGGGAGCTGCTGAAAATCGCCTTCCCCATCACCCTGAGCTCCACCTGTCTGTCCATCGTCACCAGCCTGTCCAGCAAAATTTATATGGGCCGCCTGCTGGAATCCGGGATCACCCAGGAGGCCGCGGACACCATGCGGGGCATCCATGTCATGACCCAGACCATCTACAATATGCCCTGCGCCCTCATTACCCCCATCACCGTCAGCATCATCCCCGCCATCACCGCGCTGGTCACCCAGAAAAAAATCCGGGAAATCCGCATGACGGAGGAATCCGCCATCCGTGTCACCGGCATCTTTGCCATGCCCTGTGCCGTGGGCCTAATGTGTCTTGCCCAGCCGGTAACCGCCTTCCTGGGCGGCTACAGCGGTCAGAAGCTGGCGCTGGCCACCCAGCTGATGACCGTCCTGGGAGCCGCCATTGTCTTTAACGCCCTGGTGCTGGTCACCACCGCCATTATGCAGGCCCACGGGAATGTGAACCGCCCGGTGATCAACATGCTCATCGGCGGCATTCTGAAGCTGATCGTGGTGTATTTCCTCACCGGGAACCCCGCGGTGGGCATCGTAGGAACTCCCATCGGCACGCTTTTGAGCTATGTGGTCATCTGCATTCTGAATGTGCTGTCCATCCGCTCCCTGGTGGACGACTCTCCCCGCATTGTGAAGAATCTCCTTCGGCCGCTGCTTGCCGCCTGTGTCATGGGGATTGTGGTATGGTTTTCCTGGAAGGGCATGACCCTGCTGCCGCTTCCCCAGGGTCGGCTGGGCTACGCGCTGGAAGCCGTCGTTCCCGTAGGTGTCGGTATTCTGGTATACCTGTTTGCCGCCGTGAAGTTCCAGGTTCTCACACGGGAGGACTGTCTGCTCCTTCCCAAGGGAGAAAAAATCGCGAAACTTCTGAAATTGTAAGATTTCCACTTGATATTTCCCAGGAATTATGTTAATCTATTAAACGATTTTTCACAGAAAAGAGGATTCCGTCAATGAACAAAACCGAACTGATTGCCGCCGTCGCGGAGAACGCCGGCATGACCAAGAAGGATGCCGAGCGGGTGCTGAATGCCGCTTTTGATGCCATCACCGCCTCCCTGGTGAAGGGCGAGCGGGTGCAGCTGTCTGGCTTCGGTGTCTTCGAAACCAAGGCCCGGGAGGCCCGCATCGCCCGCAACCCCCAGACCAAGGAGCCTATGGAGATCCCCGCCACCCGGGTTCCCACCTTCAAGGCCAGCAAGGCGCTGAAGGACACCGTGGCAAAGTAACATCATGCGCTTAGACAAGTATTTAAAGGTATCCCGCCTCATCAAGCGCCGCACCGTGGCCAACGAGGCCTGTGACAACGGCCGCATCAGTGTCAACGGCCGGGTGGTCAAGGCCAGCTACGAGGTCAAGCCCGGGGACCGGATTGATATCTCCATGGGTGCGCGCACCGTGTCCGTGGAGGTGCTGCAGGTCTCCGAAACCGTCCGCAAGGACGATGCCGCCGGAATGTACAAAGAAGTGTAAACCCCGTGCCCCGCTGCCATCGCCAGCGGGGCACGGAGCTTTTTCCACCCAACCAAAGCCTTCTGTAAGGTAAATTGTTGTTAAGCGGGCCGTGCCCCGTTTTCCTGTCATTGCGAACCAGCGCGCCGGCTTCAGTGGCAATCCCCCGGATTTTCCGCCCAGCCCCCATCCTTCCACCCAAGCTGTCATCCTGAGCGAGCGCAGCGAGTCGAAGGATCTACGCACGGAACGAAGCTGAAATGTGAACGAACACGCCAGATCCCTCGACTCGCTGCGCTCGCTCGGGATGACAGGAGGAAGAACAGGGGGATTGCCACGTCGCACGGCTTCCTCGCAATGACAGCGTTTTTCCAGGCGATAAACAACAATTTCTCTCCCCATTCCACATCGCATAATACTTTTTTAATATCTCCCGGGAATATCACATAATTTTCCCCCGGGAACGGGTAAAATTTGTGAGGAACGGAAATTTTCAAAAAGAGGTTGTAAGTTCCGGGAAAATGATGTAAAATAGTACGACCGTTACAGTGAAATACTATGCGAATCTACTCGCTTTTATGGAGGTACATCATGGAAAAACCCATTGTTCTCGTAATCATGGACGGTGTCGGCAAGGGAGACGGCGGCAGCGGCGACGCGGTAGCCGTGGCCAAAACCCCCACCCTGGACCGTCTGCTCGCCACCTGCCCCCACACTTATCTGAAAGCCCACGGTACTGCCGTCGGTCTGCCCAGCGATGACGATATGGGCAACTCCGAGGTGGGCCACAACGCCCTTGGCTGCGGCCAGATCTATTCCCAGGGCGCCAAGCTGGTGGGCGAATCCATCGAAAACGGCGCGCTCTACGCCAGCGCTACCTGGAAGGACCTGATTGCCAACGCCCAGGACAAGGCCCTGCACTTTATCGGCCTGCTGTCCGACGGCAACGTCCACTCCAACATCCATCACCTGATCGCCCTGCTTCGCCAGGCCAAGGCAGAGGGCGTGAAGAAGGCCTACTGCCATATCCTGCTGGA
>CALYTB010000166.1 GCA_945486035.1 uncultured Clostridia bacterium
CGCCAGATCGAGAACAAGGCCATCCGCAAGCTGCGCCACCCCAGCCGCGCCAAGAAAATCCGGGATTTCTATTGCTGATCGTAAAAACCGCCGTGAGGACCCCCCTCACGGCGGTTTTTCCGATGTGGTTGCTGCTTCACCCGACAAATTGGTGTTTGTCGAGATGTTTTGGGAACCCTGGAATTACTCTGTAGGGGAGCCATTCATGGCTCCCGGCGGTGAAATGTACCGATTATATGAGCATTTCGGCGAAAACGTACTGCTCTACGGGAGCCATGAATGGCTCCCCTACAGTAAAAACGCAATGCGTACAAAATCGCCAAACACCAATTTTCCATTCAGTTGCCGCGCACAGAAAAGTCCCCACCCTTTACGGGTGGGGATAGGATTATTTCCTCCTGCGGTCGCAGCCCTGGGTGCGGTAGTAGGTATTCTTGGCGGCGTACATCTGTCTGTCCAGATTGGCCAGGAACTCCTCCACGCTGTCGCGCTCAATGTCAAACTGGCTGATGCCGATGGCCATGGAAATGGTGTAGGGCGCCTGACCGGAGGTGTTGAAGGCCTGGGTTTTCTGCTCCACCCTGGCCATGACCTCCCGGGCGGCCGCTTCCGCGGGGGTGACCATGAGAATCAGGAACTCGTCCCCGGAACACCGGATGGCTACGCCGCCTTCGGGGGTGGACTCGGAGAGAATCCGGCCGATGGTGCGGATGGCATCGTCCCCGTAGGTATGGCCGTAGCGGTCGTTGATGCCCTTGAAATCGTTCATGTCGATGTAGATGCCGTAGAGGAACCGTCCCCCCAGGTGCTTGCGGTGGGACAGAATGTAGTCTAAATACCGGCGGTTATACAGCTCCGACAGAGAATCCACATAGGCGTTCATGGACTGCAGCTGCATATGGACGAAGGTCATGGCTACAGCCACGGTGGTCCAGCCGATGCTGATGCCGTAGAACAGCCACTGAATCACCGTGCCCAGCATGCAGGGGATGATGAAATAGAGCACCGGGAAGAACTGAATGTGCAGCCCGGATTTCCGCGCGGCCAGGGATAGGTAGAAGCTGTAGGTGTAGTAGCCGAAGAGGAACACATAGCTGACCCACACCAGCTTGCCCCGTTGGTACACATTCTCGGGGGAGATGGAGAACATCAGCCCGGAGCCAAGGGCGGAGGAGACCGCCAGCACGGTGACAACTGCCACGGGAATCAGCAGAAAGCCGGAGCTGATATACAGCCGGCGTACATTGGTGTGAATGCGAAAATCCACATACAGACACCAGAAGAAGCCCACGGATATGGTGCCCAGAAACAGCAGGGCATTCACCGCGTAAGAAACCGCCCGGCAGCCCGGGAAGAGCTTCCCGTCGATTAGGAAGGAGACGGGCTCCAGAACGCAGCCCAGGATGGTGATGAGGATGATCATATCATAGAGAATGTCCCCGGCCCGGCGCCTCTTCACACTGCCCAGCCACGTGGCCCGAAGCAGAAGCATCAGCGTTACACCGATTGCGTTGACCAGGAGAATCTCCGGAATATTTATGGTCTCCATTTCAGGCCCCCTTCCATACCGCACTGCGAATGATATTCAGTATTTGCTATTATACCATAACAGCCCCCGATTTGCAAAGAGAATTTAGTAAGAATATAAAAAGTTCGTAAATTGGGATTCAGGTTATCGGCTTTCATAAGCTGCACAGCAAATTGTTGTTTGCAGATCAGTTTTAGAAATGTCGGAATAACACTGTAGGGGAGCCATTCATGGCTCCCGGCGGTAAAATGTTCCGATATCCCCAGCATTTCGGCAAAAACGTACTGCGTCACGGGAGCCATGAATGGCTCCCCTACAGTAAGGACGAAGTACGTTTGAAATCTTCAAACACCAATTTGCCGCCATGCTGTTAAATCCGACGGGCGCATCCTCTTTCCAAAAAACATCCCGGGCATTTCTGCCCGGGATGTGGGGGGATTATGCCTTTGCGGGCTGCTTTTCGCCCGGGCGCTTCAGGCCCATCACGGCCAACTCTCGCCACGCTGTCCAGGCTGGTCAGGGCGAAGGCGGACACGGCCAGGTTGATGAGGGGGAAGACCACATTCCTCTATTGGGGTTTCCCAACATTCGTAGGGTTGAAGCCCCAAAAGGAAAAAGCCGGAAACCCGTTGTGCCCCAATCAGAAATTCCCTACCTCGGCAGATTTTAGCTGAAGCTGGAGCTTGTCCGCGATGAGGGCGATGAACTCAGAGTTGGTGGGCTTTCCCTTGGTATTGGAAACCGTATAGCCGAAAAACCTTTGCAGGGTGTCTAAGTCCCCTCTGTCCCAGGCCACTTCGATGGCGTGGCGGATGGCCCGCTCCACCCGGGATGGGGTGGTCTGGAAGGTCTTGGCCACCTGGGGATATAATACCTTCGTGATGGCGTTGATGACATCCATATCGTTCACCGCCAGGATGATGGCCTCCCGCAGGTATTGGTAGCCCTTGATGTGGGCGGGGACGCCGATCTCGTGGATGATGTTTGTGACCATGCTCTCGATGCTGTTCTTGTCCGGCAGCCGCCTGGGGCTGACCCGGAGGCTCTCCCCACCCCGAATCTCCTCCAAGCGCTCCACCAGGGTGGTCATATCGCAGGGCTTCAGCATCAGGTACCGCACCCCCAGATTTGCCGCCGTGTTGGACACATAATCCGTAACGAACCTGGATGTAGCCAGGGTCACGGGCCTGCGCTCCGCGTTTGCCAAGGATCTTAAAACGCTGATGCCGTCCTGCTTGCTGAGCATCAGATCCAGCACCAGCACCTCGGGCCTGCACTGGGCGATGGCCCGGATGGCTGCTTCCCCGTCGCAGGCCGTTCCGACAACCTGAAACCCTTCGCTGCGCTCCAGCGCCCCGCTGAGGGCGGTGCAGAATTCTTCGGAACTGTCAGCTATGAAAACGGTGGTTGCGTGTTCCATACTTACCTCTCCTGTCAGTAATAGTCTCCCCAAAAGCACCTTCGGAAGGCCCGGATACCCCATAGAGCCTTCCTTACCCCGGTGCGTGCGACAAATATAATTTAGCATAAAGCGGTAGTTTTTGCAAGGCGAAAGTCAAACAATCGTTCGTCAGAAACTGGCCTGTTTCGACCGGTTTTGGCTAATTTCGAACTATTCTGACAGAAACGAGAAATTCCAGAAAGTTGTTCTTCTCTTCGACCTTTTTCCAATGCCCCACCCCAAAGGTTGACGATCGGCCCATTGTGATGTAAGATAGGGGAAACGATCCCCAACTCCGCGAGAACGATCAATTGTTGTTTGAAGATTTCAAACGCACTTCGTTCTTACTGTAGGGGAGCCATTCATGGCTCCCGTAACGCAGTACGTTTTCGCCGAAATGCTGGGGATATCGGAACATTTCACCGCCGGGAGCCATGAATGGCTCCCCTACAGTGTTATTCCAACATTTTCAAAACAGATTGGAAAACACTAATTCCGCGATCTGCTTATTAAAGCCGATAACCTAAACACCAATTTGTCGAACAGCTGAGGAAAACCGATCAGCATATTTTGTAATTCATTTCAGGAGGAATTTACCATGAACGAAGTATGGAACTTGGACCCGCTGTACAAGGGCTTTGACGATCCGGCCTTTGGCGCGGATATGGGCAGGGTCAGGGAGCTGGCTTCCCAGCTCAACGAATTCGCGGCCGCGCTGCCCCAGGCGGAGTCCCTGGAGGGCCTGCGGGAGGGCATCCGTCTGATGGAGGAGCTGACCCAGCTCATCAACCGGCTGGGGGAGTACGCATCTTTGCGCCAGAGCGCGGACACCCGGAATACCGAATCCGGCTCCCGGCTGGGCCAGGTGATGCAGATTGCAAGCTCCTGCGCCGGGGCGGATGCCGCCTTCCGGGAGTGGGCAGCGGGGCTTTCCAACCTGGACCAGCTGCTGGAACGCGATGAAGTGCTGAAGCAGTACCGCTATTTCTTCCACAACGTCCGCCTGGATGCCTCCCATCTGCTGGGGGCCAAGGGGGAGGAGATCGCCGCCCGGCTGGGGCTCTCCGGCGGGAATGCGTGGTCCGACCTGCAGGGGTATCTGACCAGCACCGTAAAGGTCACCTACCGGGGAAAGACCACCAATCTGTCTGCCATTCGGAACATGGCCTATGACCCGGACCCCGCGGTGCGCAAGGATGCCTACGAAGCGGAGCTTGCCTGCTATGAGGCCATCAAGGACCCGGTGGCCCACGCCCTCAACGCCATCAAGCTGGAGACCATCTCCGACTGCGCCCTGCGGGGCTTTGCCTCCCCCCTGGACCGGACCCTGGAGCAGGCCCGGATGAAGCGGGAGACCCTGGAAGCAATGCTGGGTGCCATGGACGAGTACCTGCCCAAGTTCTGGCAGTACCTGAAGGCCAAGGGAAAGGCCCTGGGTCACGAGAACGGCCTTCCCTGGTATGACCTCTTCGCCCCCATGGGAGCCTCTGACCGGAAGTACACTGCCCAGGAAGCCAGGGACATTCTGGTGAAGCTGTTCTCCACCTTTGACGCTGAGCTGGCCGATATGGTGGCCCGGGCCTTTGACAACGCCTGGATTGACTTCTACCCCAGAGACGGTAAGGTGGGCGGCGCCTTCTGCGCCGGGGTGGAGGCCCTGGGGGAGAGCCGCATCC
>CALYTB010000167.1 GCA_945486035.1 uncultured Clostridia bacterium
ACTGTGTCACGGGAGCCATGAATGGCTCCCCTACAGTAAAAACAAAGTGCGTTTGTAATGTTCAAACACCAATTTACCGTACTTCCTCCGGGCTGTAAAAATTTTTCCGCCAGGGGGACCTGGCGGAAAAGGGGAATCACTTCCGGCGGAAGGACATGCAGTCGGTGCACTGATCCACAGCAGGATCACTCTCGTGGGTGCCCACCAGAATCCGATCCAGGGAGCAGTAATTCTCACTGTCGCAGTGGTGGGTGCACTGGTGCACGGTGCACTCAATGGACTTGTTGGCATGACAATTCATAATGGCAACCTCCTTTCCTTTCGTAGGGTGCGCCGGAGGTGAAAATTTATGCGCATTGATTTTTTTCGGGATTTGTGATAGAATGTCCTGGTATATACATTACAGACAGACAGGATGTGATGAAACGTGGCTTTGATCGCTCCCTCCATTCTTGCGGCGGACTTTGCCAACCTGGAGCGGGATATTCACGATATTGAGCAAAACGGCGGCGATTGGGTCCATGTGGATGTGATGGACGGGGTGTTCGTGCCCAATATCTCCATCGGCATTCCCGTGGTCCGCTCTTTGCGGAAGGTGACCAAACTTCCGCTGGATGTCCACCTGATGATTACCCGGCCCATCCGCTACGCCGAGGAGTTTGTGAAAGCCGGAGCAGATATCCTCACCATCCACTTAGAATCCGACACCCGGGACAATACCCTGGCCTGTCTTCAGAAAATCCGCTCCCTGGGCTGCCGGGCAGGTCTTTCCCTGAAGCCCGGTACCCCCGCCGAAGAGGCCCGGCCCTTCCTTCCCTACTGCGACATGATTCTCGTCATGACCGTGGAGCCCGGCTTCGGCGGTCAGAAATTCATGGCCGATCAGATGCCGAAGCTGCGCTCCCTGCGGGAAATGCTCCGGGCGGAAAATCCCGGCTGTCTTCTCCAGGTGGACGGCGGCGTGGATGCGCATACCTGCGGCATCTGCAAGGAAAACGGCGCCCAGGTGCTGGTGGCCGGCTCCGCCTACTTCCGCGCCCAGGACCGCGCCGCCTTTGTCCGCCTGATCCAGGCGGAATCATACGAATAAGCGGAAAGCTTTCTGTCATTGCGAGCCAGTGCGCAGGACTTCCGTGGCAATCATCACGTGTATACACACCACGATAAACGAAAAATGTTGTCATCCCGAGCATAGCGTAAGCGATTTTCAATTTTCAGGATTGCCGGTGGCAATCCTACAATGATAATGGCGAAGCGAAGTCGAGGGATCTTGGTACTGAATTAACTGCAAATGGTAACGAAATACGTAGATCCTTCGACTCCGCTACGCTCCGCTCAGGATGACACACGATTTTAGTTTTTCATGTCAATGACAGCGTATAACCGCCAAACATCAATTTATCTGCCTGCCATGCCAGCAAACACAATTCCATTCTTTTACTACACCATAAGGAGGTTCCCGCCGTGGCGGAGGAACGTGATGAACTGAATATGCGCCGCCGGAAGCGGGAGGAGCTGCGGCAGAAGCAGCTCCGGGAACGGCGCAGGCTCCGCATTGCCCTGATCGCGGCGGCGGTGATTCTGCTGGCCTGTGCAGGAGGAATCGTCTATTTCGCCCGGTCCGCCCGGAGCGGCACCGGCTCCCCTGCCCCGACCCAGGCGACCCAACAGACCCGGCCCACCCAGACGGAGGCCACCCAGGAGACATCCGCCTCCCGGAAACAGAACACCAAGACCGTAATCCACCTCCGGGCCGCCGGAGATCTGAACATCACCAACAGCGTGGTGGAGGCGGGCCTTGCCGCCACCGGCTATGATTTCACCCGGGCCTTTATGGATGTGGCCCCGGTGCTGGCCGGCGCCGATCTCACGGTGATGAATCTGGAGGGCGGCATCTGCGGCGACCCCTACGGCAGCGCCCGGGCCTCCGCGCCCCGGGAGATTCTCCAGGGACTGCGCAGCGCCGGTGTGGACCTGGTGCAGACCGCCAACTCCTATTCCATCTTCAACGGCCTCATCGGCATGAGCTCCACCCTGCAGGCTCTGGAGGAAGCGGGGCTACAGGGCGTGGGCGCTTTCGCCACCGATTCCGACTACCGCAAATCCGGCGGCTATACCATTGTGGAGACCCAGGGAGTCAAGGTGGCCTTCGTGGCCTTCACCAAGGGCCTGGGCGGCATGGGTATGCCCGCGGGCAGCGAAAATCTGGTAAACCTTCTGTACGAGGACTATGACTCCACCTACCGCACCATCGCCAAGGACGCCATCAACAAAACCCTGGACCGGGTCAACGCCCAGAAGCCGGACATTGTGGTGGCCCTGCTCCACTGGGGCAGCGAATACAACAACGTCATCAGCGACAGCCAGAAGAACATCGTCTCTCTTCTGCAGAAGAAGGGCGTGGATGTGATTCTGGGCACCCATTCCCATCTGGTGCAGCAGGTGGAATACGATCCTCTCACCGGCAATTTCGTGGCCTATTCCCTGGGAGATTTCTTTGGCGACGGTGTCCGGGGCGGCTCCAACTACTCCATCATTCTGGATCTGGAGATCACCAAGGATACCGACACCGGCTCCACCCGGGTCACCGACTGGAGCTACACCCCCATCTACACCCTCACCGAAACGGAATGCGACGGCTACCGCCGGGTGATTCGGATTCGGGAGGCCATCGCCGCCTACGAGGGTAATTTCGTGGACAAGGTCACCAAGGAATGCTACGATGCCATGCAGTACGCCCTGACACGAATCACCGCCCGTCTGAAAGGCGAATCCGAGTAACCAACCGCCTGCCCCGCCCCCCGGCGGGGCAGTTTTTTCCACCGCGCCCCCAACCGCATCATAAAACCGGCCGTCCGCCTTCGCAAGCACGCTGACAAATTGGTGTTTGAAAATACATGCTGTCATTGCGAACCAGTGCGCACACTGGTGTGGCAATCCCCCCGATGAATGGAACCAGGTAACGATTATCACCAAGAATCGCAATGTTTCCCAGCTCTGCAGGGCAATTGTCGATACATTTACCTCTAACCGGGGGATTGCCACGCCAGCGTGCGCGCTGGCTCGCAATGACAGCATATCTTTACAAACACCAATTTACCGGCCCCGGAATCTTCCGGAGGCCTCATTTTATTTTACATAACTTCATAGGAACTTAATATTTATCCCCTTTTTTTCTTCATAACTTCCGATTACAATATAGACAAATACTTCTTCAATATCTTTTTCATTTTTCCTCTCCTCTTTTGTGAAAACCCCGGATTGCTCCGGGGTTTTTGCTTTGCCCGGAAAACTCCGCCCATCCCAAATCAACAGAACGACAAATTGGTGTTTGTATGTTCTTGCTGTCATTGCGAGCCAGTGCGCGCACTGGCGTGGCAATCCCCCGGTTAGACGTACAATGTTGCGACAAGTACCCAAAAGTGCGGTAGAATTCACGTTTTTTGGTGGTAATCGTAACCTGGTTCCTTTCAACCGGGGGATTGCCACACCAGCGTGCGCGCTGGTTCGCAATGACAGGTAATCGGGGCACAGCCCGGCAAACACCAATTTATCATCCTCTCCCTCTTCCGATAATGATTGACATTTGACATCCTTCCCGCTATAATATACGCGGAAAATCCCGGGGATCCGGTCCGTAAATCCAAAGGCGGCTACCGCCTTTTGAAAGAAAGGAAATTTGCCATGATTTACAGTGCAGAAGTACAGAATATGTGCTCCGTGGCCAAGGGCGCCTATCACGGCCCCGCTCCCATTCCCGAAGAGGGCAAGTGGGTTCAGGCCAAGGAAATCAAGGACATCAGCGGTTTCACCCACGGTGTGGGCTGGTGTGCTCCCCAGCAAGGCGCCTGCAAGCTGACCCTGAACGTCAAGGACGGCATCATTGAGGAGGCTCTGGTGGAGACCCTGGGCTGCTCCGGCATGACCCACTCCGCCGCCATGGCCGCCGAGATTCTCATCGGCAAGACCCTGCTGGAGGCTCTGAACACCGACCTGGTGTGCGATGCCATCAACACCGCCATGCGGGAGCTGTTCCTGCAGATCGTCTACGGCCGTAGCCAGTCCGCTTTCTCCGAGGGCGGCCTCGCCGTGGGCGCTTCCCTGGAGGACCTGGGCAAGGGTCTGCGCAGCCAGGTGGGCACCATGTTCGCCACCCGGGCCAAGGGCCCCCGCTACCTGGAGATGGCCGAGGGCTACGTCACCCGGGTCGCTCTGGACGAGGAGAACCTGATCATCGGCTACGAGTTCATCAACCTGGGCAAGATGATGGACTTCATCAAGAAGGGCGACGATGCCAACGAGGCGCTGAAGAAGGCCAAGGGCTCCTACGGCCGTTTCGCCGGCGCTGCCAAGTACATCGATCCCCGTCACGAATAAGAGGAGGACACCACAATGGCTCTGTTTGAAGGATACGAGAGAAAAATTGACAAGATCAACGGTGTCCTGGCTCAGTACGGCCTGGCTTCCGTTGAGGAGTGCCGCGAGCTCTGCCAGGCCAAGGGCTTCGACCCCTACGAGATCGTCAAGGGCATTCAGCCCATCTGCTTCGAGGACGTGGCCTGGGCCTACTGCGTGGGCGCCGCCATCGCTCTGAAGAAGGGTGTCAAGACCGC
>CALYTB010000168.1 GCA_945486035.1 uncultured Clostridia bacterium
ACCTGGGCCATGCACGAAACGGCGGAATACGGCATCGCCGCCCACTGGAAGTACAAGCAGGGCAGCGGCACCGGCAGTGAAAAGGACTTTGAGTGGGTGCGCCGGCTCCTGGAAAGCCAGCAGGATTCCGATGCGGAGGAGTATGTCCAGTCCCTGAAGATCGACATGTTCGATGACGAGGTCTTCGTCTTCACCCCCAAGGGCCGGATTGTCTCCCTGCCCTCCGGCTCCACCCCCATCGACTTTGCCTACGCCATCCACTCCGGGGTGGGCAACTCCATGGTGGGCGCCAAGGTCAATAACCGCATCAGCAACATTGATGCCACCTTAAAAAACGGCGACATTGTGGAAATCCTCACCTCCAAGACCGCCAAGGGACCCAGCCGGGACTGGCTGAACATCTGCAAATCCAACCAGGCCCGCACCAAGATCAAGCAGTGGTTCAAGAAGGAGAAACGGGAGGAGAATATCATCCACGGCCGCTCCTCCTTCGAATCCGAGATGCGCCGCAGCGGACTGCCCCTGTCCATCACCGTGGACCCGGAGGTAGGCCCCCAGCTGCTGCGAAAGCTGGCCTTCGACGATTGGGAGGATATGTACGCCGCCATCGGCTACGGCGGCCTCACTGCGGTGAAGGCTGTAGGCCGGATTCGTGACGACATCAACAAGGCCCTGAAGATTCAGGCCAACGAGAAGCAGACGATGCTTCAGCAGAATCCCCTGAAAACCGACCCTGACCCCGCCAAGCACAACCGCCACGCGGTGAACGGCGTGATTGTGGAGGACATCGACTCGTGCATGATTAAGTTCGCCAAATGCTGCACCCCCGTTCCCGGAGATGCCATTGTGGGCTTCATCACCAAGGGCTTCGGTGTCAGCATCCACCGGGCGGACTGCCCCAACGCCCAGAACCGGGACGAGCCCCACCAGGCCGCCCGCTGGGTCCGGGTTCGCTGGGCCACCCAGGAGGAGCAGCCCTTCGAAACCACCCTGGAGCTGGACTGCATCACCCGCGACGGCCTGCTGCTGGACGTAGCCACCACCATGACCACCGCCCGGGTCCGGGTGAAGGAGCTGTTCGGCCGGGATCTGCCCGGTGGCCACAGTACCTTCACCGTCCGCTTCGAGGTCAAAAACGTGGCGGAGCTGGAATCCGTCCGCAAAAAGCTCATGAACATCCGCGACGTCGTCGGCTCCCGCCGGGGACAGAACTGACGGATGTTAAGGTACAATAACTTGGTGTTTGCAGGTCTGTTTTGAGAACGTTGGAAAAACACTGTAGGGGAGGCATTCATGCCTCCCGGCGGTGAAACGTCCCGATATTCCGGGCGTTTCGGCGAAAACGTACTGCGCCACGGGAGCCATGAATGGCTCCCCTACAGTAAGGACGAAGTGCTTTTGGAATGTTCAAACAACAATTTTCCTTCCCGACAAATCCTTTCAATCCGAATCCGAAACCGGAGGTATTCTTATGTGTAAAAAGCTTGAAAAATTCTGGAACTCCCTGGACCGCGCCATTCTTGTCAACAAGCGGGAGCTGGTGCTGGGCATCGCCGCCTGTACCCTGGCGGGCGTTGTGGCGGGCATTCTTCTCAGCCCCCGGAAAACGGTGACCATCGCCAGCAATAACGGCAATAACAACGGAAACTCCGCGGATCTCACCGATTCCGAGCAGCCGGAGCAGGCTTCCCCCGACGGGAAAGCGGAGGCGTAACCCATGCGCGCGGTACTGACCCGGGTGCGCTCCGCCAGCGTCACCATTGACGGCCATGTGAACGGCTCCATTGGCCGGGGCTTTCTGATTCTTCTGGGCGTGGGCCCCAACGACACCGAGCGGGAGTGCCGGTATCTGGCGGAGAAGGCCCTGGGCCTGCGGGTTTTTGAGGACGAAAACGGCAAGATGAACCTTGGCCTGGATGCCGTTCAGGGCCAGTTGCTGGTGGTCAGCCAGTTCACCCTCTACGGCAACTGCCGCAAGGGCCGCCGCCCCAGCTTCACCGATGCGGCGAACCCGGAGCTGGGAAACACCCTGTACGAAAAGTTCCTGGACATCTGCGCCGAGCTGGGCTACCCTCCCCAGCACGGCGAGTTCGGCGCGGACATGCAGGTGGAATCCGTCAACGACGGTCCCGTCACCCTGATCCTGGACACCGACCAGCTCATGACCGAACCCCGCAGGGGGTAATTGACAATTGAGAATTGACAATATGCTTATCGTCTTAACTCAGCAAACCGACAAATTGGTGTTTGAAAAAATACTGTCATTGCGAGACCAGTGCGCACACTGGTCGTGGCAATCCCCCGGATAGAGGGGAAATGTACCGAAATGAACCAGAAATGGTGGAGTTCTCCGTGATTTTTGGCAGTAATCGTTACCCGGTTCCTTTCAACCGGGGGATTGCCACGCCAGTGTGCGCACTGGCTCGCAATGACAGCAAGTATTCGACAAACACCAATTTATCGAATGGCTGAGTTAAGCCGATAAGCACAATTGTCAATTCATTACACGCAGGAGGTAATCCCATGCTGACTCTCCACACCCTCCCTTTGGGGGCCTATCAAACCAACTGCTACATTCTCCATCAGGAGGATTCTTCCTCCTGCGTTGTCATCGATCCCGGCTACACCCCGGAGGTCATCCTGGACTTCCTGGTAAGCCGTGGGCTTTCTCTGGAAGCAATTCTTTTGACCCACGGCCATTTTGACCATGTGGGAGCCGTCCGGGAGCTGGCCGCCGAAACCGGCTGCCGTGTCTATCTCAACACCGAAGAGCTTTCCATGCCGCCCCAGCTTACCGCAGGGCCGCTGTACTATACCGATGCCTATTCCGAGGGGGACAGCCTCTGCCCCGCCGGGATTCCCTTCCGGGTCCTCTCCACCCCGGGCCACACCGCCGGCTCCGTGTGCCTGATTACGGGCAATTACCTGTTCTCCGGAGACACCCTGTTTTCCGGCTCCTGCGGCCGGACGGATCTTCCCGGCGGCAGTAAAAGAGACATCCGCAATTCCCTGCGCCGTCTGGCAGAGCTTCCCCAGGACTACAGTGTTCACCCCGGCCACGGAGAATCGACCACATTGGCCTGGGAAAAGCAGTATAATCCCTATATGACATGAAGAGGAGCCTATGAACCTGACCATTACCGGCCATGATGACCGTTATGCCGTGGAGCAGCTGATGCTGTCGCTGTTCCCGGAGGATACCCGGGCCCAGGCCGAATCTACCCTCCACCGGGGCAGTGTCTACCTGACCGCCTCCGCCCGGATTACCCTGGACGGGAAAACCGCTCGGGCCTGCCGCAGACTCCGCGCCGACCGGGAGACTGTGCGCCTGCGCCGTCAGGCCCTGCAGCAGAGCCTGTACCTGGCCGCGATCCAGCTGCTCCCGGAGCTGCCTCCCTGGGGGGCTCTGGCAGGTGTCCGCCCCACCAAAATCACCACCCGCCACCTGCTGGAGGGCGGCACCCATGTCTCCGCGGACCGTCTGCTGCGGGACGTGTATTATGTAACCCCTGACCGTAGGAAGCTGAGCGTTGATTGTTCGCAGTCCACCGTGGCAGCAGCCGGCCTGCTGTCTGCCGAGGATATTTCGCTGTATGTGGGCATCCCCTTCTGCCCCACCCGGTGCAGCTACTGCAGCTTTGTCAGCCGCACGGTGGGGAAGAAGACGGAGCTGCTGGAGCCCTACCTCCGGGCCCTTCTGGAGGAAATCCGCTTCACCGGGAAGCTGCTTGCCGCCTCCGGCAGAACCGTGCGCACCCTCTACATCGGCGGCGGAACCCCTACCACCCTTTCTTCTGACCAGCTGGCCCGACTGATGGATGCCCTCCGGGATGCCTTCGACCTGAGCCGCTGCCTGGAATTCACCGTAGAGGGAGGCCGCCCCGACACCCTGGACTCCGAAAAGCTGCAAACCATCCGCCGTCACGGTGCGGACCGCATGAGCATCAACCCCCAGACCATGGAGGATGATGTCCTGCGTGCCTGCGGCAGACCCCACCGTGGGGAGGACGTTCTGCGCGCTTACGCTCAGGCAGCGCAATGCGGCTACAAAGCCATCAACATGGACCTGATTGCGGGCCTGCCCCAGGACAGCCCCGAGGGCTTCCGTCGGAGCCTGGATGCCGTAGCCGCCCTGAACCCCGCCAACATCACCGTGCACACCCTGGCCTTAAAGAAGGGTGCCGACCTTTTTGAAAAGCGGGCCCAGCTCCCCACTCCCGAGGAAGTCACCGAGATGGTGTCCTACGCCTCCCGGACTCTGCGCAGCCTTGGCTATAAGCCCTACTACCTCTACCGCCAGAAATACATGTCCGGCTCCTTCGAAAATGTGGGCTGGAGCCGGGACAACCTGGACTGTCTGTACAATATCTATATGATGGAGGAGCTGCACACCATCCTCTCCCTGGGCGGCGGCGGCATGAACAAGGTCAATCTTCCCAACGGCCGCCTCCAGCGCTTCCACAACCCCAAATTCCCGGAGCAGTACATCGAAATGCTCCCCAGCGTATTAAAGCAGAAGGAAGATCTGTTCGCCCTGCTGGGCACCGCGCGATAAATTGTTGTTTAGCGGCTTCGCCGAATTGACAATTGACAATTGACAGTT
>CALYTB010000169.1 GCA_945486035.1 uncultured Clostridia bacterium
GCCATGAATGGCTCCCCTACAGCAAGGACGAAGTGCGTTTAAAAACTGTAAACACTAGTTTATCTTTCTGATTGTGTATGCCGGTGGCTTACGATATATTACTTTTGATTCTGGCGGAAGGTGACGAATCATGGTTGGACTGGGGACGATTATCAATACGGCGGCGATTGTGGCGGGGGGCGTGCTGGGGAAGCTGTTCGGGCGGTTCCTCTCGGAAAGCGCCCAGGAGACACTGACCCGGGTGTGCGGCATCAGCACCCTGTTCATCGCCATCGCCGGGGCCCTGGAGGGCATGATGAAGGTGGAGGGGGATTCCCTCACCAGCGGGAATGCTTTGCTCATTATCTGCTGCCTGGCCCTGGGCTCCCTGATCGGGGAGTGGCTCGGCATCGAGGATGCTTTCCAGCGGTTCGGGGCATGGCTCAAGCGGAAAACCGGAAATGAACGGGATGCGGGGTTTGTGAACGCCTTCGTCACCGCGTCGCTGACGGTGTGCATCGGGGCCATGGCCATCGTGGGCTCCATCGAGGACGGAATCAAGGGGGATTACAGCATCCTGGCCACCAAGGCGGTGCTGGACCTGATTATCATTACGGTGATGACCGGCTCCCTGGGCAAGGGCTGTGCCTTTTCCGCCATTCCCGTGGCCATTCTGCAGGGAACCGTCACGGTGCTGGCGGGGCTGCTGCGGCCGGTGATGACTGCCGGGGCCCTGACCAATCTGTCCCTGATTGGGTCGGTGCTGATCTTCTGCGTGGGGGTCAACCTGGTGTGGGACCGGGGGCTGAAGGTTGCCAACATGCTGCCGGCGCTGGTGCTGGCGGTGGGCGCGGCGTTTGTGCCCTGGTTCTGAGGTGGCACTATGGAAATCAGCCGCGTTGTGATGTGGTTTATGGCCCTGGGGGCCCTGCTGGGGGGCGTGGACCTGCTTCTGGGCAGCCGCTTCGGGCTGGGGCAGCGGTTTGAGGAGGCCTTCCGTCTGCTGGGGCCCATCGGCCTGAGCATGGCGGGAATCCTCTGCTTATCGCCGGTGTTGGCGAGCTTTCTGGACTGGTGCGCAGCCCCACTGCTGTCCGGGATCGGGCTGGACCCGGGGATTCTGGGAGGAATGCTGGCCATTGACATGGGCGGATATCCCCTGGCAAAGGAGCTGGCAGCCGACCCGTTGATCGGGAAGCTGTCCGGGATTCTGATTTCGTCCACCTTTGGCTGCACCCTGGTATTCACCATCCCCTTGGGACTGGGAATTTTGGGGGAGGAGGACCGGCCCTGGTTCATCCGGGGACTGCTGGCGGGACTGGGGGCCATGGGAGCGGTGCTGATTCCCGGCGCTGTTCTTGTGGGCCTGCCCCTGGGGCGGGGGCTGTACAATCTGCTGCCCATGCTGGTACTGTGCGGCGGCCTGGCTCTGTGGATGCGCAAGGGCGCTGACCGGGCGCTGAAATGCTTCCGGGCGCTCTCCGCGGGGATTCGGGTCCTCTCTGTTCTGGGGCTAACCTTGGGGGCGGTAGAGTATATGACCGGCTGGCAGCTGCTCCCGGGGATGAAGTCCCTGAAGGAGGCCATGCAGGTGGTCTGCTCCATCGGCATCGTCATGCTGGGCAGTATGCCCCTGGCGGAGCTGCTGCGGCGGATGATGGAGCGGCCCCTGGGATGGGTTCAGCGGAAAACAGGCCTGAATTCCGAGAGCACCACGGCGCTGCTGGTGGGCATGGTCAGCATCTCCCCGGCTCTGGCGGCCATCCCCCGGATGGACAGAAGGGGCAAGGTGGCGGTGTCCGCCTGCATGGTATGCGCCGGGTCCTGCTTTGCCGCCCATCTGGGCTACACCATGGAGGCGGAGCCGGAAATGGTGGGGGTGCTGCTGGCCGTCAAGCTGCTGGGGGGCGTTCTCGCCGTCTGCGCCGCCATGGCCGTCACCCGGGATCTGAAACCAGCGCAGGCGGAAAGCTAAGTTTTGGGCACCTCCAAAAACTACTCTTTTGGGCGGATAAATGATTCTCTCGTGAATCAGTGGTCAATTGAAAGTGGACAGTTGCGGTATCCCCTTCGGGGATGATTTTGAAAACACGATTCAGTGAGCACAATATTCCGGTAAATTGTTGTTTAGCGCACCAAATAAACGCTGTCATTGCGAGGAGCGCAGCGACGTGGCAATCCCCCTGTTCTTCCTCCTGTCATCCCGAGCGAGCGCAGCGAGTCGAGGGATCTGGCGTGTTCGTTCACATTTCAGCTTCGTTCCGTGCGTAGATCCTTCGACTCGCTGCGCTCGCTCAGGATGACAGCTTGGGTGGAAGGATGGGGGCTGGGCGGAAAATCCGGGGGATTGCCACACCAGTCTGCGGACTGGTTCGCAATGACAGCTGATTTGAAACAATTGTTGTAAACAACAATTTATCGCTTTCTTTTTTGATTCGTCCCGAAGGGACTCCTTAACTGTCCACTGTCCGCTAATCCACGAAACACTGCTTTGCCTGCCCGGGATCGGGGGGGGCTTTGGGCAAAACAAAAACCACGGCGTATGCCGTGGTTTTTTGTTTTGGAAGGGATTACATGTACTGCTTCACGGAATCGGGAGCCTGGGCGGGATCATCGGAGACGGTCATGGTGATCTCCATATTGTTGTCGGATGCGAACTTGGCGCACCAGGCAACAAAGCTCTCGGCGGCAGCTCTGTCGTTGCCGATGGTCTTGTACAGGTTGTCGATAAACACATGGGTGATATCGAAGTTACCGGCGTGCAGACCGCTCAGGAAGCCCTCGAGCATCTCGGCGGAGCGGATGCCGTACTCCTGGGAGTCCACCAGACGGACCTTGTAGCTCACATCATAGGTAAGCTTCTTGCCGTACTCAATGCAGACGACATCGCCCTGGGAAGCGGCCACGGTGTCGTGGATGGCGCCCAGCAGCTTCTTGGTCTTGCCGGAGCCCTTCAGGCCCATAATTACATGAATCATCGGAATTTCCTCCTTTGCAATGCCAGAATAATTGGCTTATGCACATTCTATCAGGTGGGAAAATAATTTGCAACTACTATTTTGTAAATTTCGCCCGGAATTACTTGGTCTCGTAGCCGGGCTTGCCCAGCAGCTGGAACATGTTCCGTTTGTAGAATTCCACACCGGGCTGGTTGAAGGGATTGACCCCCAGCATGTAGGCGCTGACACCGCAGCACAGCTCCAGGAAGTAGAACATTTCACCCAGCTTGGCATCATCCAGAGCACCCATGTCCATGGTGATGACGGGCACGCCGCCGTCCACATGGGCGGCCACGGTGCCCAGGTACGCCTTCTCGTCCACGAAATCCAGGTTCTTGCCGGTCAGGTAGTTGAGGCCGTCCAGATCCTTGTCGTCGGAGCCGATGGTGTAGCGGTCTTCGGGGGCATCGAAGCGGACCATGGTCTCGAAGATGTTGCGCTTGCCCTGCTGGATCATCTGGCCCAGGGAGTGCAGGTCCGCGGTGAACTCGGCGGTGACGGGGAAGAGGCCCTTGCCGTCCTTGCCCTCGGACTCGCCGAAGAGCTGCTGCCACCAGCCGCCGAACATCTTGAAGCCCGGCTCGAAGGACTCAAACAGCTCAATGGCCTTGCCCCGGCGGTAGAGAAGGTTACGCACGGCGGCGTACTGCCACACGGGGTTTTCGAAGGAGCGCAGGTCATAGGCTTCCTTGCAGTTGTAAGCGCCCTTCATCACGGCGGCGATGTCGATGCCCGCCACGGCCATGGGCAGCAGGCCCACGGCGGTCAGCACGGAGAACCGGCCGCCCACATTGGGCGGAATGACGAAGGTCTCCCAGCCCTCTTCGGTGGCCATCTGGCGCAGAGCGCCCTTGGCGGGGTCGGTGATGGCGTAGGTGCGGGCCTTGGCACCCTCAGGGCCGTACTTGCGCTCCAGAATCTCCCGCAGGGCCCGGGTGGCGATGGCGGGCTCGGTGGTGGTGCCGGATTTGCTGATGATGGCGATGGAGAAATCCTTATTTTCCAACAGGCGGCACAGCTCGTTCCAGTGCCGGGTGCTCAGGCCGTTGCCGGCGAAGAAGATCTGAGGATTGCCCTTGCCCTTGCCGATGTTGTGGTTGGGACCCTGCAGCAGCTCGATGGCGGCCCGAGGGCCCAGGTAGCTGCCGCCGATGCCGATGACCACGAATACATCGCTGTCGGAACGGATCCGCTCCGCGGCGGCCTGAATGCGCAGCATTTCCTCGGTGGGCTTCTCAGCGGGAAGCTTCAGCCAGCCCAGGAAGTCATTGCCCGCACCGTCACCCTGCATCAGGGTATTGTGGGCCGCGGCAACGTCCTTTTCCAGCGCCAGAAGATCCGGCAGTGCAATTTCGCCCCATACATTGGAGATATCAACTTTTATCATGTTGGGAAAACACATCCTTTCGCGTTTTGCTGTACGCCTATATGTTAGCGCAAAACGCCCCCAAACGCAAGCCCCCGGAAAAAACTTTCCTAAGATTTCACTTTTTTTCACGGAGCCTATGGCATTTTGCGGAAAAGCTATGTATAATGGGGAAACAAGAAATCCCCGGCGGAGAAACGATAAATTGGTGTTTAGCGGCTTCGCCGAATTGACAATTGACAATTGACAGT
>CALYTB010000170.1 GCA_945486035.1 uncultured Clostridia bacterium
GATTTTGGAAGCTGACGCCGCTGCTGTGACGCATGGTTTCTTCTCTCCTTTTCTTGTACAGGGCATTTGCCCGGTTCCATAACTCTTCCGGGACAATGGCAGGAATGGACGGGTCTGGATACATGACCCACTCACTTTCATCCAGAAAGGCTTTCTTCTTTGTGCGGTAGTCAAGGCTGGATGTCTTATTGCCGCAGTACCAGCCCTTGTATTTGGGATTCTCCAAAATGTGGCGAATGGTCAGGGTGTTGAAGGCATTCCCCTCCCGGCTGGTGTAGCCCATCTCCGTCAGCTTCTTGGAAATGCTCCGTGTACCCAGCTTCTGGTTGGCGTAGAGGTCGAAGATAATGCGGATGATCTCCGCTTCCTCCTCGTTGATGGTCAGAACACAATCCTTTTTGTCGTAGCCGTAGAGCTTATCGTTGCCCAGCACATGACCGTTTTTGATGGCCTGCCGGAAACCGAATTTCAGCCGTTCGGAGAGCTTGCGGATTTCATCCTGGGCAACACCTGCCATGATGACCAGTCGGAACTCGCTGTCCGTATCCAGGGTGTTGATATTGTCGTTCTGGAACAACACACCTACATTGTTCTCCAACAATTCCTGGGTATATTTGATGCTGTCCAGGGTGGAGCGGGAAAACCGGGAGATTTCTTTGGTGATGATGAAGTCAAACATCCCGGCTTTTGCGTCCCGAATCATGCGGTTGAAATCATCCCGCTTCTTTGTGGTGCCGCCGGAAATGCCCTCATCGATGTACCCCGGCACAAAGCGCCAGTTGGGCTTGCTCTGAATCAACTCTGTGTAGTACTGCACCTGATTCTCCAAACTGTTGATCTGTTCGTCCTGATCGGTGGACACCCGGGCGTAGAAGGTTACCCGGAGGGGGAGGTCGTAAATCGACCTCCCCGCCCGCAGCTCAGCACGGATTCTTCTCACATCCATGTGCATCCTCCTTTCCACGCTCATTATCCCGGAAAAAGTCCGGCAAGTCCAATGTGCCGAGGATTTTGTTCCGGGATTTGTCGTGAATATCCTGCGTAATCAGTTCCTTATCCAAAAGCGTCTGCAATAAGACGCATAGAATATCCTGCTGTACCTCATTCATGCCCGCTCACCTCGTAACACCCTATGCGCATTCTGTTTCATCATGCCGCACCTCACCGTTCCTGTGACCGCTCGGTCAAACGGATATACCGCTGGATTTGTCGAGTGCTTTCACCAACGGATTCCCCAATCGTTTCGTCCGTTCGCAACTTCGTACCAAGTTGGCGAGAAGTTCCCTGATGGCTCAGAGCGTCCATTTTCAGCTTATACGCAAAGGCTTTTTCGCTGGGCAAAAACTTCTCCCGGTGCAGATTGCTGTCCACCAGCGCAATGGCGGCGGCATCCCGGTCGAGGGCATAAATTAAGGCAGGAACCGTTTCGATTCCTGCCTTTTGGCACGCGTGAAGTCTCCAATGCCCGGAGATCACTTCATATTCATCATTTCATCATCGACCTTCACCTGGAAGGGGTGGTTTTCAAAGGGGTGCAGCTTTTGAATGAAACGGTGATTTCATTTGAAGAATGGCGTATGAGAGTGATGTCGCTTCGACGGGACGGGGGCTTGATTTCCTGAAGTCCATAGTAGGCTCCCGTCAGCACGATGAAGATTTCCAATCTGCCGAGAATCATTCCGACCATCTCCACGATCAGGGTGGCATTGTTGGTGGCCGTTCCCGTCAGCCCAATGGACAAGCCCACCGTGCCGAGGGCGGAAGCAAATTCAAACATAGCCTTTTCCAGACCACATCCGGAAGTCACAGTGAGGAGCAGCGCTCCGGCGAGAAACAGGAGAAGATAGCAGCCCACGAAGCCTACAGTATCAGAGCAGAGTTCCTCGTCAATTTTCGTTCTCCCCTGTGCTTTCACATAGGTGGGCACATCCACACACCGCTGGGGAAGCAGTTTTCTCTTGACATTTAGGCCGATCATCCGCAGAATCAGATAGACACGGGTCAACTTCAGGCCGCCTGCTGTGGAACCGATTCCGCCGCCAATCAGCATCAGCAGAATCATCAATCCGATTGCAAAAGACGGCCAACTTTCGTAGGGCATCGTGGCATATCCAGTAGTGGAGAGGGCGGAAGCGGCATTGAATAAAGCATGGCGCAGGCCTTCACTCAAGCCCATTCCCAATTCACTGGACAGGGAGACAGCCATCATCGGCACAAAAATCAACAGCAGAAGAAACAGGAAACGCACCTCGCTGACCTTCGCCGCCTGCCGCCATTTCCCCCGGAGCAGAAGCAGCAGCACCGCAAAGTTCGTCGTGCCAATGAGCATCAGTACGATGGTGACGATCTCAATGGGCAGGCTGTGATACTCGCCGATGCTGTTCAGTTTGGTTGAAAAGCCGCCGGTGGACAGGCTGCACATGGCGTGGCACAGGCTGTCGAACAACGGCATTCCGCAAACAACATAAGCAGCCGTTCCCAGAATCAGGAAGATAATGTACATTTCAAAAATGGTCTGGGCTGTCTGCTTGAGGTTCGGCATCAGCTTGTCGGGATGCCCCTCCGCGTTGAATAAATCCATGGAGCGCTTTCCGGAAACCAGCATAACCATCATCAGCACAAAGCCAAGACCGCCGCAGTACTGCATGAAGCTTCTGTAGAACAGAAAGATGTGGGAAGTCTGTGTCACATCCATGACGGAAAGCCCGGTGGTTGTCCAGCCGCTGACGGATTCAAACAGAGCCTGCACAAACTTCAACTGCCCCGAGAGGAAGAAGGGCATGGCACCGACTGCAATTCCCCAGAACCAGGTAAAAAGCACGGTGTTGTTGCTGTGCCGCTGAGCAGTCAGACGGTCAGAGCTGAAATAGGCTTCCCGCTTCCCAAAGGCGCATACAAGACCCCCTGCCAGGATAGAGAGCAGCCCGGTCAGCAGAAAGTAGATTGCATAGCCAATGTCCTGCGGATAGAACGGGAGAATTGCCACCGGGGCGATGACCAGCAGACCGATCATGACCATCAGCTTGCCGCGGTTGGAGCAGTCTTTCATTTTTGCCATTTGGCCTCACCGCCCTTTAATTCCAGAATCGCGATTTCCTCCTGCTCGTTTCCCGAGATCAGGACAAGAATGTCTCCCGCCAGAATCCGGGTGTCGCCTCTGGGGATCAGGGTCTGATCCCGGCGGAGGATGCAGCCGATGATGACCTCCTTGGGAAGATTGATTTCCCAGACCTGCTTCTGGGCTGCCGGATCTGTTTCGGTGATGGGCACTCCCAGCAGCTGTACCCGGCCCTCTCCGATGGGGATGGCCTTTGCCATTTCCTCCATGAAAGCCTGCTGCTCAATGATGCTGGTGACGGCGGAAATGGCGCAGACCACGCTGTCCACCCCCATTTTGTAGAAGAAGTCCGTTTTTTGGGGATCGGACAGCAGGGATAAAGTTTTTGGAACCCGGAACTTCTTCTTGCACAGCTCGCAAATCACCAGATTGTCCTCGTCCCGGGGGGTCAGGGCAATGACAAGCTCCATATTCCCGGCGCCCGCATCCTCCAGCACATAGGGCTTTGTGCCATCACCGTGAATCACAGTCAGCTTTTCATTTTCCGCCAGTTTTTCGCAGTCGGGCAAATCCTTGTTGATGACCGTGACCCGATAACCTTTTTTCAGCAGAGACTGGGCAAGGGACTTTGCCTTGCTCCTGCCGCCCACCAAAAGCACATTTCCTTTCATTGTTAAACAGCCTCCTTCGTGCGGGCTGGTTTCTCCAGCAGCTTGTCAATCTCATTGGCGGACAGCACTGCCGGGCAGATGGTGTCGATGCCCAGCTCCCGGTAGACGCATTCCCGCTCCGGGTCATACAGCCGGGAAATGACCCGCCCCACGGAGTACCATTCCTTTGCCAGCTGGGCAATGAGAATATTGGTGTTGTCATTGTTGGTAACGGCAATCACCGCATTGGCCCGGGAGATGTCCGCTTTCTTCAGCACATCCAGGTCTGTCCCATCACCCTCCACCGTCAGGCCGCCAAAGGAGGGAGACAGCTTCCGAAACGCTTCCTTCTCCTTATCCAGAATCAGGACGTTTTCTCCTTCCTCTGACAGGGTGTTTGCCAGATTGGCCCCCAGCCGTCCGCAGCCCACAATGATGGTGAAGTCTTCCTGCTTTTTGTTTTTCAAGATACTCATTTTGCATTCCTCCTGACCGCGTGACCAATGCCTTTTTCGTCGTATTCGATTTCATAGGGCAAGGGGGCTTCCTGCGGGCAATCGCTCTCGTCATAGGCACAGCCGCCCCGGGAATAAAATGTGCCGTAGTGATCCAGATTTTGCCTTGCCGGTAAGTAGGTAGGGTCCAGCGCGTAGGCTGCACGGAAGTGCTTCATGGCGCCGGCATGGTCGCCCTCTTTTTCCATGACGATTCCCAGAAGATTGTGCGGTTCCGGCGCGTTGGGGAATTTCTCCATGGCCTCGCAAATCATTGTCACGCATTTTTGATAATCCCGGGCTTTGGCATATTTCCTCACCCCATCGCAAAGGGCCTGCAGCTGCATATCGCGGCTGGTCAGTTCCTGTGTC
>CALYTB010000171.1 GCA_945486035.1 uncultured Clostridia bacterium
CGATGCAGGCTACATTGCTCCAGGGATCGTCATGGCTGAGGATCACATGGCGGGTAATGGCCACGGTGAGCACCTCCAAGATGTTGGCCGGAGTAGTGTCGATGAGCATCCGCACAAACTCCAGTCCCACCACAATGGTCAGCAGATTGTGCAGCATGTGCCCCGCATCCGTCAGATACTCCGGATTCACCAACGCCTCGTATACTTCAGCGGCCAGACAGGATATTAACCCCAGAATGGTCAGCACCGCGATGAAACGCTCAATCACGTGGAGCACCCGGCGGAAGAAATGGTCCGTCCACCGGTCCCGGTGAATGGCCTTCTTCATCTTCTGCTCCAGTCTGGGATCGGATTCAACCTTCGGATAATCGCTCATACAAGTCCCTCCTGTGTAATGTTCTGCCCGGGAAATTGGTGTTTGCCTATTTGTTTTGAAAATGCTGGAATAACACTGTAGGGGAGCCATTCATGGCTCCCGGCGGCGAAATGCTCCGATATCACCAGCATTTCGGCGAAAACGTACTGCATCACGGGAGCCATGAATGGCTCCCCTACAGCAAAAACGCAATGCGTACAAAATCGCCAAACACCAATTTGTCTTCCCGCCGGGAAATGATACTGCTATTTTACTGGAAATCCTCCGAAAAGGGAAGGGCTTTGTCAGCTTTTTCCCAGATTCTTCCGCATTTCCGCCTCCGCGGCCTCCACTTCCTCCTTAAGCTCCCGGGCGGACAGGCGCAGGATGCCGGAGCGGAAGGAGCTCAGCTGCACCAGGCTGTCGGAGGAGGCCACATACACGGCGTAGCTGGTGCCGATCCGGTCCGCCAGTTCCTCAAGGTAGCGGTCGGCGGTCTCCCCCTCCCGGGTGTAGACGATCTGCAAGCCGCTCAGCCGCTCCTTTTCCCCGGGGTTTCCGGGCCTCGCGTAGCCGTCGAACACCACCACCATCCGGCAGCCCCGCAGGGAGGCGTAGTTCGCCAGATGGTCACAGAGCCTCCGTCGGGCGGCATCCAGGTCGGATTTCGCGGTCTGCGCCAGCTCCTCCCAGGCGAAAAGCACATTGTACCCGTCCACAAGGATATATTTCTCCCTGGGGGGCCGGATGGTAACCTCCGCCGTTGCGGGAATGTTCCGGGAGGACACGCCGTACTGGGGCCGCCGGATGGGGCCGAACTCCCGCTCCATGATCTTTTCCAGCTCCCGGTCGTCGGCGGGGGTGAGATTGCGGGTAATGAGCTCCGGCTCCCGGCGCTCTTTCCGGCCGCTTTCCAGGTGCATATATTCGGGAACCTGATTCCATTTCACGTTGAATCCCGCCCCATGGGCGCAGAAAACGGAATCCGGGGTGTTGGCAAGATCCGCCTCCGGGTCGTATCCGGCCGCGGCAATCACTTCTTCCGGGTTGTGGCAGGGCTCGTAGCCCCGCAGTGTCAGCTGCAGCTGGCCCCGGCCCTGGGTAATGGCCGCCAGGGTATCGGCGTAGTCCCGGACCTGTAAAGCAGGCACCTTGCCCTTCAGCACCGAGTCCCCGCCCACCGTCTCGGGCGCATCGAATATCCCCGCCATAGCCCGGATGTCCGTAATCACCCGGCCGATCTGAGCCGTGGGGCAGCGGACAGCAAAATCGTACCAGGGCTCTAAGAGCTTACATTTTGCCTGCATCAGTCCCTGGCGCACCGCCCGGTAGGTAGCCTGGCGGAAATCCCCGCCCTCGGTGTGCTTCAAATGGGCCTTGCCCACCAGAAGCGTAATGCGCATATCCGTAATGGGCGCGCCGGTGAGGACACCCCGGTGGGCTTTCTCCGCCAGATGGGTCAGAATCAAATTCTGGTAGTTGCCGTCCAGAATATCCAGGGAGCACACCGTCCCGAAGCGCAGGCCGCTGCCCGGCTCCCCGGGCTCCAGCAGCAGATGCACCTCGGCATAGTGGCGCAGCGGCTCATAGTGCCCCACGCCCTCCACGGTGTTTTCAATGGTTTCCTTGTAGACGATCCGCCGGTCCTCCAGCGTAATGTCCAGGCCGAAGCGCTCCTTCACCAGGCTTCGGAATACCTCCAGCTGTACCCGGCCCATGATCTGCACCTGGATGGCATCCCCCTGCATCAGAAGATGCAGCTGAGGGTCCTCTTCCTCCAGAAGCCGCAGCTTTCCGAAGGCCGTCACCGGGTCCACGCCTCCGGGAAGCCGGACCCGGTAGGTCATTACCGGCTCCAACAGGGGGCTTTCTCCCTCCGGCTCCGCGCCCAGGGCTTGTCCCGCCCAGGTTTCCGTCAGTCCTGTCACCGCGGCAATCTCCCCGGGGGACAGGGACTCCGGCGCGGTAAATTTCTCCCCCGAGTAGGCTCGCAGCTGATTGATTTTCTCCTCCCGAAGCTCCCCCTTCCGGTTCCGGTAGGAAAGCAGCTGCCGCACCCGCAGGGCGCCCCCGGTGACCTTTAGCCAGGTGAGCCGGTTTCCCGCCGGGTCCCGGGAGATTTTGAACACCCGGGCGGCGAATTCCGCTCCCCAAACCGGTTCGGGTGCCAGTCTGTCCAGCAGCGTAAGCAGCTCCTTCACCCCCTGAAGCCGCAGGGCGGAGCCAAACAGGCAGGGAAACAGCTTCCGATGTTCCAGAAGTCCCCGCAGATTTCCCTCGGTAACAGTGCCGTAGGCCAGATAGGTTTCCAGCAGCGCCTCGTCACACATGGCGGCGTTCTCCGCGATTTCCTCCGGAGAAGTGCCAAAATCCACGCAGGCCGGGCTGAGTCTGCTCTGCAGCTGCCCCAGAAGCGCATCCCGGTCCGTTCCGGGCAGGTCCATCTTGTTGACGAACAGGATCACAGGCACATGATACCGCTCCAGAAGATTCCAAAGTGTCAAGGTGTGGGCCTGAATGCCATCGGTGCCGCTGATGACCAGCACCGCGCAGTCCAGAATCCCCAAAGTCCGTTCCATCTCGGCAGAAAAGTCCGCGTGGCCCGGGGTGTCCACCAGCGTGAACCACCGGTGCTCCGTCTCCAGTATGGCCTGCTTGGAGAAAATGGTAATCCCCCGCTCCCGTTCCAGCGGCTGGGTGTCCAGAAAGGAATCCCCGTGATCCACCCGCCCCAGGCTCCTCCGGGCCCCGCTCTCATACAGCAGCGCCTCCGTAAGCGAGGTCTTCCCCGCATCCACATGGGCAAGCAAGCCCAAACAACATGGCGTTTTATTCACTTGATCAGGCAAATCAAACGCCCCCTTCCATGGATCATTACAGGTATTATACCATGGCAGGGGGCGAAAAGTCGATAGATGAACGCTGATTTTTCCGAAAAGTGTGGTACTGCTTGCGCATTGACGGCATCTTATTTCGGCAGGTTCGGATAGATGTTGACTTCCCGTTTAGCGCAAAACCCTGGGCTTCTCGTCCGGGAGGACACAGAACCCGCCTAAAATCCTCCTCTGCTGAATATCCCCTCCATGGTATCCCCGGAGCAGAATCCCAACGACTGGTATGCCCAGTTTGTCACGGTGAAAAACACATTCTCCGCACGAATCGGTCAGATCTGCAACGCCGCTCTGGACAGAAGCGTCATTGCCCACAATGAAAAAACAGACCCCAAGCTGCGCAAGCAGTTCAAAGAGGAGACGGAAGTGCTGGCAATCCTCTCCGGCTTGGAGATTGATGCCGCCAAGACCGGCATCCGGCCTGACCTGTCTGACTATCTGGGGAGAAAGATACAGCGCACACCGTTCCTGAAATACAAACCCCTGGGGGAAGAAGCCGAGGAGCAGCGGGAATGGTACGAGGACACCCACCGGGAAAAGCTGAGCAAGGGCAACACCGCATAATTCGGCAAGGAAGCTCAGCGAGAGATTTTGTGCCAGTTCAAAGTTTCAAAAACGGGGGAATACTGTATGTATTTCCCGTTTTTGAAACTGCAGAAATGGTGCAAAAGATCCGCTGAGATCCGATGACGCAATTGTGCGGTGTTGCCCAAGTTCTTCACTGATACCAATTGGGAAAAGGTGGATTCCCCCGTGGAGCGGCTTCCTTTACTGGCACAGCAGCTTCAAAAGGGAACGAAGAAACCCAAGACAAGAAAGGCAAAAGACGAAGAATTGTTCCTTTTTGCTCAAGAGAAAGACTGGAGGAAAAAACTGAACCCCCACACTTTGCATCGTGTAGGGGTACTGGTGGAGGATTATAAAAGCTGTCTGAAGCGCATCCGCTCCGGCCTTGCAGAGCAGCCCATCCTTTTCCGCCCGCAGACGCACATATCCGAAGCGGGTCAGCTTTCCGTTGTCAAAGCTCTTTCCCGGCAGGTATCCCACCATGGGAAGGTCTGCGATGGCTTCGGTCAGGTACATAAAGCCGCCGCACTCCGCAATACAGGGAAGACCCTTCGTCAGGGCGCTTTTGATGCTGAGCCACATGGAAGCATTCCCTCTGAGTTGCCCCGCGTACAATTCCGGATATCCGCCGCCTAAGTACAGGCCCTGAATATTCTCAGGAAGCCGAGAATCTGCCAGCGGGCTGAAGGGGACAAGCTCCGCGCCGATGATCCGGCTGTGAAACATGGGGTCGATGTAATCCGGGCCGCATTTG
>CALYTB010000172.1 GCA_945486035.1 uncultured Clostridia bacterium
GCAATCATTCCATAATTCAAATGAATGGCTCCCCTACAGTTGGATTTGGGCATTTTTGATCATTCTGAAAGGATGCCGAAATTGTCAACTGTCAATTGTCAATTCGGCGAAGCCGCTAAACAACGATTTTTGGCACAAATCTGCCCGCAAAGCAAATCCCCCGGCCATGAGGCCGGGGGATGTCTGTTTACCGGACAAAATTGGTGAAGGTGGTGGGCTCCCGCTCGGGAATTCCGTAGGTCTGCTTGCCCAGCTGGATGCTCTTGATCAAAAAGCTCATGTTCCTTGCCAGGGTGCGCATCTGCTGCCGCCCCTCGGTGTCCTGCTCTGCCTCCCCGGGAGCCGCGCCGTGGATGCCGTTCCAATACTGGCCCGAGGCAATGGGCATGCCGGAAATGGCAAAGAACTTGTTCAGCTCATCGAAGGTTGCCGTGAGGCCGCCTCTTCTGGCCGCCGCCACGGCAGCGCCCACCTTCATGGTCTTGTCGCAGGAGGTGCTGTAGAACAGCCGGGTAAGGAAGGCCACCAGCGTCGCGTTGGCAGAGGCATAATACACCGGACTTCCCACCACAATTCCATCACAGGCCGCGAATTTGGGAGCCGTCTCGTTGACAATGTCGTCAAAGACGCATTTGCCTGTCTGACGGCACTTGCGGCAGCCGATGCAGCCCCGGACGGCCTTGTTCCCCACATGGATCGTTTCCGTCTCAATGCCCTCGGCCCGAAATACCGCTTCCATCTCCCCCAGAGCCAAGGCTGTATTCCCCTTGGCATTGGGGCTTCCGTTGATCAGAAGCACCTTCATTACGTGTCCTCCTTTTCAAATTCCGCGGCGACTTCCACCAGCAGATCCCGAATCTTTAGGTGCTGGGGGCAGATCTCCTCGCAAGCGCCGCATTTCAGGCAGTCGCTGGCACGGGTGCCCTCACCGGTGAACACATTCTGGTAGTAGTACACGCTGTTCCAGTTGTTGAATACCTTCTTCCGATTCATGCAGGCAAACAGCGCCGGGATATCGATGCCCTTGGGGCAGCGCTCGGTGCAGTAGCGGCAGGCGGTGCAGGGGATCAGGCCCTGGCTGCGGAAAATGGCGCACACCTGGTCCACCGCCTCCCGCTCCCGGTCATCCAGGGGCTTAAACTCCTTCATGAAGCCCACATTGTCGCGGATCATGTCCATATTGCCCATACCGGAGAGGACCATCCAAACGCCCTCCTGGCTGGCGGCGAAGCGGATGGCGTAGCTGGCGTTGGAGCCGCCCTTCAGCTCGTCGAACACCATCTGGGCCGTGGGGGGCAGATTCACCAGAGAGCCGCCCTTCACCGGCTCCATGATGATGGCGGGCTTGCCGTGAGCGCGGCAGACCTCCAGACACTTCCGGGACTCCACGGAGGGGTCCTCAAAGTCCACATAGTTCAGCTGGATCTGCACCACCTCCATCTGGGGGTATTCCGTGAGAATCTGATCCAGAACCTGGGCCTTGTCATGGAAGGAAAGACCCACATGCCGAACCTTCCCCTCCCGGCGCAACTCCAGCGCGGTCTCGTAAGCCCGGCAGCGCTTGTACTTCTCAAAGACATCCTTATTCTGGGCATGCATCAGGTAGAAGTCGAAATACTCCACTCCGCAGGCTTCCAGCTGGCTCTGAAACAGAGGCCGGATCTCCTCCTGGCTTTGGAAGTAGTTGTTGGACAGCTTGTTGGTCAGCACATAGCTTTCCCGGGGATGGCGGGAGGTCAGGCAAGCGCGGATGGCCGTCTCGCTCTTGCCGTCCAGGTAGCCGTGGGCGGTGTCAAAATAGTTGAACCCCGCCTCCAGGAAGGCATCCACCATACGGGTAAACTCCTCCCTGTCCACCTCGCCGTCTTTCATGGGCAGGCGCATACAGCCGAAGCCGAAATTTCCCTTCACCTTATCAAACTGGGTAAGCATTCTTTTTTCCTCCTATTGACATTCTTTTCCAGTATGCTATAGTGATAGTGTACCACTCGGTAGTAACTACCGGTCAAGTGTCAATTTTCACAAAAATAGGGGTGATCCTTTGTATACTATGAAGGAAGCCTGTGCCCAAACCGGCCTGAGCTACGAAACGCTGAAATTCTACTGCAACCAGGGCCTTGTCCCCAATGTCCGCCGGGACGAGCAGAACCGGCGGGTTTTCTCGGAATCGGACATCGCCTGGATCCGCTCCCTGGAATGCCTGAAAAACTGCGGCATGGGCATCCGGGAGATGCAGGAGTATATCTCCCTCTGCCTGGAGGGCCAGTCCTCCATCCCCCATCGGAAGAAAATCCTGGAACGCAAGCGCCGGGAGCTGGAGCAGGAGCTCTCCCGCATCCGGGAGAGCATCGCCTACATTGACCGCAAGCAGAACTTCTACGATGATGTTCTGTCCGGAAAAGCGCCCTATGTCAGCAATCTGAATCCAGACAAATAAAGGAGAAACTTTCATGGACCGCAAACGCTTTTACGGCAGGCTTTTCCCGCTGATGCTGCCCATCGCCTTCCAGAGCCTGATGCTCTCCCTGGTCAGCGCCTCGGATACGCTGATGCTGGGGCTGGTGGATCAGGCCAGCATCTCCTCCGTGTCCCTGGCAAGCCAGGTCTATTTTGTATTCAGCCTGTTCATCTACGGCCTCACCGGAGGAGCCAGCATTCTGGCGGCCCAGTATTGGGGCAAGGGCAGCCGGGAGGCGGTGGAGCAGGTGTTTGCCCTGCTGCTGCGGCCTCTGGCCCTGGCAGGTGGGGTATTCTCCTTCTGCGCCCTGGTGATCCCGGAGACCATCATGGGCCTGTTCACTCCCGATCCCCAGCTCATTGCCCTGGGTGCGGGGTATCTGCGGGTGGTGAGCATGTCCTACCTTCTGGACGGCATCAGCAACAGCTATCTGTGCATGATGCGAAACACCGGCCGGGCAGGCACCGCCTCCCTGATTACCTCGGTGGGGGTAGTGCTGAACATCCTGCTCAACGCCCTGCTGATTTTCGGCCTTCTGGGAGCACCCCGGATGGGCATTCAGGGCGCCGCCCTGGCCACGGTCATCACCAGATTCCTGTGCCTAATCTGGTCCGTGGTGGACAGCGTCCGGGTAGGTGAAATCCGGCTCCGGGGGAAGTACCTGTTCGCCCTTCGGCTGAGCCTGCGGCGGGACTTCTGGCACTACACCCTGCCGGTGTTTTTCAACAATCTGGTCTGGGGCGTGGGCATTACCATGGGCTCGGTGATTCTGGGCCACCTGGGCACCGACGCGGTGGCCGCCAACTCCATCGCCATGGTGGTGAAAAATCTGGTGGCTTGCCTGTGCATGGGCCTGGGCAGCGGCGGCGCAATCCTGGTGGGCAACGAGCTGGGCGCGGGCCGTCTGGACACCGGCAGGCTCTACGGAGAGAAGGTGGTCAATCTCTCCATATTGGCGGGCCTTGCCTCCGGGGCGGTGCTTATTGCCCTGACCCCCGTAATATTGTCCCTGGCGGAGATCACTCCCCAGGCCAGCGGGTATCTGCGATGGATGATTGTGGTGTGCGCCGGAAATCTTGTGGGCATGTCCCACAATACCGCCACCATCAGCGGCATCTTCTCCGCCGGAGGGGACACCCGCTTCGGCCTGATCTGCGATATCATTACCCTGTGGTGCATCGTAGTGCCCCTGGGACTGCTGGCGGCCTTCGTATGGAAATGGCCGGTGCTGGCGGTGTATGTTCTCATCAATATGGATGAAATCGTCAAGCTTCCCGCCGTGCGGGTTCACTACCGGAAATACAAGTGGGTCAGGGATCTGACTCGGGAAGGAGAAACCCTATGACCAATCCCCAGCGCCGGGACGCCCAGCTTCCCTATATCTCCGACGAAGCCGTGATGGAGGAGCAGCGCCGAACCCGGGCAATTCTGCAGAAACTGAACACCATCGATGTCAGCGATTTTGAGGGCATTGCCGCCCAGGTCCGGGAGCTGCTGCAAACCGAAGAGGAGCCCTTCATCAATCCCCCCTTCTACTGCGACTATGGCAATCATATCAAGGTGGGCAAGAATTTCTTCGCCAACTACAACTGCACCTTCCTGGACGTAGCGGCCATCACCTTCGGAGACAATTGCCTCCTGGGCCCCAACGTATCCATCTATACCGCGGGCCACCCCGTCCATCCCCACAGCCGGAACAGCCGCTATGAGTACGGCATCGCCGTCACCGTGGGAAATGACGTGTGGCTGGGCGGCTGCACCGTCATCTGCCCCGGGGTTACCATCGGCGACGGCTGTGTCATCGGCGCGGGCAGCGTGGTGACCAAGGACATCCCGCCCTATTCCATCGCCGCCGGAAATCCCTGCCGGGTGATCCGAACCATCACCGACGAGGACCGCAAATACTATTTCCGGGACCGGGTCTTCGACGACGAGGCCTGGGCCGCCATCCAACAAGGAGAATAAAAACACACCGCGACCCGCCCCTCAAGGCCGGCTCGCGGTGTTTTGCTGTCAATTGCTCAGATAAATTGTTGTTTAGCTAAGAAATGCTGTCATTGCGAGCCAGTGCGCACACTGGCGTGGCAATCCCCCGGTTGAAAGGA
>CALYTB010000173.1 GCA_945486035.1 uncultured Clostridia bacterium
CATTTCACCGCCGGGAGCCATGAATGGCTCCCCTACAGTGTTATTCCGACATTATCAACAACTGAACTGCAAACACCAATTTTCCGGAGAGGGAGAGAAAAATACAGAAGGAAGCGCCCGGACGGAAGTCCGGGCGCTTGGAACGTATAGGGAATTACACAACACCCTGGGCCAACATGGCATCGGCAACCTTCAGGAAGCCGGCAATGTTGGCGCCGGCTACATAGTTGCCCTCCATGCCGTACTCCTTGGCGGCAGAATCCAGGTTGTGGAAGATGTTCACCATGATGTCCTTCAGCTTGGCATCCACCTCCTGGAAGGTCCAGCTCAGGCGCATGGAGTTCTGGGTCATTTCCAGAGCGGAGGTGGCCACGCCGCCGGCGTTGGCGGCCTTGCCGGGACAGAAGAGAATGCCGTTTTCCTGGAGGAACTTGGTGGCCTCCAGGGTGGTGGGCATATTGGCGCCTTCCACCACGGCGAAGCAGCCGTTCGCTACCAGGGCCTTGGCATCCTCCAGCTGCAGCTCGTTCTGGGTGGCGCAGGGCAGAGCTACGTCACATTTGACGGTCCATACGCCCTTGCCCGGGTGGTAGACGGAGTTGGGACGGGCTTTGGCGTACTCCGTCAGCCGGGCGCGGCGGACCTGCTTTACGTCTATCAGGGTGGCCACGTCGATTCCGTCGGGATCGTAGATCCAGCCGCTGGAATCGGAGCAGGTCACGGGCTTGGCACCCAGCTGCCAGGCCTTCTCGATGGCGTAGGTGGCCACATTGCCCGCGCCGGAAACCGCCACGGTCTTGCCCGCCAGCTCCTTGCCGTTGCAGCGGAGCATTTCGTCGGTCAGGTACAGAAGGCCGTAGCCGGTGGCCTGGGTACGGGCGAGAGAACCGCCGTAGCTTAAGCCCTTGCCGGTGAGCACGCCCTCGTAAAGGCCCTGAATCCGCTTGTACTGGCCGAAGAGGTAGCCGATTTCCCGGCCGCCTACGCCGATGTCGCCGGCGGGTACGTCGGTGTCCGCACCGATATACTTGTACAGCTCGGTCATAAAGCTCTGGCAGAAGGCCATGATTTCCCGGTCGGACTTGCCCTTGGGGTCAAAATCGGAGCCGCCCTTGCCGCCGCCGATGGGAAGGCCGGTGAGGCTGTTCTTGAACACCTGCTCAAAGCCCAGGAACTTCATAATGCTTAAGTTGACACTGGGGTGCAGCCGCAGACCGCCCTTGTAGGGGCCGATGGCGCTGTTGAACTGAACCCGGAAGCCGTTGTTCACATGAACCTGGCCGTTGTCGTCCACCCAGGGCACCCGGAACAGGATGGCCCGCTCGGGGGTGGTCAGCCGTTCCAGAAGTGCCTCCCGGCGGTAGCGATCCTCATTGCGCTCGATTACCGGACGCAGAGATTCCAGAACCTCGGTGACGGCCTGAATGAATTCCGGCTCATGGGCATTCTTGGCGGAAATCTGGGCCAAGACCTCATCTACATAACTCATATACAAATGTCCTCCTGCCATAGAAAAGTGGGTGAGGCCTATTGTAACAGATGAGAAAGAAGATTACAAGAGGGATTTGCAGTTTTTTCTCAGCCTACTTGCAAAAAGCGACGCTCCGGCCGGAGACTTGCCGGGCCGGAGCAGTGGGAACGAAAGATGGACATATGTGAAATCCCAGTACGGTCAGCGTACCCGGGGGAGGATGCGGTCCTTCAGAACCTCAAAAACCGTATCCAGCATTTCCGGGGTGGTATCCCGGCACAGAGAAATCCGGAAGGAGCTGTCGATGACTTCCGGGGGCAGATTCATGGCGGAGAGTGTATGGCTGCGGTGGCCCTTGGCACAGGCGGAGCCGGCGCTGACACAGACACCCGCATCCTGGAGGATGTTCAGGGAGTTCTGGGTGGGAACTCCGGGAACCGCCAGGTTCAGGATGTGGGGGGCCTGGTGGGCGCCGTTGATCCGCACTCCGGGGAGCGCTGAGAGCTTTTCGCAGAAAGCATCCAGCATGGCTTTCTCCCGCAGGGCATCCTGCCGGAAGGTGGGGGATACGGCCCGGCAGGCAGCGGCAAAGCCGAAAATGGCCGGGGTGCCCTCGGTGCCGCTGCGAAAGCCGCTCTCCTGCCCGCCGCCCAGCAGCAGCGGGGGGAAGGATTTGAGCCGGGGGGATACGTACAGAGCCCCGCAGCCCTTGGGCCCGTGGATTTTGTGAGAGGACACGCTGATGAGATCGGCTCCCAGAGACTTCGCGGCGAAGGGAACCTTCAGAAAGCCCTGAACGGCATCGGTGTGAAAGATGGCATCGGGGCAGAGCCTGTGAGTCAGTCTGGCCATTTGGGCAATGGGCATGACGGAGCCTACCTCGTTGTTCACCATCATCACGGATACCAGAATGGTGTCCTTACGCAGAGCGGCTTTCAGGACATCCGGGGACACAAAGCCCTGAGAATCCGGGGAAAGGTAGGTGACCTCAAATCCCCGGGCTTCCAGGTCCTTCATGCAGTTTAGGATGGCGGGGTGTTCAATGGCGGTGGTGATAATGTGTTTGCCCCGCTTGCCCAGCCGCTTCACCGTTCCGAAAACGGCCCAGTTGTCCGCCTCGGTGCCGCCGGAGGTGAAAAACACCCGCTCCGGCTCGGCCCCCATTGCCGCGGCTGCATCATTGCGGGCGGAACGCAGGGCCCGGGCGGTATCGATGCCGAAGCCGTAAAGGGCGGAGGGGTTGCCCCAATTCTCCGTCAGGGCCTTTGTCATCGCCTCCACCGCCTCCGGACAGGGCTGCGTGGTGGCGGAATTGTCGAGATAGATCATTGTAAATCGTCCTTAATGTTTGATAAATGAATCGAGGCTGCGAGATAAATTGGTGTTTGTCGAAATAACGCTGTCATTGCGAGCCAGTGCTCACACTGGCGTGGCAATCCCCCGGTTGAATGGAACCAGGTAACGATTACCACCAAAATCGCCACATTATCCTACTCTGTAGGGCAATCGTCGAACATTTTACCTCTAACCGGGGGATTGCCACGACCAGTCTGCGGACTGGTCTCGCAATGACAGGAAATTTGGAGACAGCCCGACAAACAACAATTTATCTATTTTCCCACGCAGAAGCGTTCGAAGATTCTGGCGGTGATGTCCTCCCGGACGGTGGCGCCGGTGACTTCGCCCATGGCTTCCATAGCGGCTTCCACATCGGTGAGTACCGCGTCGGGGGTTAACCCTAAGTCAAGTCCCCGGAGGGCCCGGAGCATGGCTTCGTAGGAGCGTCGGATGGCATCGTACTGCCGGGCGTTGGTGAGGATAGAGCCGTCACAGGGAGTCTCTCCGGCAAAGAGCAGCTCCACCGTGTCGGTCAGCTGTTCCAGCCCTTCCCCGGTTTTGGCGCAGATGGGGATGACGGTCATGAAGGGAAGGTCCGAGGGTACGACCCGGCTGCCTAAGTCGGATTTGTTAATCAGTGCCACTACCCGCTCATGCTCCAGACACAACTCCGCAATGGCCTGATCCTCAGGGGTCAAGGGTTGGGAGCCGTCACAGACGAAGAGCACCAGGTCGGCGTTTTCCACCGCCTGCATGGAGCGCTCCACGCCCATGGCTTCCACGGCATCGGAGGTTTCCCGAATGCCCGCCGTGTCGATGAGCCGCAGACGGGTGGAGCCAAGGAGGACGGACTCCTCCACAGTATCCCGGGTGGTGCCGGGGATCTCGGTGACGATGCAGCGCTCGTAGCCTGCCAGAGCATTGAGAAGGCTGGACTTGCCTACGTTGGGGCGGCCCACGATGGCTGCCGCTGCGCCCTGGCGAAGGATTCTGCCTTGAGAGTAGGTTTTCAGCAGGGCGTAGAGGGCTTTCGCATCGGCGCGCAGGGGGGCGCGGTAGTTTTCCAGACCGAAATCGGGGATGTCCTCGTCAGGATAATCCAGCACGGCGTGGAAGTGGCTGCACAGGTTCACCAGGTTGTCGTAGATGGGGGAGAGCTTCTTCTGAAGGGTTCCGCCCACCTGACCTGCCGCGTTGGCGGCGGCATCCGCGGTGTCCGCTTCGATCAGGTCAATGACGGCCTCCGCCTGGGTCAGGTCCAGCTTGCCGTTTAAGAAAGCCCGCTTGGTGAACTCCCCCCGCTTGGCGGGGACAGCGCCTGCCTGATACAGAGCCTCCAGCCCTGCCGCCAGCACGGCGGGGGAGCCGTGGCAGTGGAATTCCACCGTGTCCTCGCCGGTATAACTGCGGGGCCCCCGGGAGACCACGGCCATGCACTGGTCGAGAATCCGGCCTTGCTTGTCGTGCAGGGTTCCCAGGGCAAGTCTCCGGTCGGGGAATTGGGATAAGGGTTTGCGATTGTTGGAAATGAAAACCCGTTCCGATACGGCGATGCAGTCATCCCCGGAAAGACGGATGATTCCGATGGCGCTGATCTGGCTGCCGGTGGAAACGGCGGCAATGGTGTGGGACATGGGTGCCTCCTGTAATATAAGATAGTAAATATGGGGTAAACCCGATAGTGCGTAAATTGGTGTTTAGCGGCTTCGCCGAATTGACAATTGACAATTGACAGTTGACA
>CALYTB010000174.1 GCA_945486035.1 uncultured Clostridia bacterium
TGACCTGGCACTTGTCCACAACGGCCTCGAACTCGCTCTTGACCTTGGCGTAGAGGACCTCGCCCAGGTGCCGGAACTTGAAGCCCGCCTCAAAGTCGGCTTTGCTGATACGCACACGGATCATGTCGCGCTGGCCGGTGTGCATCACGCCCTCGATGCAGTTGATCCAGGAGTGGATCTTCCGCTCCATAACGGACTCGAAGTCGGGCTGCATGGCCTTGCCGGCAACCTCGATGGTGTAGGAGAGGGAAATCTTGGAGCCCACGGGAATCTCGTCGATTTCGGGGCCCTCCACCACGATCCTGTGATCCTCCACATCGGCGGCTTCCCGGGTCTGAACCAGCTCGAAGCAGTCCACGCGGGAGCCGTCCACTTCCACCTGCATGTCGCCCCGGCGGATGATTTCGCCCTCGAAGGCGGTGGCGAAGGCCACGGGAATGTCGATGTTGGTGATCTTCAGCTTGATGTCCCGGGCCTCCAGAGAGGTGGCGTTCCACTTGGAGGTATCCAGCTGCTGGATCAGGGACTTGGGCACCCGGAACATATTCTCGGTCTCGTTGGAGATGACGGGGAAGCCCAGGCAGATGGCGCCGGCGCCGTAGGACACGATCTCGTCAGACAGGGGCTTGTAGGCGTTGACGAAGGCCCGGACGCGATCCATGGTGTACTTGTACAGGTTCTTGTAGTCGCCGGGGGTGATGTTGCCGAAGATCAGAGCGGCACGGATGGCGACGGACACCACGTGGATGACGGACTGCATTTCGTAGCCCAGGGGCACCACGCGGACGCTCTCGCCCAGCTTCATGCCGGCCTCATAGCAGTGCTTAATGGAGTCGCCGGTCAGGGTCACCAGGATACCCTGGGCCTGATAGGACTTGGCCAGAGCCACGGTCTCGGCGGGATCTTCAGCGCCGCCGATGATAACGGCCACGCCGGGGATATCGCCGGTGACCAGGGGCACGCCCAGGTTCCGGACGAAGGCATCGGTCAGGTGGCCCATCTCGGGCTCGGCGTAGGGCTCGGCGCCGTTCAGGTACTTCAGAGCCTCCAGGAACTCAGCGCACAGCGCGGAAGCAACGCCGCTGTCGAACGCATCCTGCAGACGGTTGTTGCGGGTCATCATGCCCTTGATGGTGCCCTCCAGGGCGGCCTTCATTTCGCCCAGGTTGGTGATCTTCACGCCGGTAATGCCATAGTAGCAGGGAAGGCTGTAAGCAGTGCTGGGGAAGGCCACTGCACAGCCCTCGCCGTTGGCGGCGATGGCCTCGTTGACGGCGGCTACGGTACGCTCGTAGTTGTAGTCGTTACCGCCGAATACTCTTTCAAAAAGTGTCACGGTATTTCCTCCTATGTATGTGATTCGTCACGGTCCAGAATTTCCTTGATTCGCCGGATCTCTTCGATTGCCGTGGGGCTGAAATCGTAGGGTGATTTGCCCTGCCGGTCGGCATCCATGATCTCGGGGTTGTAGTGGATACAGCCCAGCAGATCCTCCTGTGGGATCGCGCCGCGGATAAATGCCTCATCCTCAGCGCCCCGAAGCTTGTTGGCCACCACACGAACCCGTTTGACCCCCAGGTCGCTGGCCAGCCGCTTGACATTGCGGTAGGTCTGAACGGACCGGGCTCCGGGTTCGATGACCACGATAAACTGGTCCATGTTGGCCGCGGTGCCCCGGCCCAGGTGCTCCAGCCCCGCCTCCATGTCCATGATGACCACATCATTTTTGCGGTAGGTCAGGCTGGCGAGGATACTTTTCAGCATCACGTGCTCCGGGCAGACACAGCCGCTTCCGCCCACATCCACGGTGCCCATGACCAGCAGCTTCACGCCGTTGATTTCCCGGGCGTACTTCTCGGGGATGTCCGCCACATAGGGATTCAGCTTGTAGAACTGATTGGCGGCGGAAGCGCCGGTGCGCTCTTCCACCAATGTGCGCATCTTGGAGATGGGGATGATGGAATCCACTTCCTCCTGGCTCAGGCCCAGGGCAAGACCCAGGTTGGCATCGGGATCCACATCGGCGGCCAGTACGGTGCGGCCTTCATCGGCATAGAGCCGGGCCAGTGTGGAGGACAGGGTGGTTTTGCCCACGCCGCCCTTTCCGGTAATCGCTAGTTTCATTGGAAAAAGACCTCGTTTACCCTGTCAATACGCGGATGTCATTGCGAACCAGTGGTGCTCCGCGCAGCGAATCAAAATTATCTATGATTGCCAGTGGCAATCATACCATAATTTAGCGCACACTGGTGTGGCAATCCCCCGGCTCATTGGGACACCCCGTAATACCGGGGGATTCCCACGTCGCCCTCCGGGCTCCTCGGAATGACAGCTTGATTTTTTAGATGCCCAGGGCGGCGCGCTTGGCTTCGATGCACTCGATCATCTTGTCGCCCAGCTTCTCGATATCGGTTTCCACCACGAACCGGGCCTCGACCCAATCCTTGATGCCGTGGTCGCCCTGGAGCAGCTCGGTGACTTCGCTGGAGCCCTTGGAATAGGGGTCAACACCCAGGAAGGTCTCGATACCGGTAGCCACCACGTAGTTGCCGATGGAGACGGCCTTCTCGGACATCCATTCGGGAGCGCAGCCCACCACGGGAACCTGGGAGATGTTGATGCCCCAGTCCTTGGCGATATCGGCGGCCAGGATCATCATTCGGGAGATATCCACGCAGGAGCCCATGTGCAGAACGGGAGGAATGCCGGCCAGCTCGCACACACGCTTCAGGCCCGCGCCGCAGTACTCCTTGGCCTTCTCGGGATCCATCAGACCGGCCTTGGCGGCAGCCTGGGCGGCACAGCCGGTGGTGATGACGATGATGTCGTTCTCCAGCATCTTCTTCATCAGGCCGATGTGGGCGCTGTCGGGACGAACCTTGGGGTTGTTGCAGCCGACCATGGCCACGGCACCCCGGAGAACGCCGGAGTGGACACACTCAATCAGAGGCTTGGTGGTGCCGAACTCGTCCAGCTGGGAGTTGGCCACGCCGTCCAGAACCTTCTTGATGGCCTCCACAGAGTAGCCCACACGGGCATTCTGCTTCAGGTTGGGGATGTTCACCAGCTCGGGCTTCCGGTTCTTGAAGTTCTCAATGGCCATCTTCACGATTGCCTTGGCGTTCTCACCGGCGTTGGCGGCGGAGAAGCGGATGAACTCGGAGTCGGGCATCCGGGCGATGGGAGAGGTGGTGATGAACTTGGTATGGAAGCACTTGCTCAGGGGGCCCAGAGCGGGGAAGATGCACTGCACGTCCACCACGATGGCCTCGCAGGCGCCGGTGAGCACCACGTTCTCCTGGTTCAGGTAGTTGCCGGCCATGGGGATGCCGTGACGCATGGCAACCTCGTTGGAGGTGCAGCACACGCCGGAAATGGTGATGCCCTTGGCGCCCATGCTCTTGGCGTAGGCGATCATCTCGGGATCATTGGCGTAGTAGACGATCATTTCGGAGAGGGAGGGATCATGGCCGTGAACCACGATGTTGACGTTGTCCTTCTCCATGACGCCGATGTTGGCGGTGGTGTCCACGGGCTTGGGAGTGCCGAACATAACGTCAGAGAACTCGGTGCCCATCATGGAGCCGCCCCAGCCGTCAGACAGGCCTGCACGCAGGGACTGGCGGATCAGGGCTTCGGGCAGGGAAGAGCAGCCCATGTGGGTCATGTGCAGGGACTGGGAGACCTCCCGGTCAATGGCCCGGGGCTCAATCTCGGCGTCATGCCACAGCTTCTGGGTGTACTCGGGAGCCCGCTTCAGGAACCGCTGGAGGCCGAAGGGCTTGCCGTACTCCAGCAGACCGACCTCAGCCATCTCGTGGGCCAGATCATAGATGTCCTTGCCCTCGGTCTCCACGCCCCATTCCTTGGCGATGCGGATCAGCTTCTCAGGGTCCTTGACCTGATAGTTGCCGCCTTCCTTGGTCTGGTACAGGGTGTGCATGATTTCCCGGCCGTGGTCGGAGTGGGTAGCGGCGCCGCCGGCGGTGAAGCGCAGGTAGTTACGGGCAACGATGCCGTGAACGTCGCAGCCGCAGATGCCTCTGGGGCTCTTGGGGGTGATGCGGCAGGGGCCCATGGAGCAGATCCGGCAGCAGGTACCCGCTTCGCCGAAACCGCAATGGGGGGTCTGGTTCTTGACCCGCTGCTGCCAGGAGTCGGCGCCCACCTTCTTGCCGGTTTCCAGCAGAGAATTGGTGGCGGCTTCCATCTCCTCAACAGTGATTAAAGATGCCCAATCCTTCAATGTGATTTCCTCCTAATCGATGATTCTTTCAGAACGGATACGAGTTCCCATAGGGAGCTCATTGTGTATCGATATTATTCTACTAATTCCATGCATGAAAGTCAATTGTAGAAATCACTATTCTTAGGGATTATTTTTTGGAACCCCCTACGGGGGATGGGAATTGGAGGGGCGTGTTCAGCAATCAAAGCCTGTCGGTTTGGGGACACAGAACGGGAAATTGGTGTTTGACGATTTCGTACGCACTACGTTCTTACTGTAGGGGAGCCATT
>CALYTB010000175.1 GCA_945486035.1 uncultured Clostridia bacterium
TTGTCAACTGTCAATTGTCAATTGTCAATTCGGCGAAGCCGCTAAACACCAATTTTTCTGTCCGCTGAGTCTTGCCTATCTGCGTACCAAGAAATTCGAAAGACAAGCATTACAAAGGAGCATCCATTTATGGAAAAGCAATATGACCTGATGATCCTGGGCCCAGCCACCCGGGACGAGAACATCGACTACACCGGTGATATCGACCGCTGTGTGGGCGGCGCCGTGACCTTCTGTACCCCCGCCGCCCGTTCCACCGGGGCCAGGGTGTTCGCCGGCGTGAAGGCCGCCCCGGAGGACCGGGATGTGCTCACCGCCCTGGGGGGCGACCCGGCGGATGCGGTGCTGCTGCCCTCTGCCAAAACCACCCTCATGCGAAACGAGTATTTCACCCCCGACCGGGAGCGGCGGAAGGGCACCTGCCTTGCCCAGTCCGACCCCATCACACCGGAGGATGTGCCGGAGTTCCCCTGCAAGCTGTACCATCTGGCAGGACTTCTGTATGGGGATTTCCCCAGAGGGCTGATTGAGGCCCTCCACACCCGGGGCAAGGTTTCCGCCGATGCCCAGGGCTTCCTGCGCCACAACGAGGGCGGCTCCATGTGCTTCCACGATTGGGCGGACAAGCTGGAGTACCTGCCCATGCTGGACTTTCTGAAAACCGATGCCGCCGAGGCGGAAATCCTCACGGGCCTCACCGACCGGGCCGAGGCCGCCCGGGTGCTCCATAGCTGGGGTGCCAAAGAGGTGGTCATCTCCCACAATTCGGAAATGCTGGCCTACGACGGCGTGACCATGAAAACCTGCCCCATCAAATCCCGGAACCTGTCCGGCCGCACCGGCCGGGGGGATACGGTGTTCGGGTCGTATCTTGCCATGCGGATGCTGGGCAACTCCCTGGAGGAGTCCCTCCTCTACGCCACCGCCTGCTGCTCCCTGAAAATGGAAACCCCCGGCGCCTTCCGCGGCACCCGCGCCGACGTAGAAGATTACATCCGGAAGTTCTATACTTAAAATTATGCTGATAAATTGGTGTTTGTAAAGATATGCTGTCATTGCGAGCCAGTGCTCACACTGGCGTGGCAATCCCCCGGTTAGACGTACAATGTTGCGACAAGTACCCAAAAGCGCGGTGGAATTCACGTTTTTTGGTGGTAATCGCTACCTGGTTCCATTCATCGGGGGGATTGCCACGACTAGTGTGCGCACTGGTCTCGCAATGACAGGTAATCGGGGCGCAGCCCGCCAAACACCAATTTGTTGCTTTCCCTTTCTTGCATTCAATCGCCCCAGGGGAATCCCCTGGGGCGACGTTGTTATTCCACAGCCCGGGCCATGGTGGTCATCACCGTGATGCCCTGGCTGTTCATGTATACCGCCTGGTAAATGCTGCCGTCCCAGGAGGCGGTGAACTCCACCTTCCACATCCCGGCTTCGCTGTCATAGAAGGCATTCGCCATGTTGGTGCCCGGCTCCATGCCGCCCTCCGCCGGGAGGGTGCAGTCCCGGATGGCCCGGTCAATCACCGCCTGGGTGTCCTTCATGGCTGCGGCAGAGCTGTTGACGAAGTTCTTTGTCCGCATTCCCGCCTGCTGCCGCTCCAAAATGGCCATCTCCCCGGCGTAGTCGAAGCTGGGAGTGGCGGTCAGGTCGATGCCGTTAATCACCGCGGCGATTTCCTCCCGGGAATCGCGGATCACCGCCAGCTCCGCCTCCACCACCTTGTCGCGCTCCGCGCAGCTGCGGGTGGGCAGGTAGAGCTTGCGCATTCCGGTCAGCTTCCCTTCCGCGTCAAAGGACAGCACCAGCTGCTTTGCCTCGTATTGGTCGCTGAAATCATAGACGGACTGAATGATGATCCTGTCCCCGTCCCGGAACACCTCCTCCACCTGGCCGTCGTACCATTCATAATTGAACGACCACAGCTGGAAATTGGTCAGGGTCATGTAGGTGTTGGTGTTCCACTGGCTCAGGGGGCTGTCCACCGTGTCCCCGGCCCACTCCAGATTGTAGGTGACGCCGTCACGCCACATGCCGCCGGTGTGTCCTTCCAGCACGCCGGGATCCTCCCGGTTAACATAACGTACATCCATCAGGTAGTCCGCGCCGTTCTTCCACACCTCTTCGGTCATGTAGTACTCCATATCCTGCAGCTCCGTATTCCATTCGATGCTGTAGATATGGCTGTACTCCCCATACATAAGATCCACAAAAGCCTCCCGGCACTGCTCCAGCAGGGTTTTGAACTCCCCGTCGTACAGCCGGAACTTGGCGTAGCAGACCTGGGTATCGGTCTGACCGTCGCCGTAGGTGAAGGTGTAGTAGTTGCCGATGCGGTAGAAGCCTCCGGGAAGGGAACCGTAGTTTTCCTCCCAGTGGATGGTCTGGGCGCTGCCGCTGCCAAGGGTCTGGGGGGCGATGGTCTTGAAATCTCCCTTCGGGGGCAGAGTCGTCCATACGCCGTCCACCAGCTGTTCCAGGAAGTAAGTGTCCCCCGCCTGAATGGTGCCGCTTTCGATGGTGGCGTTGCCGTAGGGGACGGAGCACTCCACCACCAGCTTGGCCCCGGTGGGGGTCACATCCTCCGCGCCGAACTTGAAGAACCATTCGCCGCCCGCGAATTTCCAGCCCATCTGACCGGAGCCCAGCATAAAGTCCTTATCATAGGCGGTCTTGTTGCTGGGCACCTCGGTAACCTGATCCTGCAGCAGCCGGTAGGTTTCCAGCTCCTCCTGGGTGAGGACTTCCTCCCCAACGGAGCGGATCGCGCCGTCGATCTGCTCCGGGGTTTCCTCCAGAAGGGTCAGCTCCTGATGGTAGCGCACCTCGCCGCCCCCATCCTCCTCGGACACCGGGCAGACATAATCCGAAAGGATGCTTTGGATGCTCCCGTCATCCCGGAAGGTATAGGTGAGAACGCCCTGGTATACCCGCTCATAGGACGTCCACTCCACCGCCATGGAAACCGTATCCCCGCTCTTTACCCCGGAGCCCTCCGGGAAGGTGACCAGCTTGCCCGTGGGGGTGAAATTGGTCACCCAGCTGTCCGGGTCCCTGCCGGTGCCGTCCTCCCAGGCCCATTTGTCCCCGTAGAAGGAGGCGAACCGGCCATCCAGCCAAAGTCTTCCCGCGTTCGCCACGGTCTTTCCATTCTCCATGGGCAGATACAGCCGGTTGTCTCCGTACTTCCGGATGGTGGCAGTAAAGGCGGTCACGCCGATATTGGGGTTGGTGCTGTACCCGCTGTAGTCCAGGTGAACACTGTAGCTGTTCCGGCTCAGAAGCTCGTTCATGGTCTGCTCACAGGTATAGGCGATCTCGCTTTCCGACAGCTTGGAGGCGAAGCCCGTTTCCTTGGCCGGGAGGGTTTCCTCCGGGGCATTGACGGAAGCATCGTTCTCCGGCTCCCCCTTGGGGCTGGTGACCAGGCACACCGCCACAAAGGCAATGGCAATCACGCTGATAAGGCTCACCCAGAAGCCGGGCTTGCGGTAGTTGAGAACGGCTAATATCCGCTTCTTCACATCCACCTCGCCGAAGGCCACGGGGCAGGCGGCGTAATGGGCGCGGTTGGCGGAGCAGTTCAGCAGGGCGGCGGAGTAGGCCTTCCGTTCCTCCACCTCCATGAACCGGATCACCCGCTCATCGCAGGCCATTTCGATATCCCTGCACAGCAGGATGTAGCTGACCCATACCAGAGGGTTAAACCAGTGCAGCGCCAGGGCAATGTAGCCCAGCATCTTGATCCAGTGGTCCCCCTTTTCCAGGTGGGCCCGCTCATGGGCCAGGATGTACCGCCGCTCCTTCCGGGACATCCCCATGGGGATGTAGATTTTCGGCTTGATGAAGCCCAGGATGAAGGCGGTATCGATGCCCTCGCACTCCCAGCCCCCGGGGATTTTCACCGCCAGGCGGACTTTTCGTTTCAGATTTATGTAGCAGACCAGGCTGTAGACTCCGAAGAGCGCCGCCACAGTCAGCCAGGCCCAGGGGATCAGCGCTTTCCAGTCGAAGGACGCTTTCCCCGCCGGGGCGGGAGCCGCGGGCGTTTCCACGGAAACCGGGGCGGGCTCTGTCACCGCCGGGGTGGGAACGGAAAAGGTGGGCGCTTCCAACCCAGGCTCCCGGTTGTTCCGCACAGGCTCCGCGGGGGCCGCCAGATCGGCAGGCTGCTCCCACCGGACTTCGGTCACCTGCCGGGTCTCCGGCTGGAGGCTCAGGCTGCTCTGAAGCTCAAAGGGCATCAGCAGCCGCAGCCCCGCCAGCACCCACAGGAAGCACACATATTTTTTCGGCGCCCGCCGCAGCACCAGCCGCAGCGCCAGCACCGCCAGAATCACAATACTGCCATGAAAGCTGGCAGTCAGAACATTGCGAAATAACTCGTCCATAAAATTACCTCATTGCGATTACGGAATTGACAATTGCGGCATTCCGACAAATTGGTGTTTAGCTGGTAATTATCTGAAATGTATGTTTTTGCTGTAGGGGAGCCATTCATGGCTCC
>CALYTB010000176.1 GCA_945486035.1 uncultured Clostridia bacterium
TCTTGGCGCGGCTGGGGTGGCGCAGCTTGCGGATGGCCTTGTTCTCGATCTGGCGAATCCGTTCCCGGGTAACGCCGAAGATCTGGCCCACCTCCTCCAGGGTGTGGGTCCGGCCGTCGTACATACCGAAGCGCATCCGCAGCACATCGGCCTCCCGCTCGGTGAGGGTGTCCAAGATTTCCTTCAGCGCCTCGGCAAGCAGGGCGTTGGAGGTAGCGTCGGCGGGCCCGGGGGTCCGCTCGTCCTCCACAAAGGAGCCGATGGAGGTATCCTCCTCGTCACCCACGGGGGTGTCCAGGGAAAGGGTATCGGCGGCGGTGCGGTTGGCCTCGATGATCTTCTCCACGGGCAGCCCCAGCTCCGCGGCGATCTCCTCCACGGTGGGTTCCCGGCCCAGCTCCTGCACCAGCTTGCGGTTGCAGCGGGTGGCCTTGTTGATGACCTCCACCATATGCACCGGCACCCGGATGGTCCGGGCCTGATCCGCGATGGCCCGGGTAATGGCCTGACGGATCCACCAGGTGGCATATGTAGAGAATTTGTTTCCCTTTGTCCAATCGAATTTGTCCACCGCCCGAATGAGACCGGTGTTGCCCTCCTGAATCAGATCCAGGATGTGCAGGCCCCGTCCGGAATACTTCTTGGCGATGGAGACCACAAGCCGGAGGTTGGCCTCGGTCAGCTTGTTCTTGGCGTACTGGTCCCCCTCGGAAACCCGCTTGGCCAGCTCCACCTCTTCATCGGCGGACAGCAGCTTTACCTGGCCGATCTCCTTCAGGTACATCCGCACGGGGTCGTCCAGGCTGTACTCGGCGGCCAGATCCACCGGGTCCACCAGATCCTCTTCCTCCAGGCCCGTCAAATCCAGGGCATCGTCCAGTCCGGCATCCAGGCCGTCCAGGTCCCCCAGATCCAGGTCCAGGTCGGCGGTGACAATCTGGATGTTCATGGCCTCGAACCGGTCGTAGATTTCTTCAATTTTCTCGGGACTTAGGGCCATCTTCTCCAGCTGGGCGTTCAGATCCGCGGCGCGGATCATGCCGTCCTTCTTGCCCTGGGCAATCAGGCTCTGGAGCGCGGCCTGAACATCTTCCATGGTGGGATTGGTTTTGGTCTGCTTCTTCTGCGTGCTCATGAATGGTACCCCTCTTTATCTTCACAGCGGGCTGGTCAAACCCGTCCAATGATATCATACTGCTAGACTATACCCTGTTTTTCCCCCTTTGACAAGGGGTTTTTCGGATTTTTCATCAAATTGAAAAATTGTTGTTTGTCGAAATAACGCTGTCATTGCGAGCCAGTGCGCAGGACTTCCGTGGCAATCCCCCCGTTCTTCCTCCTGTCATCCCGAGCGAGCGCAGCGAGTCGAGGGATCTACCGCATTCGTTCACATTTCAGCTTTGTTCAGTGCGTAGATCCTTCGACTCGCTGCGCTCGCTCAGGATGACAGCTTGGGTGGAAGGATGGGAGCTGGGTGGAAAACCTAAGGGATTGCCACGCCAGTCTGCGGACTGGCTCGCAATGACAGCATATCTTTTCAAACACCAATTTGTCGGTTTTTCTTCCTTCTGAGTTTCCCCGAAATTCGGGAAAACATACGGTTTACTTTTTGGGAAAATTTGAGTATAATGATGGGAAGAATGCAATATTTTCAGCCTGGCGGGGCAGACATTTTTTTCGCGAAGCGACACCTTAACTGTCCACTGTCAACTGTCAACTATCTCACAGAGGTGCCATATATGACCGAGCAATCCAGAATTCGCAATTTTTCCATCATCGCCCACATTGACCACGGCAAGTCCACTCTGGCGGACCGGCTGATGGACGAGTGCCACGCGGTGGAAAGCCGCCAGCGGGCCGACCAGCTTCTTGACTCCATGGATTTGGAGCGGGAGCGGGGCATCACCATCAAGGCCACCGCCGTCCAGCTGAACTATCTTGCCGACGATGGGGAAACCTATGCCCTGAACCTCATCGACACCCCGGGCCATGTGGACTTTAACTATGAGGTGAGCCGGAGTCTCGCCGCCTGCGAGGGGGCCGTGCTGGTGGTGGATGCCAGCCAGGGCGTGGAGGCCCAGACCCTGGCCAACACCTACCTCGCCATCGACGCGGGGCTGGAGGTACTCCCCGTCATCAACAAAATCGACCTGCCCTCCGCAAGGCCTGCCGAGGTCAAGGCGGAAATCGAGGACATCATCGGCCTGCCCGCTGAGGATGCCCCGGAAATCTCCGCCAAAAACGGCATCAACATCCGCTCCGTGCTGGAAATGATCGTGGCCGACGTCCCCGCCCCCTCCGGCGACCGGAACGCTCCGCTGCAGGCCCTGATTTTCGACAGCCAGTACGACAGCTATCGCGGGGTCATCGTCTACACCCGGATCAAGGAGGGTACGGTTTACCCCGGCATGGACATTAAAATGATGGCCACCGGCGCTCAGTATAAGGTGGTGGAGGTTGGCACCATGAACCCCTTCGGCCTGACACCCACGGAATCCCTGGGCGCCGGCGAGGTGGGCTACATCACCGCCTCCATCAAAACCGTGGCGGACACCCGGGTGGGCGACACCATCACCGGTGTGGAGAACCCCGCCAGGGAGGCCCTGCCCGGCTACCGGCCGGTGCAGCCCATGGTCTACTCCGGCATCTACCCCGCCGACGGGGCCAAGTATCAGGACTTAAGGGATGCTCTGGAAAAGCTGAAGCTAAACGATGCCTCCTTCGTCTACGAGCTGGAAAGCTCCATTGCTCTGGGCTTCGGCTTCCGCTGCGGCTTTTTGGGACTGCTGCACATGGAGATCATCCAGGAGCGGTTGGAGCGGGAATATAACTTAGACCTCATCACCACCGCCCCCAACGTGGTCTACCGGGTGACGAAAACCAATGGGGAGGTCATTCTGGTAGACAACCCCCTGGACTACCCCGACCCGGCGGACATCCAGCTTGCCGAGGAGCCCTATGTAAAAATCAGTCTCATCGGCCCCCAGGAGTATGTGGGAAACATGATGGAGCTTGCCCAGCAGCGCCGGGGCGAGTTCAAGGACATGGTGTACCTGGATGCAAGCCGGGTGGAGCTGCACTATGAAATGCCGCTGAATGAGATCATCTACGATTTCTTCGATGCCCTGAAGTCCCGGACCCGGGGCTACGGGAGCCTGGACTACACCTTCCTGGGCTACCGGCCCAGTAGGCTCGTGAAGTTGGACATTCTGCTCAACGGAGACATCGTGGATGCCCTCAGCTTCATCCTCTTCGCGGACAACGCCTATCCCCGGGCCCGGAAAATCTGCGAACGGCTGAAGGACAATATTCCCCGGGCTCAGTTCGAAATCCCGGTTCAGGCGGCCATCGGCGGCAAGATCATCGCCCGGGAGACCATCAAGGCCCTGCGCAAGGACGTGCTGGCCAAGTGCTACGGCGGCGACATCACCCGGAAAAAGAAGCTTCTGGAAAAGCAGAAGGAGGGCAAGAAACGCATGCGCACCTTCGGCACCGTGAGCGTGCCCAGCGAAGCGTTTATGGCCGTCCTCAAGCTGGACGATGATTAAGTTGACAGTGGACAGTTTTTCCCGATAAATTGTTGTTTGCAGATCAGTTTTAGAAATGTCGGAATAACACTGTAGGGGAGCCATTCATGGCTCCCGGCGGTAAAATGTTCCGATATCCCCAGCATTTCGGCAAAAACGTACTGCGTCACGGGAGCCATGAATGGCTCCCCTACAATAAGGACGAAGTACGTTTGAAATCTTCAAACACCAATTTGTCAATTTGCTGACTTCCATCCTTAAAACCGAAATACCTGACATTTGAACGACGCGCAATTGATGCCCTAATTGTCAATTGTCAATTCAAAAACCCGGAGGTTCCTATGCCGATCATTACACGTCAAACCAACAAAACGCCTTTGGGCATTTACGTCCACGTGCCCTTCTGCCGCAGTAAGTGCCAGTATTGCGACTTTTATTCGCTGACGACCAAGGACGATAACCTTTTGGACGGCTATCTGGACGCGGTCTGCGACCATATCAAGGAGGCGGGGGCTCTGGCGCCCAATTACAAGGTGGATTCCATCTACTTTGGCGGCGGCACGCCCAGCTTCTTTGGGGCCGACGGACTGGCGATCCTTCTCACCGCCATCCGGCGCTGCTTCGATGTCACCGCCGATGCGGAGATCACCTTCGAGGCAAACCCCGATTCCGTCAACGACAGGCTGCTCCACCGGCTCCGGGCCGAGGGCTTCAACCGGGTCAGCCTGGGCATCCAGTGCGACAACGACGAAATCCTCAAGAAAATTGGTCGGCCCCACACCTACGCCCAGGCGGTCAGCGCCTTCCAGCGCATCCGCAAGGCAGGCTTCCGAAATATCTCCGTGGATCTGATCTACGGCCTGCCGGGGCAGACCCTGCAAGCCTGGCAGGACACCCTGGACAATGTGCTGAAGCTGAACCCGGAGCACATCAGCTGCTACGGCCTGAAGGTGGAGG
>CALYTB010000177.1 GCA_945486035.1 uncultured Clostridia bacterium
TGATCATTCTGAAAGGATGCCGAAATTGTCAACTGTCAATTGTCAATTGTCAATTGTCAATTCGGCGAAGCCGCTAAACACCAATTTGTCGTTGTGCGTGAACTGGGGCGGGGCGATTGGTACAAAATATGTATTGACTTTTTGTGAATTTTTTCTTTCCTCTTGAAAATGGGAAGGGAATATGGTAGTATTTACGTAGCTTGCTACGTTTTGAAAGAGGGTGCTTTGTTTGATATGGTACACAACGGCCATTTGGTAAAAATTCTGCACTGCTGCACCGAGCAGGCCATTACCGAGGCGCTGGAAAAGCTGGAGCTGACCGCGGCCCAGGGTCGGGTGATGGGGTATCTGGCACGAAATCCGTGCCCGAAATGTCCCAAGGATGTGGAGGAGGCCTTCCATCTGAGCCATCCCACGGTGTCGGGACTGCTGGCCCGGCTGGAGAAGAAGGGCTTCCTGGAATTGTATCCCGATCCCGACGATCACCGGTGCAAGCGCATCCGGATTCTCCCCAAGGGAATGCATTCCCACGAAACCATGCACCACACCATTGTGGAAATGGAACACAGAATGGTGTCTGACTTTACACCCGAGGAGGAGGAAGCGTTTCACACGCTGCTCACCCGGGCCATCGCAAATATGGGCGTGCCTTCGGAGCACCCGCAACACAAGGAGGATCAGAGCAAATGATCAAACGACTGGCCCGGTGTATCCGGGAGTACAAATGGGCCGCCTTCCTCAGCCCTGTGTGCATGATCGGGGAGGTGGCCATGGAGGTGCTGATTCCGCTGGTGATGGCGGATCTGTACGATTACGGCATCGTGGGGCAGGATATGTCCGTTGTGGTCATCAAATCGGTGCAGCTGGTGCTGTGCGCCCTGGCCTCCCTTGCCTTCGGTGTGCTCAGCGCGATGCTGGCCTCCAAAGCGGGCACCGGCTTTGCCAAGAATCTGCGCCATGACATGTTCCACCATGTCCAGAGCTTCAGCTTCCGCAACATCGACAAATTCTCCACCGCTTCCATTGTGACCCGGCTTACTTCGGATGTGGCAAACCTGCAGATGACCTTCCAGATGATGATCCGTATGGCCATCCGCTGCCCCATGATGCTGATTCTGGCTCTGGTTTCCGCCATGGGCATCAGCGTGCGGCTGAGCCTTGTGTACTGCGTGGCCATTCCGGTGCTGGTGGCGGTGCTGCTGTGTCTGGTGCCTATGGTGTTCAAGATCTTTGACCGGGTGTTCCGCACCTATGACAAGCTGAACAACGTGGTGCAGGAGAATGTCCACGGCATCCGGGTGGTGAAGAGCTTCGTCCGGGAGGAGAAGGAGATTGAGAAATTCACCGGAATCTCCGGCGCCATCTACCGGGATTTCTGCAAGGCGGAGCATACGCTGGCCTTCAACGGCCCCATTATGCAGCTGTGCGTGTACGCCTGCATGATCACCATCTCCTGGGTGGGCGCGCATATGGTGGTGGCCTCCGGCAACAATCCCGCGCTGGGCCTTACCACCGGTGAGCTTAGCTCCATGTTCACCTACACCATTCAGATCCTCAACAGCTTAATGATGCTCTCCATGGTCTTTGTCATGCTGACCATGAGCCGGTCCCCTCTGCGCCGCTGCGCGGAGATTCTGGCCGAGGAGCCGGATCTGCATTCGCCCGAGGCCCCGGTGACCGAAGTGGCCGACGGCTCCATTGATTTTGAGGATGTGTCCTTCCGCTACAGCGAGAATGCTAAGAATCTGGCCCTTGCCGATGTGAATCTGCACATTCCCGCCGGAGCCACTGTGGGCATCCTGGGCGGCACCGGCGCGGGCAAGACCACCCTGGTGCAGCTGATCCCCAGACTTTACGATGTGTCCCAGGGCAGATTGAAGGTGGGAGGCAGAGACGTTCGGGAGTATGACCTGGACACCCTCCGGGACAATGTGGCCATGGTGCTGCAGAAGAACGTGCTGTTCTCCGGCACCATCAAGGAGAACCTCCGCTGGGGCAATCCCCAGGCATCCGACGAGGAGCTGGTCCACGCCTGTCGCTTATCCTGCGCGGACGAGTTTATCCGCAGCTTCCCCGACGGCTATGATACCTACATCGAGCAGGGCGGCACCAATGTTTCCGGCGGACAGAAGCAGCGGCTGTGCATCGCCCGCGCGCTGCTGAAAAAGCCCAAAATCCTGATTCTGGACGACTCCACCTCCGCCGTGGATACCCAGACCGATGCCATGATCCGCAAGGCCTTCCGGGAGGAGATTCCCGGCACCACCAAGCTGATTATCGCCCAGCGGATCGCCTCGGTGCAGGAGGCGGACATCATTCTGGTGCTGGATAACGGCCGGATTGTGGCCTCCGGTGACCACGAAACCCTGCTGAAGGAAAGCTCCATCTACCGGGATGTCTACCAGTCCCAGAAGAAAGGAGGGGAGGAATAATGCCCCCTGTCAGAATGCGCGGTGACGGCCGGAAGGCACGCAACCCCAAGAAAACCCTGCTCCGGCTGCTGGGGTATATGAAGCGGTATCTGCCCATACTGGCCCTGGTGCTTGTCTGCATTTTCCTCAGCTCCTACGCCCAGACCGCGGGAAGCGCTGCCCTGGGCAAGCTGGTGGATGACTATATTCTCCCCATGGTGGCCACCGGTTCCACGGATTTTGGCCCGCTGCTTCTGTTCCTGGTGAAGCTGGGCGCTCTGCTGGGCCTGGGCCTGGTGTGCGCGTTTTTGTATAACTACCTGATGGTGGGCGTGAGCCAGGGTGCCCAGAAGCAGATCCGGGACGAAATGTTCACCAAGATGCAGCGGCTGCCCCTTCGGTACTTCGATTCCAACACCGCGGGCAACATCATGTCCCGCTACACCAGCGACATCGACACCCTGCGGCAGATGGTGTCCCAGTCCATCCCCCAGGCGGCCAGCTCCATCATCACCCTGATAGTTGTGTTCGGGCGGATGCTCTCCACCTCCCTGATCCTGACGGGAATCACGATCATCACCCTGATGGGCGTGGTGGGGGTCACCATGGTATTGGCGAAGAAGGCAAGCAAATTCTTTGTGGGACAGCAGAAATCCCTGGGCGCGCTCAACGGCTACATCGAGGAGATGATCTCCGGCCAGAAGGTGGTGAAGGTGTTCACCCGGGAGGAAACATGCAAGCAGGAGTTCGATGAACTGAACGAAACCCTGCGGCAGAACGCCTACTCCGCGGGCAAGTTCTCCAACATGATGGGCCCCATCAACAACAACCTGAGCTATGTCCAGTACGCCATCCTCGCCGTCATCGGCGGCGCGCTGGTGGTGGCCTCCGATGGGAAAATCCTGACCCTGGGCAGCCTCATGACCTTCATGATCCTGTCCCGGAACGTGAGCATGCCCATCAGCCAGATCTCCAACCAGATCAATTCCATCATTATGGCGCTGGCCGGCGCGGAACGTGTTTTTGAGCTGATGGATCAGGAGCCGGAGGTGGACGAGGGCTATGTGACCCTGGTCAACGCGAAGATCGCGGAGGACGGCACCATCACCGAAACCCCGGAGCATACCGGCCACTGGGCCTGGAAGCACCCCCACAAGGAGAGCGGCACCGTGACCTATACGGAGCTGAAGGGCGATATCACCATGGCGGGTGTGGACTTTGGCTATGTGCCGGAGAAAACGGTACTCCACGACATCACCCTCTACGCCAAGCCCGGCCAGAAGATCGCCTTCGTAGGTGCCACCGGCGCGGGCAAGACCACCATCACCAACCTCATCAACCGGTTCTACGACATCGGTGACGGCAAGATCCGCTACGACAATATCAACATCAACAAAATCCGCAAGGCGGATCTGCGCCGAAGCCTGGGCGTGGTGCTCCAGGATACCAACCTGTTTACAGGCACGGTGATGGACAACATCCGTTACGGCAACCTCACTGCCACCGACGAGCAGTGCATCCAGGCCGCCAAGCTGGCCAATGCCCACGACTTCATCACCCGGCTGCCCCAGGGCTACGACACGGAGCTCACCGGCAACGGCGCATCCCTCAGCCAGGGCCAGCGGCAGCTCATCGCCATTGCCCGGGCCGCCGTGGCTGATCCCCCGGTGATGATTCTGGACGAGGCCACCTCCTCCATCGACACCCGCACCGAGGCTCTGGTGCAGCGGGGCATGGACGCGCTGATGAAGGGGCGTACCGTGTTCGTCATCGCCCACCGGCTGTCCACGGTCATGAATTCCGACTGCATCATGGTTCTGGACCACGGAAAAATCATCGAGCGGGGCACCCACGAGGAGCTCATCGCCCAGAAGGGCACCTACTATAAGCTCTACACCGGCGTGTTTGAGCTTGAATAATCCCCAAACCCAACCCGGGAACGGCAAAGCCGCTCCCGGGATTTTTTCTGCCCGGAGGAGCGATAAATTGGTGTTTAGCGGCTTCGCCGAATTGACAATTGACAATTGACAGTTGACAA
>CALYTB010000178.1 GCA_945486035.1 uncultured Clostridia bacterium
TCCCCTACAGCAAGGACGAAGTGCGTTTAAAAACTGTAAACAACAATTTATCTGCTTACCGGGTAAGGCCTATGGCTTACAATTATATTTGAGAGGAAATGACCATGAACGAGAAGGAAGTCGGCGAGATTCGCCGCAGACAGCGCCGGGACCGGAGCAATATGACGGCGGTGTTCGGCTGCTATGTGAATGAAAACCGGGAGATTATTTCCCGGTTTCGCCAGAGCACCGGGATCATGCCGGAAAATGAGGCGGACAAGTATTTTGGACTGCTGCGCAAGGTGCTCTCGGGAGCCCTGGGCAGAAACCTGATTGATATCACCTTCCAAACCGCTCAGGTGGCGGGAAGCCCCGAGCATAAGCTCCTGATGGATCTGCGCTCCAGCCGTCTGGAAAATGAGGAAATCCGGGAGGAATTTCTGAAGAAGGTCATCGATACCGTGTCCCTGGAGGGCAATTTCCTGATTCTGCTGGGCTGCGACAGCTATGATGTACCCTTTAAGAGCAAGGACGACGAATCGCAGCCGGATGCTTCCGAAGAAACCTACCAGTACATCCTCTGCGCCGTGTGCCCGGTGAAGCAGACCAAGGCCACGCTCCATTATGTCCCCGAGGAGAAGCTGTTCCACGACGGGGCTATGCTGCAGCAGGTGAGCCCGCCTGCCGTTGGGTTCCTGTTCCCGGCCTTTGACAACCGGGCCACCAATATCTACAACGCCCTCTACTACACCCGGGATGTGAAGGTCAGCCAGGAGTCCTTTGTGGAGGCGGTGTTCAACGCACCCATCCCCATGCCCGCCGCCGAGCAGAAGAAGTCCTTCGAGGCGCTGCTGCAGACCTCCCTGGGGGAGCAGTGCAGCCTGGACGTGGTGCAGAATGTCCACGATCAGCTCTGCCAGCGCCTCGAGCTGCACAAGGAGAGCAAGGTGCCGGAGCCCCTCACCGTGAGCAAGGAGGACGTGAAGCAGGTGCTGTCCTCCTGCGGCGTGTCCGAGGAGCATGTGGCGAAATTCAGCGTGGATTACGATTCCGTTTTCGGTTTCGAGGCGGAGCTACATCCCAGGAATATCATCGACAGCAAGCATTTTGAGATTCAGACCCCGGATGTGGTCATTAAAGTCGATCCCACCCGTAGCGACCTGATCGAGACCCGGGTGATCGGCGGGGTGAAGTACATCCTGATCTGCGCCGACGAGAACGTGGAGGTCAACGGCGTCAGCATTCAGATTCAGGACCAGGAAGCCGCCGGGGTTGGCTGAGGTGGAAAATACAATCGTGTGCACCGCCGGGAACGGGAAAAGCGATAAATTGTTGTTTAGCGGCTTCGCCGAATTGACAATTGACAGTTGACAATTTTGGTATCCTTTCAGAATGATCAAAATGCCCAAATCCTACTGTAGGGGAGCCATTCATGGCTCCCGGCGGTACATTGTTCCGATTTCCTCCACATTTCGGCGAAAACGTACTGCCCCACGGGAGCCATGAATGGCTCCCCTACAGTAAGGACGAAGTGCGTTTGAAAACTGTAAACAACAATTTGTCGTACTGCTGCGATATGGTCATATCCGCTTTCAGAAAAACTCCCCACACCGAAAGGTGTGGGGAGTGATTTTTGGAATTACTTCTTAAAGCTGTTGATGGCGTTTACGATGATGTCGGTGCACTGTTCGATGCCCAGGACACCGGTATCCAGGCAGAGGTCATAGTTCTGGGCCTGGCCCCAGTTGCGGCCGGTGTAGTGGTGGTAGTTCACCCGGCGGCGCTTATCCTTTTCCTGCAGGCGGGCCTCGGGGCTCTTCTCCGACTCGCCGTAAAGCCGGACAATGCGCTCGGCCCGGAAGGGAATGTCGGCGAATACGAACACATGGAAGGCATCCTCCCGGTCCTTGAGGATGTAATCCGCGTTTCTGCCCACGATGACACAGGGGCCCTTGTCCGCCAGCTGGAGAATCACATTGCACTGGATATTCCACAGGAAATCCGCGGTGGACAGGCCGTTCATGACCCCGGGGACACCCTGGGGGGCGAAGGCATAGGAGAAGAGACTGCTGCCGGGGGAGTGCTCGCCGTTCTCCTCCACAAACTTGGGGGCAAATCCGGATTCCACCGCGATCTGATCCACCAGTTCCTTGTCGTAGAAGGGGATGCCCAGCTTCTGAGCCACCATGCGCCCGATGGTACGTCCGCCGGAACCGAATTCACGGCTGATGGTGATGATTTTCTTTTCCATACGATTGCCTCCTTTCGAAAATGGGGAACCACTTTCTTAGCTTTATTATAATCCAAGGGCAGGGGAATGTCAACAAGAGGGAGGGGGGAATCTTCCCCGCTTTTATGGAAACCGTCAATCGGTGCCGGTTAAGACCATGGCGCTCAGGGCGGGAATCCGGATGCTGCCGGAGAAGGTGCCGAGACTCGTTGTTCCTGCCCGGTCACTGTCGATGCAAAGCTGCCACCGGCCCTCGGGGAGGGAGAAGAAAGCATCCTCGGTATCCGCGTGGAAAATGACCAGCAGCCGCTTCCCGCTTTCACGGAGGCGGAAGGCCAGGGTGTGGGGATTGTCGCAGGGGATGGGTGTGACGGCGGCGAATATATCCTCCCGCCGCTGCAGGCGCAGACAGGGGTGGGCCTTCCGGAAGGCAATCAGCCCCCGATAGTACGCGAGGGTCTGCCGGGTTTCCGCCTCCTTCAGATGCTCCCATCTCAGAGCGTTGACACGGTCCGGGGAGCGGTAGCTGTTGCCGTCGAATTTGCCGTGTCCTTTGGGCTTGGAGCGGAGCATTTCCTCTCCCGCCTGGAAGAAGGGAACCCCCTGGGAGAGGATGCAGAAGGCGGCGGCCAGATTGCTTCTGCGGATCAGCTCCTGCCGGGAGGCTCCCGGGAGGGCCAGGGCCAGACGGTCGAAGAGGGTGTGATTGTCGTGGCAGGAGACATAGTTGATGCTCTGTCCCGGCTGGCAGGCCCAGGGGGTGACCCCCATGAAGCAGGAGCGCAGGGCATCCCCCTGGGGCAGCGCCCCGGTGACGTAGCCCAGCTCCTGCGGATAGAACACGGAGCCCCGGAGCAGATCCCGGATGGAGTCGTTGAAGAAGCCGAAGCCGGGAAGCCGGCCGCTGTTTGCCTGGGTGGCCAGGCTGACCCCCGGCCGGGTGGTCCGGGTATCCATGGACCAGCCCTCCCCGTAGAAGAGCACGTTGGGATGGGAGGCGTGGACCGCCGCCATAGCCTGGCGGATGGTTTCGGTGTCAATCAGGCCCACCAGGTCAAACCGGAAGCCGTCGATATGGTACTCCTCCGCCCAGTAGCACAGAGAGTCCACAATGTACTTGCGGACCATGGATCGCTCGGAGGCGGTATCGTTGCCGCAGGCGGAGCCGTTGGAATCGGGCCGGGAGAAATAGCCCGGGACGATCCGGTTGAAGCAGAAATCCTCCGCCCAGTAAACGTGGTTATACACCACATCCATCACCACGCTGAGACCATTGTCATGGAGGGCCTTGACCATCTGCTTCATTTCGCGGACCCGGACCTCCCCGCGGTAGGGGTCCGTGGCGTAGCTGCCCTCGGGGACATTGTAGTTCATGGGGTCATAGCCCCAGTTGTACTGGGGGATGTCCTGACGGCTCTCGTCCACAGAGCCGTAGTCAAAGACCGGCAGCAGCTGCACATGCGTAACCCCCAGGGCCTTGATATGGTCCAGTCCTGTGGGGGTGCCGTCGGGGAGGGCGGTGCCGGTTTCCGTCAGGCCCAGGAATTTGCCCTTGTTTCGGATGTGAGAGCAGCGGCCCATGGACAGATCCCGCAGGTGCAGCTCGTAGATCACCGCGTCGGTGATGGGACTGCCGCCATGGGGGTCGGCATCCGATTCCCAGCCGGGAGGGTTGGTGGAGGGAAGCTCCAGAATCATGGCCCGCCGTCCGTTGACACCGGTGGTCCGGGCGTAGGGGTCACAGACCTCCTGCCCGTCTGTCAGATAGGTGTAGTACACGCCGTTCTGATTCCCGGGGAGGGTAAGACACCAGGTTCCCTGGGTGCTTCGCTCCATGGGAAGCTCCTCCAGCAGGTCATCCTCCCAGGGATTGCCGCTGCGGTACAGACGGACACGAACGTCTTCTGCCGTGGGGGCCCACAGCCGGAGGCGGGTTTCCTCCCGGCTCCAGAGAGCGCCCAGGTCGGCGCCGGAATAGGTGTAGGCTTGCTCAAACAGAGGGGAATCGTATTGCTCCTGCATGGCGGTGAAATCTCCTTTGTGTTTCTGGAAAATTTCGCAATGTTTCGTATATTGTGAATTATAGCATGACGAGGTAAAGATGTAAAGCGGAGATTCGACGATTTGCCCAAAACAGGGGGAGGACAAATTGGTGTTTGTAAAGATATGATGTCATTGCGAGCCAGTGCGCACACTGGCGTGGCAATCCCCCGGTTGAATGGAAC
>CALYTB010000179.1 GCA_945486035.1 uncultured Clostridia bacterium
ATTGCCACGACCAGTCTGCGGACTGGTCTCGCAATGACAGGAAACTTGGAGCAAAGCGACAAACAACAATTTATCTGACCTTCGGAGTAATGCTTGGGAGGAAATACGATGATATTGAAAACGACCCTTTTGGGGAAGACATACCAGTTCCGGGACTTAAAGCAGGTGCTGGCCAAGGCCAACGAGGAGAAAACCGGGGATAAGCTGGCGGGGCTGGCGGCGGAGGATGCCCGGGAGCGGATTGCCGCCAAGGTGGTGCTCTCCGCCGTGACGCTGAAGGAGCTTCGGGAAAACCCGGCGGTTCCCTATGAGGACGACGAGGTCACCCGGATTATCCAGGACGATGTGAATGGGCCTGCCTATCGCAAAATTGAGGGCTGGACGGTGTCGGAGCTGCGGGAATGGATTCTCTCGGAAACCACCACCGGGGCGGACATCCGAAAAGTAAGCCGGGGTTTGACCTCGGAGATGGTGGCGGCAGTCTGCAAGCTCATGAGCAACCTGGATCTGATCTACGCGGCGGCGAAGATTCCCGTCACTGCCCACTGCAATACCACCATCGGCCTGCCGGGGACCTTAAGCTGCCGATTGCAGCCCAACCACACCACCGACGATCCCGACGGGATCACCGCCTCGGTGCTGGAGGGCCTGAGCTTCGGCGCGGGGGACGCGGTCATCGGCCTGAACCCGGTGACGGACTCCCCGGAGCAGGTGGGAAAGATCCTGCGCCGGTTCCAGGAGATTAAGGAGCACTGGGCCATCCCCACCCAGATCTGCGTGCTGGCCCACGTCACCGCCCAGATGCAGGCGGTGCGCCAGGGAGCGCCCTGCGACCTGATTTTCCAGTCCATTGCGGGGAGCCAGAAGGGCAACGAGGCCTTCGGCTTCAGCGCGGCGACCCTGGAGGAGGCCAGGCAGCTTCTTCTGTCCGAGGGCACCGCCGAGGGGCCCAACGTGATGTATTTCGAAACCGGCCAGGGGTCGGAGCTGAGTTCCAACGCCCATCACGACACGGATCAGGTGACCATGGAGGCAAGGTGCTACGGCTTTGCCAGGCGCTTTCAGCCCTTCCTTGTCAATACGGTGGTGGGCTTCATCGGGCCGGAGTACCTGTACGATGCCCGGCAGGTCACCCGGGCGGGGCTGGAGGATCACTTCATGGGGAAGTTGACCGGCATCAGCATGGGCTGCGACTGCTGCTACACCAACCATATGAAGGCCGACCAGAACGACATCGAGAATCTGGCTTCCTTACTGACCATGGCGGGGTGCAACTACTTTATGGGCATCCCCCACGGGGATGACATCATGCTCAACTACCAGACCACCGGTTTCCGGGAAACCGCCGCCCTGCGGGAGCTGACGGGCAAGACCGCCATCCCGGAATTCCAGCGCTGGCTGGAGAAAATGGGCTTCGTGGAAAACGGCAAGCTGACAAAAAAAGCCGGCGACGGCTCCAGCCTGCTGTTCTGAAGCTGTGCGATAATTGGTGTTTGTAAAGATAAGCTGTCATTGCGAGCCAGTGTGAGCACTGGCTCGCAATGACAGGTAATCTGGAGCGTACCCCTACAAACACCAATTTATCTGTCCCCTTTTCTAACGAAAGGAAGTGTACCATGGATTTTGATAACGATTTACGGGCCCGGCAGGAGGCGCGGGTGCTGGCGGCGCAGGCGGAGCAGGCACAGAGGACACTGGGAACCTTTTCTCAGGAGAAGCTGGATGCCATTGTGGATGCGGTGGCCGAGAGGTTTTCCCGGGAGGCCCAGATATTGGCGGAGCAGGCCGTCCGGGAAACCGGGTTTGGAAACGTGGCGGACAAGACCGTGAAAAACCGGTTTGCCTCCCATGACGTAGCCGCGGCCATCCGGGATATGAAAACCGTGGGGATTCTGCGGCAGCAGCCCGGGCTATGGGAGGTGGGGGTGCCTGTAGGCGTTATCGCCGCCATTGTTCCCAGCACCAATCCCACCTCCACCGTGTGCTACAAGGCGCTGATTGCCCTGAAATCCGGCAATGCCATCGTGTTCTCCCCCCATCCCAAGGCGATTTCCTGCACCCTGGAGGCCGCCCGGATTGTGGCCCGGGCAGCGGTGGAGGCGGGAGCCCCGGAGGGGGCGGTGGGGTGTCTGACCATTCCGGCTCTGGCTGGGTGCCAGGAGCTGATGGCCGCGCCCCAGGTGAAGCTGATCCTGGCTACGGGAGGCCCGGGGATGGTCCGGGCTGCCTACTCCTCCGGCAAGCCCGCCATTGGCGTGGGCGCGGGGAACGGCCCGGCCTATATCCATCATTCCGCCGATGTGCGCAATGCCATCTCCTGCATTGCCCGGTCCAAGAGCTTTGACTACGGCACCGTCTGCGCCTCGGAGCAGAGCATCATTGTGGAGCGCTCCATGGAGGATGCCGTCCGCCGGGAGGCCATGCAGCAGGGCTTCTACTTTATGGATGCCCGGGAGGCGGGGCTATTGGCGAAGCTGCTGTTCAAGCCCACCGGCGGCTTAACCCCGGAGATTGTGGGCAAATGCGCCTGTACCCTTGCAAAAAAAGCGGGCTTTTCCGTACCCCAGGGGACGAAAATTCTGGTGGCACGGGAGCAGGAGGCGGGGCCCACCCGGCCCTACTCCATGGAAAAGCTCTGCCCGGTGCTGGCCTTCTTCGTTATGGAAAGTGAGGAAGCGGTTCTGAAAAAGGCCATTGAGGTGCTCTCCCACGAGGGCAGCGGACACACCTTTGCCATCCACGCTACCAATGAGGAGGTAATCCGCCGGTTCGCCCTGAAAGTTCCTGTTTCCCGGTTCCTGGTGAACACCCCGGCGGCGCTGGGCGGCATCGGGGCCACCACGGCACTGTTCCCGGCCCTGACCCTGGGCTGCGGCGCCGTGGGCGGCAGCAGCTCCTCCAACAACATTTCCCCGCTGGATCTCATCAACATCCGCCGGGTGGCCTGGGACAAGGAAGTCCCCCACACAAATGCCGACAACGAGGACCTGGTGGAGCTGCTGACCCAGCGAATTATGGAACGGCTGGGGAAGTGAGGGAAGTATAAATTGTTGTTTGTCGATTTTTGCTGTCATTGCGAGACCAGTTCGCAAACTGGTCGTGGCAATCCCTCAGTTAGAGGGAAAATGTACCGAAAAGTACCATGAGGAGTGGGAGTTGTCGCGTTTTTGGTGGTAATCGTTACCTGGTTCCATTCGACCGGGGGATTGCCACGTCGCTTCGCTCCTCGCAATGACAGCGTTTATTTGGTGCGCTAAACAACAATTTCCCTTCTCAGAAAGGACAACAAGGGAGGATTCTATGAACAAGCAGGAATTGACGGCCATGGTGGCGCGGCTGCTGGAAACCATGGAACCGCTGGAAGAAATCAGGGAGCCCATGGTGAAGGGCGGGGACTACCGGCCTGCGGACCCCGGCCCACAGCCGAAGGCTACCCCCTACCGGGAGGGGGATTTCGTCCCGGACGTGACGGAGCTGGATCTTCGTAAGCTCTACCTGACCGAAAATCCGGCAAATCCCCAGGGCTTTCGGACCCTGAAGGAGAAGACCCCGGCGCGTTTGGGCTCCGGCAGGGCGGGCCCCAGGTATAAAACCCTGACCATGCTTCGCTTCCGGGCGGATCACGCTGCCGCCCAGGACGCGGTGTTCTCCCAGGTGGACGAGGATTTCGCCGTCCGCAATGGCATGCCGGAGGTGAAAACCCGGTGTAAAGACAAGGAGGAGTACCTGACCCGGCCGGATCTGGGGCGGTGCTTCGACGAGGAAAACGCCCGGCAGATCCGGCAGGCCATCCCCGGTACGCCCCGGGTGCAGCTGGTCATCGGGGACGGCCTCAGCTCCGCCGCCATCATGGCCAATGCCATGGACTGTCTGGAGGCCATCCGGGAGGGGCTGAAGCTCAGAGGGATTGAACCCGGGAAGCCCATTTTTGTCCGCTACTGCCGGGTGGGTGCCGGGGATGCCATCGGGGACATCACCGGTTGCGAGCTGGTGTGTATGCTGGTGGGGGAGCGGCCCGGGCTGGTGACGGATAAGAGCATGTCCGCCTATATCACCTACCGGCCCCACACGGGAGTTTCCGAGTCCAGCCGCACCGTGGTCAGCAACATCCACGCCCAGGGCACCCCGGCGGTGGAGGCGGGGGCCCACATCGCGGGGCTGCTGGAAACCATCCTGCAAAAGAAGAAATCCGGCGTGGCCCTGAATCTGGAGGCGGGAGCATGATTCCGGTTCGGATTCTGGCGGTGCGATATCTGGCCAATGCCTCCCCGGCGCTGTGCAGAGCTCTGGGCGCGCCGGAGGGAGCGCCCTCCCTGGGCCTTCTCACCACGGACTGCGACGATGCCACCTATATCGCCCTGGACGCTGCCACCAAGGCGGCGGAGGTGGAGGTGGCCTACGGCAGGAGCTTCTACGCGGGAG
>CALYTB010000180.1 GCA_945486035.1 uncultured Clostridia bacterium
GGAAAAACTGGCAGGACTGGTAAATGCTTTCGGAGAAGCTGTTGTCCGTGATTATTCCACAGCAGAAACGCCCAGTTCCCAAAAAGCAGTTTTGCAGTATTGCTTCCGGAATTGCGGTGTGGACGGGAGTGTCCTTGCCGCAATGGGCGAGCTTCTGTCCGCGCCAACCCAGATTGACCCTAGAACCTATCTGAATGTCCATCTGACGGATGGCGTTCAGGCTGTCCGATGCAGCGCAGGAGGAAGGGATTACCTGATTGTGGGTCGCGCTGTGGAACTAAAGCAAATGGAATGCCAGGTGTATCTTGTGGCGGATGCCTCTTATATCAGTCGGGAGCTGGGTGAGCTGCTTGTCCGTTTTCTTCTATTGGCCCTGTGTATCTGTGTTTTGGGACTGATCGGTGTACGATGGCTGATTTTCAGGACACTGGCCCCGCTGTCACAGCTGCAGGAATCCGCAGAACATATCGCGGATGGGAACTACGGGGAGCGGGTACGCATTTCTTCCAGAGATGAAGTGGGGCTTCTTGCCGAGGACTTTAATCATATGGCGGCGGCGGTGGAACGCCACATTCAGTCCCTGACAGAGCAAAACATCCGGCAGCAGCTCTTTATCGGAGGCGTAACCCATGAGTTTAAGACACCACTGACCTCTTTGCTTCTGAATGTGGATACGCTGCGCACCGTATACCTGCCGGAAGAAAAGCAGCAGGCGCTGCTGGAATCCATGGATGGTCAGCTGCATTGGTTGGAGCAGATGGTTCATAAGCTCCTGAAGCTGATTTCCCTGGGAAAATCTGCCCAGATAAAACCGTCCTCCGTCCCTGAGCTGATGGAACAGGTCAGAAAAATGGCAAAGCAAATCTCGGAAAAGTATGGGACGATTCTGGAAATTTCCTGTACGGCAAGCACGCTGCCAATGGACGAAGATCTTCTGTGTTCTGTGCTACTCAACCTGATTGAAAACAGTGCGAAAGCATCCGCTCCCGGACAAACCATCCGCCTTCGGGCCGAAGGAAATGTGTTGGAGGTTTCCGACAATGGCCGGGGGATTCCACAAAAGGACCTGGACAGGATCACAGAACCTTTCTATATGGGCGACCCTTCCCGCAGCAAGGTAAATGGTGGATTTGGTCTGGGACTTGCCCTTGTAAAAGAAATCGCCGCGGTTCACAAAGCGGTACTGGATATCCAAAGCACCCCCGGCGAGGGAACCACCGTCCGGCTTGTGTTCCCCGAAAATGGTAATCAAACGGTAATCACGCGGTAAACATTTTCCAGATGGGCCGTGATATGCTGTAGCCATCAGATCTCCCAGAAAAGGAGAAAGAAAGGATGTGCAAACATGAAGAAAAATAAAATGCAACTGCTGTCCTGCTTGCTGGCGCTGACCATGCTTTCCGGGTGCGCCGGACAGCAGACCCAGCCGGAGGCTACCAGCGTCAATCAGGCGATGCTCATTGAAAAGAGCGCTCAAGAGCAGGAAAGCTATTCTTTCCCGGAGAAATTCACCGGGGACTGGACGGCCCAGGAGGGCAAGCTTACCATCCACGCAGATGCCCAGGTGGTGGCAGAGCAGGGCGTAGTGCTTCCCACAGCTACCGTTACCCCCAGAGAATTTACTCAGGAGGATGTGGATACCCTTCTGCGGGTGTTTCTAAAGGGAGAACCCCTTCGGGGCTTTGTCCTGACAAAACAGGAATGCCAGGACTCCATCGACTATGTGAACTCCCCCCAGTGGCACGCCGATCCGGATGCCCCGGAGCAAACGCCGGAACAGCTGGAGCAGCGCCGAAAGGACATCATTGCCTATTACGTCGAACAAATGAAGACGGCCCCGGAGGAGAAACCAATTGTCCGCTGTTTTGGCGATTCCGGTGATCCCAAAGAGGTCAGCGGCACCGCAAAAGTAGACGGCGTAGAGTACGTGGTGTCTATCAAGAACGATGTTGGCAACTTCTGGACAAGGGCGGAGATCATTCGGCACGATTTTAAGTATTGGGACAAGCAGGACTGGGGCGGCGTTTCCAAAGAGGATGCCATCTCCCAGGGCAACGCGCTGATGCAGGAGCTTGGTTTTGATGCTTATGTGCTGGACGATGCACAGCAGCAGCCGCACAGCGGCGAATGGCAGCTGGTCTATGTGCCCACCGTAAATGGCATCCGCCTTTCCAGCGTCCGGGAGGATCGCTTTGAATCCCATGAGGGCAACGCCTATAACAGCTTCCAGTACAGTACCTACCATTGTTCAGAGGAAACAAATCCGGATTCCGTTTCCTGGCCCATGGACATCATTTTTATCAGCGTGGGAGGAGACGGAATTCTCTCCTTTACATGGTTCTCTCCCAGTACGGAGCCAGTAGTAAAAGAATCCCAGACCGCTCTGATGTCCTTTGACGAAATCGCTTCCATTGCCAATACCATGCTGCCCATTGTGATTCTGGGTCCAAAGGAAACCAGTCTGGTTGATCTGGACCGTATCAACGGCTTTGAAACCCATATGGATGTAGAAATCACCAAGGTCTCCCTGACCCTGATGCGCATTCGGGACAAGGGTTTTTTGCAGGGCACCATTGTTCCGGTTTGGGATTTCTGGGGTACCTGGAATTGGTATGAGCCTGGGGATGGCGCCTCTGATTCGATGAGAAAAGGAGCAAACTACACTACCCAACCCATGCTGACCCTGAATGCCATTGATGGCAGCGTGGTAAACCGGCTGCTTGGGTATTAAATTGCCCCCCATTTTGTTCTGCATTTTTTTTGAATTCCTGTAAGATTTCCGTTGCCCGTGCGTCTAATAAGCGAAGGAGGTGAGAGAGTGACCGAATTTGCACACATATACGAAACCTATTTCAGAGATGTGGAATTGTATTTGCGAGCCATCTGCCGGGACGAGGCCCTGGCAGAAGAGCTGACAGAGCAGGTATTTTTCCAGGCGCTGAAGGCGCTTCCCACCTTCCGGGGAGACTGCGATATCCGCACCTGGCTGTGTGCCATGGCGCGCAACGCTTTTCTATCCCATCAGCGAAAAGAAAAACCCACGGAGCGTATCGATGATATTCAAATTCCGGATCCACGAAAATCGGTGGAAGAAAGGATCACGGATCAAGAGCAGGCAATGGCTATCCATCGGATTCTACACGATTTACCGGAGCCATATAAGGAGGTATTCTCCCTGCGGATCTTCGGACAGCTCTCTTTTGGGGACATTGGGAGTTTATTTGGACGAACGGCAAATTGGGCCTGCGTCACCTATCACCGGGCCCGTCAGAAAATCCAGTCGGAAATGGAGGAATTGCAATGAATATAACCTGCAACATCATCAAGGATCTGCTGCCCCTGTACGCGGAAGACATGGTAAGTGAGGACAGCAAGGCACTGGTAGACGACCACCTTTGCAGTTGCGACAGCTGTACGAAGGAGCTTGCAGAGCTGAAGAAGGCTCCAAAGGTTCCCGTGGAAGTGGAAACCACCAGTCTCAAGCGGGTGGAGGATACCATTCGGAAAAGAAAGCTGCTCACCGCAGCAACTGCTATGATGACACTGGTAGCTGTGCTGGTCACTGGAACCATTTTTTTGATGACCCCGGTGTACCCGACGGCCCGGCAGGCCATTGAGGGGGTGGAGCTCCGGGAAGACGGCGGCCTGGCGATTGATTATGCAAGCGGAATCATGGGATATGGCAGCACCAGCTTCGGCAGTGAAGATGACGAATTTATCTGGTGCCATACAACCCGATATGACTGGCTCCGGAGCAGACTGTTTGGTACAAAGCTGTCGGATATGACCCAGGAGGAACTGGAACGCTATGTCCAAAATAACGCCCGCGAAGGAGAATCGTTTCAGCAGGCATGGGACCGGATTCAGAATATCCGTGTGGAGTACGGTACATGGATGACTCCCAAGGGAAGCTACTTTCCGAATAATCTGACGGGGGATTGGGAGCTGGTCAGCAGAACCGCAGACAAAAATGTGTGGTATGTAAATCCCCATAATCCCAGCAGCAATACACTGATCTGGAACGGCGCTCAAAAAGAGACTGATGGAATCCCTCCCTGGATCAGCGGCACCTATCTGATCCTGTTTGGCTGCTGTGTGTTTTTGGCAGTAGTGCTGCTCCTGACAATCCGAAATCGGAAAGGCCGGAACTGGGAACTGCTCAGATGCATTGCCATCCTTGCCGCCAGCGCGGCGGTATCCATTTTGCTGGTCACCAGTGGAAATCTGATCACCACAGGAAATATGGCAAGCTATAAATGGCCCCAAATGATCATCTGTGAATCGGTAACCCTCACACTAACGGCATTGATGTGGCGGAAACTGTATCAGACAAATAAGACGTAAATGACAGCCCCCCTATTTCGCTATTCCTGCAAGGAAGAAGATCCAGAGATTCCAATTTT
>CALYTB010000181.1 GCA_945486035.1 uncultured Clostridia bacterium
CCCAGAATTTCTCCCGGCTCCACGGTAAAGCTCACATCCTTTACCGCAAGGGAGCCGTTGTAGGCAATATCCACATGGTCATATCGCAAAAGCTTCTCCATATGGTTACCTCCCTCGGCTCTTGGGGTCTGCGTAGTCCCGGATGGTGTCGCCCAGAAGATTGAAGATCATAACAGAAATAAAAATCGCGATGCCGGGGGAGAAGGTTATCCACGGCGAGGTGGTTATCAGGCTCCGGGTGTCGCTCATCATGCTGCCCCATTCGGCAATGGGCGGCTTTGCGCCTAACCCTAAGAAGCTCAGCGCCGCCAGCTCCATCATCATGGTGCCGATGTCCAGCATGGAGGTCACTAAGATCGGGCCGATGATGTTGGGCAGGATGTGCACAAAGATGATCTTGACGGTGGAGCTTCCTGAAAGCTTCGCGGCTTTCATCCACGCGGTTTCCTTCTGGGCCAAGGTCTGACTCCGGGCGATGCGGGCATACTTGGGCCAGGAAATCGCTGCCAGCGCAATGATGGCGTTTTGCAGTCCGCCGCCTAAGCAGCCGGCAACCGCCAGAGCGAACACCAGACCGGGAAAGGCCAGGAACATATCGGAGATACGCATGAGTACCGTATCCAGCACCTTACCATTCCAGCCGCAGATCACGCCGATGGCAGTACCCAGCACGGTGATGATGGCTACCAGCAGAAGCGTTGAGAAGATACTGGCCCGGCTGCCTACGATGACCCGGGACAGCATATCCCGTCCGTAGCGGTCAGTGCCCAGAAGATGCTCACTGCTGGGACCCTGCTTGGCAATGCTCAGATCCTGCAAATAGGGATCATAGGGGGTCAGATATTCCGAGAAAATGGAGCAGAGGATCAGCATTACCGCCAGAACGCCGAAGACAATCAGCCGCACCTTTACGCTGTCTCTTTTGATTCTCTGCTTCCGAATGGTAACCTCACTCATCCTTCGCTCACCCCCAGTCGGATTCTTGGGTCAAGGGCGTGGTAGAGAAGGTCGGTAATCAGGTTAACTATCACATAAATAATCGCCATCCAGACCACATAGGCCTGAATCATGGGGTAATCCCGCATGGTGATGGCGTCCACCGCCAGCTTTCCCACGCCGTCCCACATGAAAATGCTCTCGATGATGGCTGTGCCGCCCAGCAGGTTTCCGATGGACAGAGCCAGCAAGGTAATGATGGTGAGCATGGAGGATTTCAGCACGCTTTTCCAGAGCACCACGCAGCTGCGGACACCTCTGGCCTTCGCACCGATCACATAGTCCTTGTTCAGCTCCTCCAGCACCGTTGCCCGCACCTGACGCATATATTTGGCGGACATGGCAATGGCGAGGGTCAGGGTGGGCAGCATGGCACTCTGGACGCTCAACCCCTTGGAGATGACCGGGAGCCATTTCAGCTTGATGGAGAAAACCTGCATGAGCAGCAGTGCCACAAAGAAGTTGGGCAGGCTGTTTCCCACAAAGCTGAAAAACCGCAGGAAGTAGTCCGTGAACCGGTCATGCCGCACCGCCGCCAGAACGCCCAGGGGGATGGAAATGACCACCGTCATTCCAATGGACAGGGCGGTGAGCAGCAGGGTTGCAGGCAGCTTGGAAATGAAGGTGCCGAACACCTCTTTCCCGGAAACGTAGCTGACGCCCATGTCTCCGCGCATCATGCCGCCTACCCAGGCAAGGTACTGGGTGAGGAAGGGCTTATCAAGACCCAATTCTGCCTGTTTTGCCGCGATGATCTCCTCCGCCACCGCGCCCTTATCACCGTAAAGCTCGATAATGGCGTCACTGCCGGCAAGGCGCATCATGGCAAAGGACAGAAAGGTGATGCCGATGAGCACGGGAATCAGTTGTAAGAACCTGTGCAAAACGTATTTTTTCAAACAGCGACACCTACCTTGTGGCCCTCTATCAGGAACATGGGTGTGGATGCGTTGTTGATTCGCTCTTCTCTTGTCCAGACCTGCTTCCAGACCTCCGTATCGGCGTTTGCCTGCATTCCCAGCCTGCGAAGCACGTCCAGATCCCACGCCGGGCGGTGCCGGGCAGACAGGGGCGCTTTCCGGGCGATGGCTTCCATGGCATTGACATCCGTTCCGGCGTTTTCATCCCGGACATCCGAGGAGCGCAGGTTTTCCCGATCCTGGGCATGACCCAGCCGGGCTTCCTCGTCCCAGAGGTAGCGGTACCAGTTGGCATCGAAGTTGAGAAGCAGCCCGCCGGGAGTCAGCACCCGCATCCACTGGGCGTAGGCTTTCTCCGGGTTGGGAAGATTCCACGTCACATTCCGGGTCACCAGCACATCAAAGGAAGCGGTAGGAAAGCTCAGCTCCTCCGCGTTCATCTGCCGGAAGTCGATTTCCTTTGCTAAGAACCCTGCGTTGCGCTTTGCTTCCTCCAGCATGGAAGCGGTATAGTCCACTGCCGTTACCTGATAGCCCAGCTCTGCCAGAATGATGGCGAAAAAGCCTGGGCCCGTGCCCACATCCAGTACCCGAATCTGGGAGGGTTTCTTTCCCGGGAACCGGGAGGCAATCCGCCGGGAGATCACACCCCGCCAGACGGTTTTCTGACTGGATGCCAGCTCCTCCTGATTGACCCCGGAGTAGCCGGATGCCCGGTTTGTCCAGTAGTGGATATTTTCTTCTTCATAGGTTGCAAATCGTTTCATTTTGATACCTCAATAATAGGAAAAACGCCGCACTTCTTCCCAAAAGTGTGGCGTTTCCCTTTGGATTTGGAAGGAATTTGGGAATATGTGTTTCACCATGTCCATATGGTAACACACCCGGATTTCCTTCGGAAGCCCCCCGGGGGGTTGTTTTTTCTATGAATCGAAAGTATTATTTTCTGGCGAAGATACCAAACATAGGCGCTGTGGTCAAATCCAGCGCTCCCAACAGACGCTGCCCAACTTCCCTGTCGATCTGGCAGCTGCAGAAACCGATCTTCCCCAATACCTGTCTGTCCCATTCCGGGCGGGAGTGCCCAATGTCCATGGAAAGGGTGATCTCGTCGTTCTCCTGCTGCAACGCGTCCGTCATGCCCACATGGCCATAGGGGCTGTCCGGGGAGACTTTGCGGTTTTGTGTGCTGTGACTACGCACATGGGCGGCATACTCCGCGTCAAAGTTCAGAAGCACGCCGCCGGGCTTCAGCACCCGAAACCATTCGGCGTAGGCCCGCTCCGGGTCCGGCAGCGTCCATGTCAGATTCCGGCTGATGACAACATCGAAAGATTCATCCCCATAGCTCAGATTCTGTGCGTCCATCTCCCGGAAGGTGATATCCAGATTTCTCTGGGCAGACAGATTCCGGGCTTCCTCCAGCATGGCGGGGGTCAGGTCGATGCCCTCCACCCGGTGTCCCTGCTGTGCCAGCAGCACCGCAAAGAATCCGGTGCCGGTGCCAACATCCAGAATCGTAAGGGATTTTCTCTCCGGCAAATGGACGTTTATCTCCCGCAGCCATTTTTCACCCATTTCGTTACCCAGTTCATTTTTCCGCACGCTTCCAAAGTCGTGGGAACGCTGGGTCCAGTAGTTCTTTACGCGCTGTTCCATCTCCATTTTTTCCATCCTTTACATTGGAACACCACACCCTTAGTCAGAGAGTGTGGTGCTCCGCTTGTGGTATTCTTAATAAGCTGGCAGGGTCAGTATAGCAGATCCTGCCCTGTTTCGGAAGCCCCCCGGGGGGATGGAAATGATTCAAGCCTCCAAACTCATTTTGCCAATTTCAATTCTGAAATACATTTTGTGAAAGAGCTGACGAGAACTGGGACTTTGAAGAAGAAGTGTCGGTAGATGCGGCGTAACTTAAGGCTACACCGCATAATTCGGCAAGGAATCTCAGCGAGAGATTTTGTGCCAGTTCAAAGTTCCGAAAACGTGGGAATACTGTATGTATTTCCCGTTTTTGGAACTGCAGAACTGGTGCAAAAGATCCGCTGAGATCCGCAGACGTAATTGTGCGGTGTTGCCTTAATTAGAGTGTACTTCCAACTGGTATAGTCAACTACGAGGGCGTCGCGTTCGCGACGTCCTTGCCTTTTGAGGTTAGCAATTATTATCCATTTTCACCTGTTCTCTCTGACCTGTCTGTGTAATACAGCCAGGTTGCTTATATTTAAAGACTGAACTTGGACTTGACAAACGCAGAAGCCTTGTATATAATAGCAAACAAATGTTCTTATACTTATAACACAAAGAACAACCCAAAATGATGCCTACTCAGAAAGGGGACTGGCAATGAAACCACAATTAACCTATGTCTGCTGCGGGGACTACTGGATTCCGGACTTCAAACTGGAAAACACAGAAGAAAAACCCCTGAACAAGTATGGGCGGATGCGCCGGACCTTCCTGCGGGAGCACAGGCCCA
>CALYTB010000182.1 GCA_945486035.1 uncultured Clostridia bacterium
CCATGGAGCTGCCGCCAAATTTCACAACCTTCAATTGAAGTTCCCCTCTCTTCCCGGTTTCAACCGGGCAAAGTAAGTATTGGAAGTAAGCAGACAAATTCGCGTTTGACGATTTCGCACACACTGCGTTCTTACTGTAGGGGAGCCATTCATGGCTCCCGGCGGTACAATGTTCCTGTTTTCCTCCGCGTTTCGGCAAAAACATACCGCGCTGCGGGAGGCATGAATGCCTCCCCTACAGTGTTAACGCAGTGCGTGCGCAAATCTGCAATCACCAAATTATCGTTATTCCGCCAGCGCGGCGATAAAGGCATTGGGATGCGCTTTGCGCCAGGTGTGCATGGCTTCCACACTGACCTTCCCCGTAATCACGCCCTCGCCCCAGACGGCCTCGGTCACGCCGTCCCAGGCTTCGCCCCGGACATAATAGGTATACTCCCCATCGTTGCGGGCGGATACTTTCCCGCCGTAGGGGGAGTAGAAGCCCTTGCCCGCCAGGATATCCACCAGATCCTGCACCACATTGTATGCTGTGGGATACCGTCCCGCGCCCTGGCCGTAGAAGCTCATTCGGTCGGAGGCGCTGCCGGTGAAGGTAATCAGGTTAAAGTTCAGGGGCACCGCAGCCTCCAGGCTGCCCTGCTTCACCAGGGTGGGCTGGACAAAGGCCCGGATGCCGTCCTCGCCCTGCTCCGCCCGGGACAGCAGCTTGCACACATAGCCGTGAGCGGTGAATTGCTCCACGTCACAGGCGGCGATCTTGTCAATGCCGGAAACCGGGACCGACTCCTTCTCCAGGCTGACACCGAAGGCAATGTTGGCCGACAGAATGATCTTGTGCCAGGTGTCGATGCCCTCCACATCCGTGGCGGGCTTTGCCTCGGCGTAGCCCAGGGACTGGGCCTGCTTCAGCGCCTCGTCATAGCCCAGGCCCAGCCGGGTCATGGAATCGAGGATATAGTTGCAGGTGCCGTTCATGATGCCGCCCACGCTGAGGATTTTCTGGGCCCGGCGGGAGCGCTCCAGCTCACTGAGCCAGCCGATGCCGCCGCCCACAGCGGCGGTGCAGCGGAAGCGCACGCCTTTTTCCTTGACCAGGGGCAGCAGCTCATCATAGAAGTTCGCCACCAGCGCCTTGTTGGAGGTGACGACATTCTTCCCCGCCAGCACGGCCTCCTTCACAAAGTCAAAGGCCGGATGCAGTCCGCCCATGCATTCCACCACGGTGTCGATGGTTTCGTCCTCCACGATGTCCCGGAAGTTCCTTGTCACCTCCGCATCAGGCAGGCGCACATCCTCAAGACACAGCACCTTGGAAACGGAGATATCCTCCCGGTCCTTCGTCAGATCATAAACGCCTCTTCCCACAACGCCAAAGCCCAACAGCGCGATTTTCATAACAGCAACCCCTATCTATCCTATAATAATGTGATATATTTCCGAGGAATCCTTGCAAATTTGTGTTTGGCTGGTAATTATCTGAAATGTATGTTTTTGCAGTAGGGGAGCCATTCATGGCTCCCGGCGGTAAAATGTTCCGTTTTTACTCCGCATTGCGGCGAAAACGTACTGCATCACGGGAGCCATGAATGGCTCCCCTACAGTAAGAACGCAGTGTGTACAAAACCATCAAACACCAATTTGCTGTTTCCTTGCCTTTACCGCCCCGCCCCTGTCCGTATGCGTGGCGAAAACACTTGCATTTTTATGAAAAACAGTATATCATATACCCATTCAAATTTCAACTGCACCAAAAAGCCAAGGATTTCCCGGGATTTCCCCACTTTTTGTGCAATTGGCAAAGATTCAGGAGGCCCGCCATGCTGTATCATTCCACCCGAAACCCATCCCTCACCGCCAGCAGTGCCCAGGCCGTGCTGGAGGGTCTGGCCCCCGACGGTGGGCTCTATATACCCTCCCGACTTCCCGCCTTTGACTGGAAAGCCTGCCTCGCGGGGGACAGCCAGGCCATGGCCACGGCGATTCTCTCCGCCCTGCTGCCGGATATCCCCGATATGGAAAACCTTGTCCGCCGGGCCTACACCGGCAAATTCCAGACCGAAGCCCTGACCCCCACGGTGAAAGCCGGCCCCTTCCGGGTGCTGGAGCTGTTCCGCGGCCCCACCTCCGCCTTCAAGGACGTGGCCCTTTCCATGCTGCCCCAGCTGCTCACCGCGGCGAAGCAGGTCCAGGGCGTTTCCGAGGACATTCTCATCCTCACCGCCACCTCCGGCGACACCGGCAAGGCCGCCCTGGAGGGCTTCCACGACGTGCCCGGGGTGCGCATCTGCGTGTTCTACCCCGACGGCGGCGTGAGCCAGGTCCAGCGGGCCCAGATGGTGACCCAGGAGGGCAGCAACGTGGCGGTCTGCGCGGTGCGCGGGAATTTCGACGATGCCCAGACCGGGGTGAAGAACATCTTCGCCGCCTGCCAGGGAAAGCCCCTTCCCTTCCGGCTGTCCAGCGCCAACTCCATCAACATCGGCCGTCTGGCCCCCCAGCTCATGTACTACTTCCGCGCCTACCGGGAGTTGCTGGATGCGGACGAGATCCGGCTGGGCGACAAGGTGAACTTCTCCGTCCCCACCGGGAACTTCGGCGACATTCTGGCAGGCTACCTGGCGAAAAAGCTGGGCCTGCCCGTGGGAAAGCTGATCTGCGCCTCCAACGCCAACAATGTGCTGACGGACTTTATCCAAACCGGCACCTATGACCGCCGCCGCCCCCTGTACAAAACCACCTCCCCCTCCATGGACATTCTGGTGTCCAGCAACTTAGAAAGGCTTTTGTACCTGCTGAGCGGCGACACTGCTCTGGTTGCCGACCTCATGGGGAGGCTCAACAAAGAGGGCTTCTACACCGTCCCCGATTCCCTCCGGGAGGCCATCCAGGCGGAGTTCTGGGCCGATTGCTGCGACGATGCCCGGGCTGAGGAGGTCATGGGCAGGGTTTACCGGGATTACGGCTACCTGTGCGATCCCCACACCGCCTCCGGCTGGGCCGCTGCGGAAGATTATGTAAACCAGACCGGCGACCACACCCCCATGGTGGTGCTGTCCACCGCCTCCCCCTACAAGTTCCCCGCGGCGGTGCTCCGGGCCGTGGGCGTGAAAGCCCAGGGCGACGAGTACGCCCAGATGCGCCAGCTGGAAGAAGCCACCGGCGTACCCATTCCCGAGAATCTGTCCTCCCTCCAGGGCAAACCCGAACGCCACACCGGGATCATCGCCAAGGAAGCGATGCTGGACTATGTGCTGAACCTGTGAAAACCATATCCGCATGGCCAAAACGGAACGACAAATTGTTGTTTACACAAAAAGGCTGTCATCCCGAGCGAGCGCAGCGAGTCGAGGGATCTACGCATTTTGTTTCGTTTTCGGGTAAATTCAGTGCCAAGATCCTTCGACTTCGCTGCGCTTCGCTCAGGATGACAAGGTCTTCTGTTGCTTGAGGTTCTGCGCCAAACACCAATTTATCGGGCAGCTGCGTAAACCGATAAACACATTCCGAAATGTACAAACAACGAGGGAACGCCCCAACCAGCCGTTCGGAAAAGTTGGGGGATTGCCACACCAGTCTGCGGACTGGTTCGCAATGACAGTTCTTTTTTCGTATGAAAGGAACTTACCATGAACCAAGTCACCATCCGCGTTCCCGCCACCACGGCGAACTTAGGCCCGGGCTTCGATGCCTTCGGCTGTGCCCTGGGGCTTTATACCGATGTCACCTTCGAGGAAACCGAATCGGGCCTGGAAATCACCGGCTGCGACGAAGCCTATACCGGTCCCGACAACCTGGCCTATACCTCCTATTGCGCCGTGCTCTCCTCCCTCAGCGAGGAGATCCGGGGCGTGAAAATCCACATCGATGCCCATATCCCCATCTGCCGGGGGCTGGGCTCCTCCGCCGCGCTGCTGGTGGCCGGAGCCATGGGCGCCAATATGCTCCGGGGCAACAAGCTCTCCACCCAGGGCCTTCTCAACATCACCAACGCCATGGAGGGCCACCCGGACAACCTGGCCCCGGCCTTCTACGGTGGGCTCACCGCCTCCATGGTGGATAACGGTCTGCCGGTTTCCGTGAACTTCCCCCTGCACCCGGACTGGGAGTTTCTGGCCCTGGTGCCGGATTTCGACCTGCCCACCCCCCTGGCCCGGAGCGTGCTGCCCCCGCAGGTTTCCCGGGCGGATGCCATTTATAATGTATCCCACGGCGCCATGGTGCTCAAGGCCCTGGAGCTGGGGGACGAAAAGCTGCTGCGCTGCGCCATGCAGGATAAGCTCCACCAGGACTACCGCAAGAAGCTGATCCCGGACTACGAGAAAATCGCGGCCCTGGCCCGGAGCACGGGCGCGGCCTTCTGCCTCAGCGGCGCGGGCCCCACCC